>NZ_PHHC01000078.1:111955-119729 GCF_002930195.1 Holospora curviuscula | reverse complement strand
TGTGCATCTTCATAGGGGATATCAGAGAGTAGTGGTTATAAAACTATCAGATGAATAGAAGATACGTTCATCAAGCATCCTGATTTTGCTTTGCTAGGTAGGAAAGCGCTCCTTAAAAGCAATATGGAATATGAAGTTGTCCTTATTGATAAGGGTCAAGCATAAGAAGCGTATAAAAAATCGCAACAATAAGCAGAAAAACTTTTATTCTGGAAAGAAGAGAAGACATACTTTAAACAGTCAACTCGTTGTAGATAAGAAGACGAAACAAGTTATTTATACAGCTTGTACAAACGGAAAACGTCATGATTTTAGGCTGTTTAAAAAATCCGCAACCAAAATACATCCTAGAAGTGCACGGGATTACTGACACTGGATACCAAGGAATACAAAAGCTGCATATCAAATTCAAATTGCCAAAAAAGAAGATAAAAAGAAAAATTAAGATCTGGCTCGCGAAAGAATAGCCCATGAAAAGGTCATAGGTATGATTAAACGGTTCAAAATCATATCTGATCAATACAGAAATAGACGTAAACGATTTGGACTCAGATTCAATCTAATAGCAGCTATTTACACCATGGAGTTATCCTGACATCTCGTTATGCAGGCGGTCTAATATAGCTCATGATTAAAAGACGCACAGAGTAATCGTGATAATGCGTACAAATAGCGTAAGTACAGGGTGAATACGGTAGTAAAAAAGAACCAGGCAATCAAGCCTTAAGCACTCTTAAGGAGCACAGGAACCATAGATTTAAATCCGCTAAAACTGTATAGTGAACATAATAAAGAAACCCATGAACATAAAAAATGTAAGCATTGCTTCTGTCTATAGAAGACTTAAAAAGTAAGGCTTTAGTGATAAAAAATCTTTTTACTTCTTGGAAGGCTTGTAAAGAAAGACATTTCAAGAAACAATCCGCATATAGCGCCTAAAAATTTTGTACAGAGTTACGCCCGTGGTATAGAGAGGATACTTTGCAAAGACAAAGGGGAGGGGAGGAGAAGTAACATACTGGGTTGGTAAGAAGCGTAGTACATAATCCAAAAGAACGTATAATATTGCTGGAATAAGCTATTCGTAGCACCCGGGTCTTGCAATACGACTTCAAAGTGCTAACCCCCAAGCCTGATTATGAATCATACCTTATTCAATAACCCGTTGTAACACACAAGAAGTGATAAAATCGCTATGATTCAGGCGAGTCGTATCGCTATATTGGCTCGCCCTAAACCCTATTGAGAGATTCTGGGCTACTATAAAACGATGGATTGCCCTTATACACTGTACGCAATGATATAAAGCTTTACTTCAATTTTTTAAAATCCCATTTTCAAGCTAAACTACTATATAATAGAGGCACTAGGCTTGAGCAGGTCTTCTCCCAAAGCTTTTATTTTTTCCTGCCATAAGAGTCTTTTTTTTCATTGATTTGCTTACTCCTGAAATAGTATAATTTTGGAGCCTTTTGGAAGCCCATTCTTCAGGCCAAGCAGGGATTTAAGATCTTCTTATAAAAGACAATGAGCAATTTATCAATGCGTTTTTTGAGTTTGAAAGTAGGCGCTCTGTGGCGGGTTTGTTGCCTGATTACGGCGTATGGCGCAATATTTATTGCCGATTTGTTCACTCAAGAGACAAGAAAATCTAGGGAAAATTGCTTGAAAAACGAATTGTCCATCTCAATTTTGCGTGACTTATGATAGATTCTACCCAAATCAAAGTACATCCTCATGCGAAGGGAATTAGAAAATGATCCGTGAAAAAAAATCTTCACACCAAGATACATCTAGTCGTGGATGTTTTTGGTATGCCGGTGCGAATGGGTCTCACAGAGGATAGCCCAGCTGAGTGTACTTGAATCGGCTCCAAAACGCATCAAAGGTCTAAATTTAGAACATTTCTTGGCTAAAAAGACCTATGATAGCGATGATATCGTAAGTCAATTGGCTAAAAATGGTATGATTTTTGTGATTTCAGCACGAAAAAACCCAGAATTTAGAAAAATTACGAAAAAGACCTCTATAAATGACGTCTTTGATTGAAAATGCATTCTTCTTATCTCAAATTAATGGCGCAGAATTATTACACATTATGCTAAAAACGTATACCTCATTCTTAGCTGCTATTCAGATCCGATGCCTAGTTTTCTAGCTTGTCATCTCATGACTATACTGTATAAGATAGTCTTTTCAATTATTCCTTTAATATTCTTGATCCCTATACGTTCAACAAGATTATTACGCTATAAAATATAATATCTCATTTTTATGTAAGTTTTTTCACAATTTTATTGGATAATTTTAAGGAAATATTATTCTTTTTATACTATAATATTAATGTAATATTTACTTACTTGAAACATTATGATTAAAAATTCAACACTTTATTGGATGATCGCTATAAGCTTTTTCGGAGTACACCAAGTGCATGCAAAGCCTGTAGATATAAAAGAAATGGAAAAATCTATTGAGGAAACAATGAAACAATACTATGCAAAATATAAGGGGCAAATAGATGAGGCACCAGATTTTGGCGCCGTGCCCAAAAACTTGATTGAGCTCCCTTTAAAAGATATTTTAGAAAAACTAGATAACCCTTTGTGGACTCTACCAAAACTAAAACAGTTAGAAAATATTATTCAAACATTGAACAGAAAGAATTTACCTTTGGATTTAGAAGGAATGACTTCTGGCCATCACGAAAGCATAGAAATTTTTTTGAAACAAATTAAGGAAAAAATTAGTGATTTGGAAAATAGTTTAAAATCAAAAAAGCCTGGAGATATAGAAAAACTAGAAAAATATGTTGATGATACAATAGACATATATTATAAACAATATAAAGTTCAAAAAGATCAGGAGCCAAAACTTGAAGAGGTTCCTACCATCTTCCTTAAGGCTCCTTTAACAAAAATTTTAGAGCAACTAGACTACTCTTTGTGGACGCTTCCAAAACTAAAAACACTAGAGAAACGTGTGAAAAAATTTTACAAAAAGAATTTTATTCCAGAGAAAAAAGGAGTGACTTTTGACCATCACAATAATATACACTATTTCTTAAAACAAATTGAGGAAAAAATCAGTGACTTGAAAAATGATTTAAACCCTAAAGATTTAAAGAAAACGTCGGATAAAGTAAGAGATAAAACTCCTATTAAAGAAACAGAAGAGATTAAGGAAGCAGAAGCTACTAAGGAAAAAAAAGAGTCTCTGACCAAAAATAAAGAGGGAAAAATGCAGCGTCTCAAAAATTTTTTCTTCAAATAGACCCATAAGCCCCCTAAAAAATATAAGGATATCCCGAGAGCGTTTTATAAAGCTCTAAAAATATTTACGCAAAAAAGTATGGGAATGTGGCGCTTCATAAAGCAAATACTAGAGTAGATTTCTTCTGAAAAATTCTTTACAATGATCCTTAAGTATAAAATTAACATGCCGCATCCTTGAAATCAGAGTTTCATATTGCTATCATTATGGATGGTAACGGTCGTTGGGCGGAAGCTCAAGGACTAGATCGGTCTATGGGCCACGTTAAAGGCGCAGAAACGTTACGAAATGTGATTATAACAGCGCTAGAAAATTCTGTAAGATACTTAACAGTATACGGATTTTCTACAGAAAATTGGCGACGTCCTCGCCAAGAAGTGGATACAATTTTAAGTATTTTCCAGGATTATCTAAAAAATGAAACGGTTAAACTTCACGAACAGGGTGTGTGTTTACGAATTTTGGGGGATAAATCTTGCTTTAGTGATTCTTTACAAAGTTTAATTCAATGGGCTCAGCGCTTAACAGAACATAACAATCGTCTTGGTCTTCAAATTGCTATGAGTTATGGATCACGCCTGGAGATTGTAAACGCAGTGAAATTATTAGCTGAGCGGTGTACGAAGCAGGAAATAAACTTAAATGATATTACGTGCGAAGCGTTCTCGAAGGCTTTAGAAACAGCACCTTGGCCCGATCCCGATCTTTTAATTCGTACCGGAGGGGAAGTTCGGCTCAGCAACTATTTATTGTGGCAGCTTAGCTATACAGAACTTCTGTTTCTAGATACCTATTGGCCTGAGTTCAGTCAAGAAGAGTTTGTGCAAGCTATGTCCACCTATCAGCAGCGCCATCGACGTTATGGTAGCTTATCGTGAGGAGTCAAATCGTTGTCTTCCCATGAACCGTTGTCTCATTATCGTGTTTTAGCACGAAAATATCGTCCAAACTTTTTCAAAGAAGTTGTGGGGCAGCATCCTTTTGTAGAGATGATTCAAAACGCTTTAACGCAATCTAAGATTCCTGGTGGAATTCTTTTAACTGGAACTCGAGGAGTTGGAAAAACTACATTGGCAAGGCTTATTGCTAAAACATTGACCTGTCATGAATTGGCACATCAGCGAAGCATTTCTCCTTTAGAGCCTTGTGGTTTGTGTACTTCCTGTAAAAGTTGTTCTTTGGATAGCCATCTTGATATTCAAGAAATCGATGCCGCTAGTCATACCGGAGTAGAAGATATTCGCGGTCTGTTGGAAAGTTGTCGCTATCGCTCGTTAAGCGGGGCTTCCTATCGGGTATATATTATTGATGAAGTCCATATGCTTTCTAAAAATGCGTTTAATGCTCTGCTTAAGACGTTGGAGGAGCCTCCTTCCCATGTGAGCTTTATTTTCGCCACCACAGAAATTCATAAAATTCCTAAAACGATTATATCTCGATGCCAACAATTTTACTTAAGGCGTTTAGAAGACCAAGAATTAAAGTCTTATTTAAAATCTATTTGTGTTAAAGAAGAGATTGCTTCTCAAGAAGCGGTATATGATCTTTTGGTCCAACATGCAGAGGGCAGTGTTCGGGATGCATTTTCATTGTTGGAGCGAGCAATATTATTATCTGGACGAGAATTAACTGAATCGGTAGTACGTACGATGTTGGGGCTCCCAGAATACGCTCAAGTTTACGAAACATTACGCCTTTTAGGAAAGCAAGATACTGCTGCACTGTTATCCCATGTACGCCAGCTATATTATGGAGGTGTGGATCCAAGACGGTTACTGGAACAACTGGCTCAAGGCTTGTACTATATTGTTTTAGAACATTTTGCTTCAGGAAAACGTTCCCAAGAAAACTGGGCATCCTTGATGCCGGATTTTGGACCCTCTGATATTACTGCATTATGGCAATGCATTATTCATGGATTTGAAGAACTGGAAAAAAGTACATTTCCATTTATTTCTCTAGAAATGATTTTGATTCGTATGGCGCATATGAAAAGTTTGCCTAAACTAGAAGAGATTTTAGACGTTTGGAGTGGGCATACATCCAGTGTTGAAGGTCCTGAACGCCTGAGCCAAGATTCTTCTGGGATCTCTCAGCATAAGATGGAGTGCGCTGAAGATTTTCGTAATTTTCTTCATTTTTTAAGTGAGAACAAAGAAGATTTATTGCGCAGCCAGCTAATGAAACAAACAAATTTTTCTAAAAGTGATAATAACATAGTATACCTATGTTGGGTAGAACAAGATCCTCCCGATCCTAAGTGGATTAGTCGAGTTGGGGAAGCGTTATCGGAATGGTGTGGAATCAAGATTGGGGTACAGATTCACACTTCTCAGGCTTCTACAATAAGTTGGGAGCGCCAGGAAACACTTAATAAGCTTCAACAAACTGAACAGGTGCTAAAGCATCCTTTGGTGAAAAAAATGCAAAGTACCTTTCCAGGATTTAAGTTGGATGAATAAGTCTTGTTTGATATGCTCATCCCAAAGCACTCTTTTTTTTATTATTAGGCTGTAATGGTTTACTTTTTATCTGAAGTAAATATTTTTTGCGCGCTCTCTACCAAGGTACTAGCAGCTTTTTTGGCAGTTTTGTAGGGTTCAGACTGCGTAACAGAAGTTACTGCATTTTCATAGCTTTTTTTCAGAGGATTCGAAGCGTTAATCGCAGTTTTGTAGGGTTCAGAATTTTTAACAGAATTGACTGCTTCCTTATAGCTTTGTTTAAGAGAATTTACGGCCTTACTTCCTGTTTTGTAGAGGGTAGAATCTTTCGCATTAAGCACTGCATCACGGTAGCCTCTTTTGACGACCTTTGTAGCATTGTTTGCTGCGGTCAAAGCTTCCTGAGCGCCTATCTTTACAGCGCTCACGACATTGTTTGCTGCAGTTTTTGTACTTTCTGTCCAAGATTTATTTTCAGAATTTTTTTGCGGTTCAAGAAATGTAGAGGGTTTTTTTGAGTTTTTAGAAAAAAAATTTTTAGTATCTTTCCACCATCCTTGCGCTTCAGAGGGTGGAGGATTTGCCTGTAAGGACGTGCTCAGACATAAAACTAAACATAAATTTGATATTTTTTTCATTTTTAAATGATGTAGTATGACCTTCAAAATAAATTATATTATAAAATATAGAAATTTATAGTAAATTTCTAATTTTTCATTGAAATTTTCTAAAGCAAAAAGATAAAGAAATGAGCTATAAGATCAAAAGTAATCCATAAAAGGGAAGTTTGTTCGTATAGAAAAAAGATATTCTAGCACAATCACATATTTTAATTTTTTTCAAATAAACAAAAGTAGCTTTCCTCCTAATAAAAGCAACGCGCAGCGAGGGTATCAAAACTTTCATAGTGCGTAATAGTATCCACAGCCAATAGTACTTGAATGTTTTAGGAATGCGCGCTCGCTCTGTCTGTCAACGTGTAAGGAAGTTTGTTTGTGTCCTATGGAAACGGTTCAAGAGGAAGATTTTTTGCATCGCTCGTTTTGTTGAAGCTTATACTAAAGAAAAGATATTAATCAACCAGCCAATATGAGGCAAAAAAAAGTGGACTCACCTAGAACATCTAATACCTAGACATGAACTTAACACTCATATTCTTAGAAACCTTATGATATCTCTTACGCTCAGCCGAGTTCTGAACACAACAGGTATTTTTACCCTATGACCTATGGTGGTCTTGCGCTATCATATTCAAAGCTTACCTTGCACTAAGGGGCTGCCTCCAGGCTTAATGCGCAAACCTACCAACAATCTACGTTCAGCGCCTGTGCATCATGGTATTTCTTTAGAAAACGGAAATATTTTTCTGTTTTGTACTGGGTGATCTTAGATTAGCTAATCATTAAGCCTATTGCTTGATAATATTTTTTGATATACAGATAATTATATGATTTTTTTTCAATTCCTTTAATTACTTTGAAGGGTTACGTCAAATACAATCTTCAATCTCCAAAAGAAGTAAAAATTCTATAGTACAGACAGCCCTTTTTTCCACCGAATCGGGCACTACTCTAATAACCAGAGCTACTTTATTCTAGGGTTCAGAAAGACGCTACGCAGGCAGTTTTTATGTCGTCGGGGACCGTCACACGTCATGTTTGTACCATGAATTACAAGTTTTTCTGGGAAACTGTCCTGTCCTAAATTAAAAGATACGCGCGCTTTACAACAGGCATGGTCACTCATAAAGGTCTACGCGACTGAAAAGTTAATCTTGGCCTAGTATCCTTCTGCGCGAATCCTTAGCCTTAACTCCCCCCCCCCTTATGATGAAAGGGGATAAAGGAAGAGAAGGGGGGAGTGGAGAATTATCGCCAGCCTCGGGGGCAAACGCGCTCAATCTTTGCACCACAAGCTGCAAGTTTTCCTGGAAGATTTTCATACCCTCGATCTAAATGATAGACTCGGTTTACAATAGTTTCTCCCTTTGCTGCCAATGCTGCCAAGACCAAACAAACAGAAGCCCGTAAATCCGTAGCCATTACTTCAGCGCCTGT
>NZ_PHHC01000078.1:95718-110533 GCF_002930195.1 Holospora curviuscula | reverse complement strand
CTAAATTGATGGATTAAATTAAAACTGGTAGAGTTATTCGGAAGTACTTTAAAAATTAAATTATTCTTTAATACTAATTTAAATACTTTATATGTTTTACACTAAAAAAAAGAAAATGATACGATGCATAAAAACATCATTCTAAGACCCTATCCTCACAGTTAGGGATAAATGTACTAAAAATGTTGGCAAGGACGTGATATGACCTATGCAAGCGATTTAAGCGATAAACAATAAAATTTGATCAAAGAATCATGGGGGGTACAAGGCGATACGCTAAACGCTGAAAGCACGGCTAACAATAGCGGATCAATGGGGTATTACGATGTCAAAACAGGGTACTAATAGCATTTTATCCTTTGATTTTCAGCTTACAAAACCATTTGTAGCGTCTATAAACGTGCTAGATATAAAAGAATTTGGGAAAACAGGATGAAAGAACGAGTGGAGAAAATTTGTATCAAAACGAGTCCCTTTTCTGATCCCTGCTGTATTGATTTACAAAGCGCACAAATACTCGGCGCCTCTAAGATCGAAGAATGCATGAAGAGAAACAGCGAAAGGCCGTGAACGTCACAGTGTACTCGACGCATACGCTCATCTATTTTATGTTCCAAAAACACTCATGAGAGATTGCAGAGTATTCTAGTTTTGAGGGTAAGATTCAAAAATATCTAAGTTTGAACAGTGTTTGGGCTGATTCAGGATAGCCTAACCTCTTTCAAGTAAGGGTGAAGCAGGTTCTTGAAAAGACGATTGAAAGCTTAGAGCGTATCACGTCTGGATGAGCAGCGCCGGCAAACAGATGGATTATAGAGCGCAGGTTTGTTTAGCTTAATTTTTTTCAAAGACTATGCAATCTCTAGAAAATCTCCTGAACTTTTTTATTATGATCCCCCATTTCGTGAATTTTCTCAGAAAGCCAGCCTAGCTGTCAAGACGGGTTCTTAAACTGTACTCCTGTAGAAGTGAAAAATTCAGCTTCTTTGATCATACTGCGTCTGGGGTTTTGTGACTTAATGAAACAATGCTCTTCTCATTACGCAAGCTTTTTAGTATTACAGGATCTGTTACATACCCTAGGGGTGCTAGAGCGGGTATCTAGGGATGATTGGACTGTTGCAAGCTCATATCACACCAATAATCTATAGAAAACTAATGATAGAATGGGAATCTGGCTATATGTTTGGTTTAGAGTAATTGTTCTACCTTCTTATTCACTAGATCTAAATCCTATAGAGAAATTCTGGGCGAAGATAAAGCGAGAGATTACCCGTAATATTACTCAATGTACTGAATGATATAAGGTGTTATTTGAATTTCTTCAAAATTCATCTTCAAGCTAAATTCTTATACAAGCGTTTCAGGGTGTATGTTTTTATCTTATTTTTTTTGACGTACTTAGGTGAACGCTTCTTTTTGACCTGAAGTCTAGCAGTGTTAACCCATATTCCCACTACGAGTACGTATGTCAAATTCACAAGTACTATCCTTTGCTCTGACATTCGAACGGTGCTTTATATATTGAATGCAAAAGCTCTCGCTTTGTGTGTGATTTAGATTATGTACGTAGTTTGGTAGGTGATGTCCTTTGTTTTTTTAATGTAAATTCTGTTGGTTTATACTACATCTATGGTTGATTTTTTTGGATGTTAGATGATTTCATAGACTTTATGACTTCTTCTCTTCAATCTATGCGGTACGAAATTTTTGATATATATTGAATCTTTTTTTCATTGTGATAGATCATTGCTTATATTATAATTTAACTTTAATAAATATATGTAGTAAATTAAACTTTTGAATCATGTTTTTACTCTAGAATAAGATTTTTGCAAAAATTATCCATTGGGCTCAGTATACAAGTATTCGATTTCTGGAATACTTTCTTAGAGACTATGCTACCAAAGTCCACTTCTGTAATGCGCTGGAAAAAAAATGAGCTTCACGGTTGACCAGAGGAATACAAAAACTTTTGAGGCCAAATTCTTTCTACTACTTTTTGTTTCGGACTTTAGCTATATTTTTATGCTCTAGACATATCCTCTTGAGATTTGCTAAGATAATCATCTTGTGATAAGTACCAAGACGCTATGAAATATGATATTGGAATTATTGGTTCAGGCCCAGGAGGATACGTAGCTGCCATTCGTGCAGCACAGCTCCAGCGTTCAGTAGTTATGATAGAAGAGGCTCAGCTGGGAGGTGTCTGTTTAAACTGGGGCTGTATACCCACAAAAGCTTTGTTGAAAAGTGCCCAACTTTGGTGTGATCTTACGAAAGTATCAGATCATGGTATTTCTATCCAAGGACAGCAGTTTGATCTTCAAAAAATGGTGGCGCGTTCTCGCAAAATTTCTCAAACTTTAGGACAAGGTCTCCAAGGATTGATGAAGAAACATGGTATTACGCTTGTGGGGGGAAGGGCTAAAATTCAAGAGTGTACATCACAAAGCGTGACCCTTCAAGTGACGGGGCATGATATGCTGAGTTTAGAAGTTTCCCATCTTATTCTTGCTACGGGAGCAAAACCCAGGGTGTTACCTGTGAATATTCCTGAAAGCATTGTATGGAATGCTCGAGCTGCAATGACACCAGACCAGCTTCCTGAGCGCTTACTCGTGGTCGGTGCTGGGGCTATTGGTATGGAATTTGCATCTTTTTATCAAGCTTTAGGGGTTCAAGTTACTGTATTGGAGCAAGGTTCTCGTATTTTACCTCAGGAAGATAGTGAGTGTACTGGTCTTGCTTACAAAATTTTTCAAGAACAAGGTATGCAATTTTTTTTGGCTAGTGAACTTGAATCTGTAGAAATTGTGGCAGAAAGCATTCATGCTCGTATTGTATCTAGAGATGGTAGCCAGGTTTATTCTTGGCGGGGCTCTATTACAACAGACCGAGTGTTGATAGCCATCGGTGTTACTGGAAATACTCAGGATTTGGGGTTAGAGAAAACTAAAGTGCAAGTTACGCAAGGTCACATTGTTGTGAGTGAGGTGTTTCAAACTGAT
The DNA here is from genome assembly GCF_002930195.1 of Holospora curviuscula. Lineage (GTDB taxonomy): Bacteria > Pseudomonadota > Alphaproteobacteria > Holosporales > Holosporaceae > Holospora > Holospora curviuscula. The sequence continues at coordinate 107,522 of NZ_PHHC01000078.1, read as the reverse complement.
GAGCCTACAATTTATGCTATTGGAGACGTGATTGGGGGGCCTTGGTTAGCCCATCTTGCCAGTCATCAGGGAATAGCTTGTGTGGAACATATTATTTCTGGCACCAAACGTCTTGTAGATCCTTTATCGATACCGGGCTGTACCTACACTTTACCTCCTTTTGCAAGTTTCGGACTTACGGAGTCTAAGGCTCGAGAACGCTATGATGTACAGGTCGGACGGTTTTCTTTTAGTGGTAACGGCCAAGCGTTAGCGCAGGGTTCAGGACCAGGATTGGTTAAAATTATCTTTGAAGAAAAAACTGGAGAGTTATTAGGAGCCCATCTCTTTGGCAGAGAAAGTCCTGAACTGCTCAGCGCACTTTTGGTAACCAAAGGTTTGGAAGGCACTGCAGAGGCGCTCTCTTCTGTAATGCTTCCCCATCCCACCATGAGTGAGATGATTCACGAAGCTGCCTTGGCTGCTCAAGGAAGAGGACTTCATGGGTAATGGCTTTGGTTGTACGAGAGATTTTGTGCCTAAGTAAGTATTCAAATCAAACAAGATTCTGCAAGCATCATCGGTCTTATTTTTTCTGAGATTGAATGCACAGCTGAATAATAAGTACATTCATTTTATCATCCGTCACGCTAAGTAAATGATTTGAAAATAAGAATCTGTATTCATGGATAAACGGAGGGAGTATAGTGAAGCTAGGAGGTAATAAGAATGAGTAATATAAAGGATTTAACAGATCATGAATGAAAGCTCGTTAAGGATCATTTTGAATGAGGCAAGTATAGTAATAGAAGTAAACACCAAAAAAAAGAGCCTGTTAATGGAGTAGTTTACATAATAAAGAGCGGATGTCCATAGCGAATGCTTCCTAAAGATTGTCCGCTATACTTCATTGTACATTCGTTTTATCGAGGATTCAGGATCAAAGAATATAAGAAAAAGTACTGAGCGCGCTTGTCAAGATACGTCGAATAAAGGCTGGTGAAAGTGCACACCCGAGCTATCGCAGGATTGATTTACACAGTGTCAAAAATACCGGGGCTTGTGAACAACGAGGCATTGATGAAGGAAAAAAAATAAAGGGACGTAAACGCCATCGTGTTGTGGACACACAAACGCTAATCAACATGATACAATAGGGGGTGCAATGTTTTTTAAGAGGCTCTGCAACACTATCCGACACTCAAAAGCGTTTGCGCCAATTCCGGGTATGGAAACACTATGGTAGCGTTTGTCGAAAACGTTCTTTAAAATTGAAATTTCAGAACTCCAGGATGGGCGGTATTCGCCAAAAGATGGGTTGTTGAACGAACTTTGGTTTGGCTCAATCATTATCCAAGATTGTCTAAAGGGTACGAAATTGCTGTAGTAGCTTCCGAAAATAGGGTGGTGATCGCTCATTCTATGCGCTTGTTAAGGCAGATCGCTCATCCATAAATACAGGCTCTAAGCCAATGCGCTTATTTCAAATATACAATGAGGGGCTCAATATCAGACTTTTCCTTTAAAGATTATTTAAACAGATTCGGTGGGCCATTTTTTCCTGAAATAAAAATTTTGATACCTTCATAATAATCCTCTACACCGCTTTAACTCTTATCTGAAAATGTATATTTTATTCTTCGAATTTGCTTTGGCTTTGAATAAACGCTCTTTTAGTGTGGCTTCATCATACGAGCCGTCATGATGTGCTATTTCTGGTAGTACCTGGGAATCACAACAGGCACTTTACATCCAACTTCATAGCGTTCATGGGCTTTCTCTTTCGTAATACATTCAACTTCAGGCGCATGAAAAGTATAGAACTTTTTTGGTGCGTTGTTTTCTTGCCGTAATTATTACACTGCTTAAATGATTAACAATGAAAGTCCATCATCTTTACTTAAATTAATATTTCTGACAACTTCTCTTTATATACACCTTTGGGATAAGTTTATTTTTTTAAATTCATTTCTTTCGGGTTTCATTTGACCAGAATGAGCATATCGCGCTTGTATAGGTATAAGCACCTATTTCCTACATAGAGCTGTTTTAATGATAGTGCTTTTTTGCGACTACACCATATTTAATACGCATTCGATGAAATCACTGTGTATCTGTTGAAAACGTGATACATTTTTTTGTACGGTTGTATTAAAATCAACATTCTGTAATAATTTTTTAGGGCACAATGTTTCCTGTTTTGCTGTGTCAATAATGTGACTTAAAACTTTCTTCACACCTTTTGCTCCAAGAGGCTACGCAATTTTACTAACATTGTTGCCTAACACTAAGGGGTGTTCTGGAATGGTTATAGCCCAAAAAAGTATTACCAATATAGGTTTTGAAAAAACACTTCCACAACTGCTCATTTTATAGAGATTTCATATAATGCAAGCCAATAACAGCCTGAATGGGTACTTTCTTGCCTAGAAATTTGGAATACCATTGACTAAATCCTTCAATGAATAAATTTAAATTAAGTCGATTTTCTCACTGATAGAGTGGGTGCGTTTTATCCAAAATACTGATGGGTTTGACTTCTGTCATCCTTGAATGTCTTATTTCTATTTTCTAAACTTTTGAGTGGTTATTTTGATAAAAGTTTCAGAACAATGATAATACTCTTCGTGAAATTTCATCTTGTTTTGTAAAGATATTTGCATATTTTAGGCGTGACTATGGAGTGAGTGAAAAAACTCTATTTATAGTGGCGCTGGATTAAAGTTTATTGTTTTATGATACGCAATGAATACTACAATACATCATTTTCCATTAAGCATACAAAAAAGATGTCTATAAGTATATAGGAACAGTTTAAAAAAAGTTACCTGAGAAAAGGAATAAAAAAAAGAAAGTATTCAAAGTGTTTGAGGTACACAAAAATACAGCAAGTTAGATAGTGTCATAGCTATAAGAAAAAAGGTAAGTAGGATGCTAGAGAACGTGTAGAATGTAAACGTTAGACTGGGTTATTCAAAGGTAAAATCATTTGTTAAAGATACTAGATTAAAAGATATTAATACTAATTTTTATATAAGTAAAGATACACCGTATTAGTATTCAAGAAGCTGAGATTTAGCGATAAAAAAATCTTTGTCTTTGACTGAGCAGAGTAAGAAAAGAAATTTCCCCTACAACGTTCGTACATGTTGATGAAAATGGGATTGAACCAATCATTTGCAACGATAAAGAATGGGGTAAAAAAGCGAAAAGGACGTAGATAAAAAACGTGTTACATATTAAAAAAGAACCCATACTAGCGAGCTTAATGAATAATAAAGCGATCACTCCCATGGTTTTGAATGGTTCTTACAATACGGATTTTTTTAATCATTGGGTAGAACCCTATTGAATAAAAGCGCTAAAACTTGGTCTAATTATGGATCATGCTTCATTCCATACATCCCAAAAAACAAGAGCGCTTATCCAATTTGTTGACTTCAAAACAATATTTTTACTCCTTTATTCACCCAATCTAAATCCTATAGAGACATTCTGGACTAATATGAAATCATGGATTACGGATAGAATTACATATTCGCTCAATGCATATGAGGCGATAACTCACTTCTTTTCTGCATCTAGTATAATGGAATTTAGTATATAAAAAAATAACTATAGAATAGTTATAGAGAATAGCGTGTCAATTGAACAATGTGTAGCACGTCTTATCTGTTTATCTCCATGGAAAGCAGTATTATCCATGATACTACCACGGTTTTCTGGGATATTGCTTCTATCCAACCAGTCAATACCTCTACAGAACCCGTAAGCAATCCGATGGTCCCTAAAGTAGAGCCCATTCAAGCGGCTATAGACATTTGTTCTACACATTTGTGCTACTTTTGGCACCCCAACTCCTGTTTTCCCTAACAACGCTGCCCTTTTACAGAATACTCGTGGGTTCTTGGCATATCATGGGAAACTCTACGTTTATCCACTTTTCTGTTTAATTCATTACGCTTTTTGTAAAAAACAGATCTTTTTTCTGAATTCGCCTTTGGATAATTTAAGGGTTTTTTTGTAGCGAACCCCAAGACGTCTTAGGGCTTGCACAATGCCCACAGGGCTAACCCCAAAGCGCTCCGCTTGCTCTAACTGATAGACCAGAGTATATCGTGTATCGTGTTCTAAACAGTCCATGTCCATTGTGCTGGCTGGCTTAGAGCAAACTAAGTTCGGTTCTAAACGCGCACTCCCTCTGTACACTGTATGGTTCCATTCCAAAACGTCTACCCGCTTCCTCATCACTCACTCTTTACGACAAAAATCCAATGAATACGAGATCTTTAAATATTTTCTTTTTTTTCTATTATAACCGTTCTATCGTTCGTTGGATATAGTATTAAAGACCCAAGTTAATAGTGATGGCCAGGCTTTTTTAGTATAGAAGAACGCTTTCTGCCGATTTTGGCACTTCTTTTTGAAAGATAGTGTTAAATTAAACGATAATGATGCCAAAAAACATCGAAGCTTTTTAAAATTTTTCAAAATTTGGATATTTTTTTAGGCTATGGAAACCGTTTTTATCGGAAAATCTCAATACTTTTATACCAATTTTCCCGAAAGTACACTTTACGCAGTGGTTTTAGTGTCATGTGTACTTATGTATTAGACTAACTCCAAAAGTAAGGTCCGGCTCTTTAGGGCTCATAGTGTTTGAGCTTGTTACACTTCGGTCTAAAAGAATTTTGAACAGTACTACTTCTATCATTGCGTCTCTAGTATGATGTATATTCTAAAAAATAAATGAAAGTTTGAGTAATAGCTCTGCTCATTTTACGCGCTTGTTTTAAGAATCTAAATCCTTTACTCTGTTTTGTGCTCTAGCTTTTCTGAAGTAGGTGTTAATCTGTTCTCGATACATTGTTTTCCCAATAAAGCGAATAGGGTTACCATAGGCGGCCCATTTTTTTTTCCTGTTATCATCCAGCGTATCGTGCTGCACACTAAAGATAATTTCAGATCGAATTGCTGGGTGAGTGTTTGTGTTAAATTCTTCCATAGTTTTTTCCAGTATACTTCGTCCACCCCGTGCGTTTTATCAAGGTTATTTTTCCATTGAAAAAATATAGCCTCCACGTATTGAGGATTTCTCAATAAATTTCCAAAAGGTTCTTCTGTTTCCCAATAGCGACTAGACCATTGAGGATCAAAAACTCTATCCCAGGCTTGAATATCCAAAAATGAACAAACATTAGAGGAAATGCATCGCCAGTGGGCTTCTTTTAAGTATTTGCAAGGAAAATCTACGAAATAAATCTGCAGTTCTTCCCAAGACATAATAGAGAAATAGTAATTAGACGCATTCCAAATAGCTTCAGGGTCTAGACGTACTTCTGAAGCTTTTGAGTACGAGTCCCAAGAAAAATCTGAAATTCTTTCTCTCAGAGTGTTTGAAAGCATGGGATCGTTGCAAGATAAATTTAATAGTACCTGACTAAGACTTTTTGGTAAAGCTCCTGCAGCGCGCCAATCTTGCACTCCTTGTCCTTGGGTTCGCTTTGAAAATTTTTCTCCGGTTTTGTGCTGTAAAAGAGGCAAGTGCATAAAAATTGGAGAGGATTTTCCCAATGCTTCAAATATTTGGGATTGAATTGCGGTATTTACGTAATGATCTACTCCACGAATCACATGGGTGACGGGATGTTGGGGATCTTGATCGTCTAAAACGCTGGTGAGCAAGTAACTTAAACTTCCGTCTTCTCGAATAACCACGGGATCACTGATGTGAGATGTGTCATATTGACATATTCCTTGTACACCATCATTCCAAGAAATTTTACATTTTTTAAGAGAAAAACGCCAATGCATAGGTCGAGTAGGATCTATTCGGCGGGTTTCTTTGTTAAAAATCGGTGCATGATGATGTGAGCGTAACTGTGCTCTCTGTACATCTAGTTCTTGAGGTGTTTCGCAGCAGGGGTACAAGTGTCCAGTAGATTTGAGCTGCTCAATATAAGGCAAATAAAAAGCCCTGCGTTCTGACTGAGAAAAACAAATATCCCATTCTATCTCTAACCACCTAAGGTCCTTTTTTAAGGCTTCAACATAACGAGTTTCGGAGCGCTCTTGATCTGTATCATCAATGCGTAGAATAAAACTACCGCCATACTTTCGAGCAAATATCCAATTAAACAGTGCAATGCGCGCATTGCCTAGATGCAAAAACCCTGTAGGGCTGGGTGCAAAACGAACCCTAGGAGGAGTGCTCATTAAAAGTTCAACTATAACAAAAATTACAGCTAATTATAAATATTTTTTTTCTAAAGTCAAGATAGTATTGGTTTGACTCAGAAATTCTCGTTTTGAATGTTGCAAACGAGTGTTTGACAAGTGGTTTAAAAGATGTGTCGAATAAGAGAAGTTTAACAGTATGACCTAAAATCTCAAATAAATATTTTTTAGCTGAGCAAACGCTCTCTTTTAATTCTCCATACGTTGTATCCAAAAAATACGCTGCATATAAAAAATGTACTAAGGTTTTTCCAGAACAGGGAAAAGGTAAGATTATGAGGAAACAATCGACTTCTTTGTCCATCAAGGCGCGTCTATTGAAATTCCCACTTATGTTGATTGAGCACAGCATTAATATCAAGCAAAAAAAGACTTTTTGCATTTGTGTAGATTGATATTCTCTAATACATTGTAAATTTGATTGTTGAACGGGAGAAGCTCTGTATTAAAAATTGCACAACCATTATTTTGAAGATTTATAGGTTCAAAACGAGGCCATTCCTTTAAAAAATATAAAAAGCAGATAACGCAATTTCTTGCATGGCGTCTATTGTTTTGGATAATAATTTACAATTATCTGTAAGAACTCCTCTTGACAACTTATATCAAATCGAAGATGTTTTTCCCCACTACCCATCTTGGATCATGAAGTAGAAGTTCATTCTTAAAATTGACAATTCCAGCACCAATTCTAAATTTAATATTCCGGCCTTGTTTCTTGATTTTGCAAAATTTTGAATGTCTTGAGTTCATGTAGGGTATTTTTTACCATGATTCCCCCTCTTAAAAGACCTCGAGCACCCTCCTAAGGTTTATTTTTACTGGATGTGTAGTAGCGTTATGATTGTGAATAAATGGTTTGTATCCCTTAATATTTACCCTCACCATAGACTGGAGATTATTTTGAAAAACGGCAGTTCTTGTTTGAAAGGGGTAAACTTGTGAGACGATACAAGATAGGATTTTCAAATCTGAACAATCCTCTTTTTGTGATGGATACGGATTTCAGTCTTAAAAGGATAACGCTTTTTTTTACTGGAATAATACAGCTTTTACACTTTTTATGGACGCTCAATAAGCTGCTTGCTTGCATGGATAATCAGCCCTTCACTTTCTGTTTTAGAACCCACTTTACCTTTAGGCAGGGTTTTTACCCAGGCCCATAGGGGGCTCACGTTTCCCAATAAGCCGGCATACACTTCAGAGGTCCCAAACATTAAGCTCAGCAATACCTAACTAATGTAGCTTGAGGAGTAAAAGCAGTTCCATTAATACCATGTCCGCAACGTCCTGCTTATAATTACCACCGAGACGTTTTATTTTGGTGTATAGTAATTGAGCTTGAAGAAAAGATTTTAAAGAATTCAAGTAAGGCCTTCTATCATTCAGTACATTGAGTAATGTTACGGTTAATCCATCGTTTCATAGTAGCCCGAAATTTTTTAATGAGATTTAGATCGAGCGAATATGGGGGTAAGAATATTCGTCCGAAGTCAACGAATTCAATCAATGCTTTTGTCTTATAAGCGTTATGAAATAAGGCGCGATTCAAAATTATCTCTTGTTCGGGTTTTAGCGCGTTGATTCAACTCTGTTTTACCTAATGATTAAAAGATTTGCATTGCAAGAGTCATTAATACTTATGGAATCGATGCATTGATTATTCCAGCCATACTATGGGTTTTTTGGAATATGGACTACGCTTCTTACCAACCAGTTTTTTTAATTTTCTTACCCCACCCTGTGTTCTTGTAAATAGTCATCTCTATACCACTCTCATTACTCTATATAAGATTTTCAGGTGTTATAGCCAACTAACGATAGAATGGTTATAATCGAAGAAAATAGGGGTGAGCTATGAGCAATCGGGTAGACGTTTTGGAATGAGGAAGCAGACGATAGAGGGAGTACGCGTTTAGAACCAAACTTAGTTTGCTATAAGTCAGCCAGAACACTTGACATGAACTGTTTAGAACACGCTATCACGATATATTCTGATGCCTATCATCTAGAGTGAGCGGAGTGCGTTTGGGGTTAGCACTGTTGGCATTTTGCAAGTCTTAAGACGTTGTGGTGTTCGCTATAAAAAAACCCTTAAATCATCCAAAGGTGGATCCAGAAAAAAGATTTCTATTGTGCCAAAAGTGTGATGAATTAAACAGAAAAGTTGATGAACATGGAGTTTCTCATGATATGCCAAGAACTCACGGCTATTCTGTAAAAGGGAAGCGTTCTTACGGAAAACAAGAATTGGGGTGCCAAAAGTAGAACAAATGGCATAAACGCCTTGATGGGCTCTAGTTTAGGGGCCATTAGATTGCTTACGGGTTCTGTAAAGGTACTGACTTGTTGGGTAAAAGAAATGGTACTCACCAACATCCCAGAAAACCGTGGTGTTGTCATGAATAAGGATGCTATTCATACTTTACTTTAATTACCTTCTTATTCTCCTGACCTTCATTCCATTGAGGAACAACGGCCTCACGCTAAACATATAAAACGTTCTAAACATTGTTCAATTGACGCGCTATTCTTTATAACTATTCTATAGTTAGTTGGTTATATATCGTTTAGTGTGTCTGGATATTGATTTTTTCAAAAGCATTCCCGGAGGTAAAGGTTTTGTTATTACTCAAGTCTAATTTTTTAAGTCTTCTATAGACATAAATAGCTTAGCAATCTTTACTCATGTTTTATTTTTGTTATTTTTAAGGTACATTTTTAGCCGATTTAGATTTATTTTTTCTTAGCTTTCTAATTGTGCTTTAGGATTGATGACTTCTTTTTTTGCCTAGCGTATCCACCCTCTAATTAGCGCTTGTTTTTTGAGCATTATTTAATGTTATGTATTTTATTACGCTTTCTTTTAAATCTAGGCTGTATTGTCTTTATGCTATCTTTATAGTATTTTTATTATATCTTTATAATTATAACACATTTAATCCTATTTTCAAGCTAAATTACTATAGTTTTTATACACACATTTATATAGAACAGAATACAAGTTCAGAATGCTCAATGTTTGGGAAAATAATCTACAGTAATGGGGAATAACAAAACTTTCTGAAAAATTTTGTGTTAAAAATTTCAAAAAAATTATAGAGCTTCCTGATAGGTCAAGATGCAGCTATGACAAAAGATTGTGGGGATCTAACTAGCTTTCGAAGATACTCCAAAGATGAAGAAAATGATATTTTTATTTCTAAAATCACTAAAAAAAACTATGAAAGTGAAGTCTAATCCTCTAATTTTTTTACAAATAACCCCCTTCAAAAATTAAAAAATTTGAAAAATCGTAATGTTTATTTTTGAAGCTGAATCATCCAATCCCGAAGTTTAGCAGCAGTTTCAAAGTCCAAAGAGTCTGCAGCCTTAAGCATTTCAAGTCTCAAAGTCTCAATAGAATTTGAGTAATGGGTGGAAACGTCTGCTTTTTTATGTGAGGGCACTACAGAAGTTCTCTCCTCTTCTAAAATACTTTTTGCCATAGAGGATGTAGCAGTAGGAATGATCCCGTGTTCTTTATTGAATAATTCCTGTAAATGACGCCGTCGTTGCGTTTCTTCTAAAGCGTCTTTTAGCGCTACGGTCATTGTATCTGCATACAATATAACACGCCCCTTAAGATTTCTTGCAGCGCGTCCCATAGTTTGAATAAGTGCGGTTTTAGAGCGTAAATATCCCTGCTTATCCGCATCTAAAATCACAACCAATTGACACTCGGGTATATCTAAGCCCTCTCTTAATAAGTTAATTCCAATTAAAATGTCAAATACACCTTTTCGAAGATCTTGTAGAAGATGAATTCTCTCCAAAGTGTCTACATCCGAGTGCATGTAGCGCACATTAAACTGTGCCTGTTCTAAATAAGAACATAAATCTTCTGCCATTTTTTTTGTCAGCGTCGTGATTAAAGCCCGTCCACCATCACACTGTAGTATCTTTAACGTCTTGATTAAATCTTCTATTTGATTATGCGTAGGACGTACCTCACATACCGGATCTAATACACCCGTAGGACGTACCAGCTGCTCCACGACCTCTCCCTGTACCTGAGTTAATTCCCAAGCAGCTGGCGTAGCAGAAATAAAAATACTAGAAGGGCGCATACGATCCCACTCATCAAAATGAAGAGGCCGATTATCTACGCAAGAAGGAAGCCGAAACCCGTATTCTGCTAAGGTACGTTTTCGAACACCGTCTCCTGCGGACATGGCACGAATTTGAGGAATGCTCACATGACTCTCATCCACCATAAACAATGCATCGTCTGGAAGATATTCAAACAATGTGGGGGGAGGCGCACCTGCGGGACGTCCTGTCAAATATCGAGAATAATTTTCAATACCTCCACAGGTTCCTATTTGGGCTAAACTTTCCAAATCAAAGGTGACACGTTCTCTTAACCGCTGTGCCTCCACAAGACGAGATTCGTGTTGTAAGACTTGCAAGCGCAATTTTAATTCTTCTTTAATCCCTTGAATAGCTTGAAAAATAGTAGGTCCCGGTGCTACATAATGACTATTTGGAAACACTAAAATTTTTTCTAATTTAGTAACGCGATCTCCGGTAAGCGCATGAATTTCATGAATACTCTCTAACTCATCATCAAAAAAGGAAAGACTCCAAGCATGGTCTTCATAATGTGAGGGGAAAATATCTACCCGATCGCCCGTCACACGAAACGCACCCCGCTTAAAGTTAATGTCATTGCGCTTATAGTGTAACTGGACGAGCTGTTTTAAAACATCGCACTGAAGAATTTTCTTTCCCGATTCCAAAAGTAGAGCCATGCCTTGATAAGATTCCACGGACCCTAACCCATAAATACAAGAGACACTGGCCACCACAATGACATCTCTTCGCTCTAATAATGCGCGGGTAGCGCTGTGTCTCATACGCTCGATCTGTTCGTTAATAGAAGACTCTTTTTCAATATAGGTTCCGCTGGAAGGCACATAGGCTTCTGGCCGATAATAGTCATAATAGGACACAAAATACTCAATAGCATTTTTTGGAAACAGACACTTCATCTCTCCATATAATTGGGCCGCCAAAGTTTTATTGGGCGCTAAAATTAATGTAGGGCGTTGAAGTTGAGCAATGACGTGGGCCATGGTAAATGTTTTTCCTGAACCGGTTACTCCCAATAAAACTTGATTTCTTTTTCCCTCTAAAACTCCTTGTGCTAATGTTTTAATGGCGTGAGGCTGGTGTCCTGCAGGTTTAAAAGGAGCAATAAGTTCGAAACAGTTTTGAGTTTTTTCTATAGGGGCATACCCTTTAAATACGGAATGTAAATCGTTCAAAGTTTTTGCGGCTTTTAAAAAGCCAAAATTAAATTGTTTCACATTATATCGCAAATTAAAATTTGAATCAAACTATGGAAACTTAGAACCAGTCACGTAAAAAATTGAAATAGCAGGAATAAAGTATAGGATTGACATCAAAGAGAGGTGAGAGATGTGAAAAAGCTATACCAGTGATCTAAAAGACCAAGCTTAGAAAGTCATAGAAACAGTTCTCAATAAAAGAAAGCGGGAAGCAAGGAAAGCCGTTGCCTAAGAATGGAACGGCATCGTTTATAT
>NZ_PHHC01000078.1:72997-93989 GCF_002930195.1 Holospora curviuscula | reverse complement strand
AAACACTCAAGGTGTAGTAACTCAAGAAGGTATATGCACGGCTTTTTCAAAGGGCAAACGTCATGATTTCAGGGGTTTTAAAGAATCAAAAACTCATATTCATCCTAAAATTAAGGGTATTACGGATACAGGATATCAAGGCTTGAAAACACTCCATAGTAGAACTGACATTCCAAAAAAGAAGGGTAAGAAAAATCCGCTAACGCAAGAAGAAAAAAGAAAAAATAGAAAACTTTCCAGTGAGCGGGTAATGAATGAAAATGGTATTGGGATGCTCAAACGCTTCAAGATCATCTCTGATACATACAGAAACAGACGTAACAGATTTGGACTGAGATTCACGCTCATTGCAGGGGTCTATACCATGGAATTAGAACAATGACAGTTTCCGAAGAGGTCTACTGAAAATAACGAAGCTAAACCATGAGAAGAGATCGCTAGGCCTATTGCTTTTGTCTATAGAAGACTTAAAAAATGAGCCTTTAGCGATAAAAACTTTACCTTTGGGGAGGCTTGTGAAAAAATCAATATTCAGAAACAATCAACGATATAGCACCTGAACATTTTGTATAAAATCCACGAGAGCAGTATAGAGAGAGGATTTGCAAAGACAAAAAGTGAGGGTAAGAGAAGTGAAACACTGGTTGGTAAAAAGCGTAGTATCGTAGTACATATTCCAAAAAAATTGTCCAAAAAAATTGGTAATATCGCTGGAATAAGTAATCCATTGCTCCTAGTGGGTTTAATGGTTCTTCCATTTTAGTCATTGCATAGAACAGTGTTGAATCATAGCGCTAAACCTCAGTCTGATTATGAATCATGCCTCATGCCTCAGTCTGATTATGAATCATGCCTCATGCCTCATTCCATAACGCCTAGAAGACAAAACCATTAGAATTGAATGGATTGGCTTCAGGCTAATCTTCTTACCGCTATATTGGCCCGATTTGAATTCCTTGATACATTTTAGGCTACTATTAAACGATACTCAATGTACAGAATGATATTAAAGCCTTACTAAATTACTCTAGTAAACTCAGTTCCAGTATGCTTATTATCTTTGAGAAAGTAGTTCTACGTTTGAATATTTTAGTCTACGTTTACACCCCAACCGTTCTCTAGCATGGTAATTTCTTTCTTACATTGATTACGCCATCTAATTACTGTATTGTTTTTACCTCAAATACTGCTGATGTTTCTTTTTGTGCTTTTTCTTTGCTTAGAGAATTGAGTGCTGTTTTTTTTAAATGGGTATTTTATGGACGTCTAGACATGAAGCTTCCCTTTTTATCCTGCCATAGTTGAGTACCTAATTCAAGATGATTTACAATCTCATCCTATGGTTTGTTTTTACTTACGTACTCAGTTACGATGTATTTGGCCTATTTAAGAACGATGCGCTTATGGTAGCATCTATAATAATGATTTCCACCGAAATACCTTAGGTACCAGAGATTGCTCTGTATAGAGTCCCCATTTTGAAGGACCCCCTAATTTTAAGGCGCATTTTTCTATGATGCTTCAACCATTAAAATCCACACAAGACCATGAATAAATTGCACAATGTCTTGATTTATACCACCAAAAAGTTCTTTAGGCCCCGTTAAATTAAGATCTTTCGCTCGAGACAGTCTGAAATATTTTCACGACGAGGGGCTTAAAGTGATGAATCATGAAATAAACCCATCCACACATGGCCATACCCTAAAAAGACTTATTAAAATAGATGCTCCACCATAATCTTTGCTTAAAACAAGGGATCATCACGCCTAAAATCTTCTAAATCATCGAAATTTAAACGAATTTTGCCTAAAAATACTAATATTTCGAAGCATGGATTCTAATTGCTTATTAAAACTTGCCAATTTAAACAAAATACCCGTTTTCCAAACAGACCCCTCTTGTATGCGATAATATTTTCTTATGACTAATTTTTTTTGCTAGAAGTGGAAGAACTTGTAATAAAACTTCCTAATTTTTTTATTGATTGCAAAGATTTAGACCTAAAAGATTCTTTTTTAGATCCGATTTTTCCAAGACTTTGGGTTCTTTGGGGAATGCTTTCAGTGATTTTTTCATGACTTTCAGAAATACTTTTTCTCTTCAGGGGATTTAAAAAAATATTTAGCGTATCTGTGCACCGACCTACATCAATGGGTGCACCTATTGCACAAAACTTTTCAGTATAGTGTGCAAATTGGGGTTTGAGTGTTACCAATGTGTCTTTTTCAAAATATTTTTCTAAATTCGAAACGCTTTCTTGTATTATTTGCAAAGATAATTCTTTTTGCCTTAATTCCATAAGAAATTTGATTAATGCATCAAGGGGAGGAGTGCGAAATATGAGGTCGTGAGAAAAATCTACTCCTATTTTATACGCTTTGACTATAGCTTCTACATCTTGGACCATATCTTTTACATTGGTCCATTTACTCTTCGAGGTCCATTTTTTATTTAATGTATTCAATAAATCTTGGGACATTTTTATGATTACTGTTTCTTGTTGTGCTCTCTCATTATCATTGTAGGCTTGAAGCATTCCACTGAAAAGAATAGTTCCTACCATCCATATATAATTCATTAAATATTGCGTTTTAATTTACTAGAAAATTTTACAGTAAATATATTAAAAATTTTATAATTCGGTATGAATATTAGAAATATTACATTTTTTTGATCTATATTACGTATGGAGTTTTAAAATATATCCTTGGTTTCGGATGGCGTGTAATATTCCACGGTGAGTATTAGACGGATCTAACTTTTTTCGTAAACGGCTTAAGGTCACGTCTAACACTCTAGGATTAGATGTAGCGCTAAAAAACCTTTCTACTAGTTCGTCTCTTTTGATCACTTTATTAGGGCGATGCGCCATGTATACTAACACTTTATTTTCTAATTCTGTAAGCGGAATAATATGTTGCTGCGCATCATACAGGACTTTTTGTTGAAGATTTAGCCAGACATTCCCCAACTGTAAAATACGTGCTGCAGGAATTAGGTTTCGTAAGCGAAGCAGCAATTCAGTGGGCTCGAAGGGTTTCATTATGTAATCCTTAGCACCTAAAGACAATCCTTTTACCCGCTCCTTTGGTCCCCCCATAGCACTTAAAAAAATAACTGGTGGTAGATCAAAAGATCGACGCTCCAAAAATGACCAACCGTCTTCTTCTGGTAACATAACATCTAAAATAATAGCATCAAATCGAAACGTACTTAAAGCCTGTTCTGCGTGGATGACTCGCGTTGCAGAAGAAACCCAATAGTGATACTGGTGTAAATAGCGTTTTATAAGATCTAACAATCGTAGATCATCATCTACCAATAAAATATGTGGTGCCATCATAATAATGTATTTTTCTTCAATAAAACACTCGACATGGGGGGATGCTCACGAAATTGTTGAAGTAATTCTTGTGCTCGAACCAAAAGGCGCTCTGGCATCCCAGCAAGGCGTGCTACATGAATTCCATAAGATTGATCCGTGATTCCCTCCACAACCTCATGAAAAAAAATAATTTGTTCATTCCACTCAGTAATTTTGAAGGTAAAAAACCGTACGCAGGGTAGATAGTTTAGTGCCGCCAGTTCATGATAATGGGTAGAAAATAATGTGCGACATTCAAGATTCTCCAGCATATACTCAACGCATGCCCAGGCTAAAGAAAGACCATCTTGGGTAGAAGTGCCGCGTCCTACCTCGTCTAAAATAACAAAACTTTTTTTTGTGGCTTGATTAAGGATGCAGGCCGTTTCCAACATTTCCACCATAAAAGTGGAATGTCCCCGAGCTAAATCATCGTTAGCCCCCACTCGAGTAAAAATACGATCTATACATCCTATTTTTGCAGATTTTGCCGGAACAAAGCTTCCCATATGCGCCATAAAAGCGATTAATGCATTTTGTCTTAAAAATGTACTTTTCCCCGCCATATTGGGTCCTGTCATGATCCATAAAGGATGCTCTGGAGTTAATTCGCAATGGTTTGCAATAAATTTTTTTTGATTTTCATGAAAAAAAACCCACTCAATGACGGGGTGTCGTCCTTGTTCTATCTGAAATACCGTGCTTTGATCTAAAAAAGGTCGTGTATAATGATGTTGATGGGCAAGCTCCGCCAGTGCCACAGAAACGTCTAAAATACCTAAAAATTCGCAGGCCTGCTTTAACGCTCCATGAAGTTCCCCAAGAGATTGAGTAAATTCTTGGATAATTTCTTCCTCCAAGGCTTGCGTTCTTTGTGTTGCTGCTTCTAACTGCGCTGCCATATCACAGAGTTCTCCTGTCGTGTAGCGTGCTGAAGTGGTAAGAGTTTGTTTTAGTGTAAACTCAAAGGGCATTTTTGATGTTGCCTGGGGTGGTATTTCTATATAATGTCCGATGATTTTATTGTATTTTATTTTTAACGCATTGATTCCTGTGATCTCAATATAGCGCCGTTGAAGACTGTCTAAAATCTCAACGGCATCTTGGTGTATGCGACGCAGGTTCTTGAGAGCGGGACTATATTGGGGATTAATCCATCCATCTTCTTGAGATCCGTTTTCTTGAAACGCTTGACATAGCGTGTGATGAAAGCTCTGATAGTGCGTTAAGTGAGGGATGAGCGGCCGTATTTCTAGAGGACAGCGCTCTAAAAAAGGTGAAAGATGAGGCAACATTCCCAGTCCTTGTCTCAGACTTAGCCATTCTTTAGGATGTCCTCTTCCATTGATGAGGCGCGTTACAATGCGCTCTAAGTCTGGAATATTTTTCAAAAGAGAATGAATACCAGTACGTTTTTCATCCTGATGTAAAAAATATTCAATACTATCCAAGCGTGTGTTGAGAATTTCTAAATCTTGAGTAGGGTGCTGAAGTCGGTACGTCAGCAAACGCGCTCCAAAAGCTGTGACAGTACGGTCCATCATACGAGCAAGTGTATGCGTACTGTGTCCAGAAAAGGTTTCAAAAATTTCTAAATTTTTACGGGTGAAGGGATCGAGACGTACCCAAAAATCTTGACGATGATGCTTAGGACGACTCAGTTTTAAAGCTTGACGTTTTTGCGTCAGTACCACATAATCTACCAAGCCTCCGGCAGCGCAAATTTCTCCCTGAGAAAATGATCCCAAGCCCTGAGTGGATTCTACTTGAAAGAATACACTTAAACGATGCTCGCAGCCCTCAATCTCAAAACGACTTTCGGGCAAAATAGTCAAGGTATGTTTCCAAGATTTTAATAAAAAAGGAACAGCATCACTTTTCCAAAGGGGTTCTGGGATCAAAATTTCTTTTGGATTTAACGCACACAACGCTTCCTCTAATTCAGATAAAGGATGAGATTGAATAAAAAAATCTCCGGTAGAGATGTCTACGTACGCAATAACATACGTAGGAGAAGATTTTTGAGGGTAATATCGCACCAGAGAGAGCAAAAAATTATTTTCTTTCGCCTCTAATAATGTATCTTCTGTTAAGGTGCCGGGCGTAATCACACGAACCACATCCCGATGTATCGGTCCTTTTGTTGGATGAGAGGCACGATCTTCTTCTTCAACGTCATCTAATTGTTCACAAAGCGCTACTTTGTATCCTGATTTCACTAATTTTGCGATATATCCATCACTGGCATGGACAGGAACACCGCACATGGGAACCGGTGTGGAAGAGTTTTTGTGTCGGGCGGTTAAGACGATTTGCAAAATTTGAGCAGCAATTTTCGCGTCTTCATCAAAAAGTTCATAAAATTCTCCCAAACGAAAAAATACTAAGCAGTCCGGATATTGAGCCTTAATTTTTCCATATTGCGCCATGATGGGCGTTTCTTTGATGGGACCTGTCATCATAGCGTCGTGTTAGGCGGACTATCATAGCCCTGTTGTCGGGCCAAAAATTCACAACAGACCGTAATTTTAGTTAAAGCATGACGAATGGCCTCGTCTCCAGAAAATCCCAAATCTTCTAGTTTTTGTCCCATTACTTCCAGTGCGTGTCGACTAGTCATTTGTTCTTGGGCCCACTTGTTTAAAATATGGTGTTGGCCTTTCATAAGTTCGGAAAGATCTTGAACTTTGGCACTAAAGGAAAGAAAACATTCCGTTAAATCTTGGCAACGTTGAAGTTGTGCTTTGTGGGTTAAGGAAAATCCGTCTAGACTTACAAAAATTCTGTTTAAGAGCGGTACCATTACATCCGGCGTAAAGGTTTCATCTAAACTTGCGCGTCGTGCTAAATCGGTACTGGACTTGTTGTTCAAACTATCTTGAACCCAACGCACAATTTGGTCGTACCATTGGCCTTGAAGCACCCGAAGCTGCATTAAAAAAAAATGAAGGAGCACAGACCCCCCAAGCCCCAGTAAAGAAGAACTAAATGCTAATCCCATTTTAGACAAAGCATCAGAAAGATGATCTCGAACGATCATCAAAAAATCACCTTTTCCCGAACCATCTGTAATACTGTGTTGAAACATATCTGCCATAACGATAATGGATTGAGATAAGCCCCAAAGCGTTCCTAAAAGACCCGCAAATACTAAAGTGCCTGCTAAAAATTGCCCAAATCTTAAGCGTTGTGCTAATCGCTTTTCGCATTGGGACAATGGAAGCTTGGCATCAATGTGCATACCACTTTGATACCATTGAAGGATAGGAAAGCTTAAGTAAAATGCTGGATTGGGAAAAATTCGCAACTTTTGGGGCTGATGCGCTTCTAAATATTTAAACTCCCCATACATTGAAAGCATTTCCGAGATCAGCGTCCCTAACCCTAGGAAGGTGATACCCAAAATTGTTCCATTGAGCCAAGGATTAATCATGACGATGGCTAAAAAAGACGGAAAATAGATTCCTACCAATACCGAAAGTATCAGAAAAACAATAAAAGGACGCAGAAGAAATAGTAAGAATCTTTGTGTCGTAGGCAGCATTGCAATCCTAATTATATTTTTCGTATTCTAGCACGTCTTGAGACAGGATGAAACGCTATTTTTAAAATTATCAAGAACATTGAAATTTGGCATTTTTTTAATAAAAATCACTTATTATTGTGAATGAAAAATACTTTCTTTTAGAAAAATGAACATTATAATGAATAACAAAAATAAGAGTACATTTTTATTTTTTTTACTTCTAGGATATGCTTGTAATTCATATTCGGGTACGAATCTTCCAGATCAACATTCTGTTATCCAGAAAACAGTGAATTTTAAAGGAAAAGATGGTAGAAGTATTGTATTTTCTCCCAAGACAAAAGAAACGCTAAATGATGAATTAGAGTTTGACTCTCAATTATACATCGATCTTGTCCGAAAAAGTAAAAATGCTCCTAAATCGCTCGCTTTATTTTCATCGTACTCCTTTAATAATGGAACGTATGTGCAACTTTCAGATTTTAACCATACCGGCTGTGTAGAGCGGGCTTTGGGTCTGACACCGGATGAGACTTACACAATACTTCAAAATTTATCTAAAGAAATGCAAGAAAGTTTTGCAGAGCTCCAAATGAGTAAATTTTCTCAGGAAGCCAAAAATTTGGTAGGAATACTTTCTGGATCCAACGATTTCTTTACTCAACAGTGTTTAGATCCATTTGAAGCCCTTGCATCAATTTCTCAAACAAAAGATGCTCAAGAAGGCAAAAAGAATTTTGTAACCAGAGCGCTGTCTGGAAATAATACCATGTGTCCTGCAAATATTGATAGATTTTTACAAGCTGTTGCGGATAAACAATCCATTAATATTCAAATTTTTAAACCTGGTGGTAAAGCCTCGGAGCTGATTGAAGAGAAAACGTTTTCCAGTAATGCTAAAAATCCTACTTTATATTTAATTAAAACGCCTCGGTCGGGACAGGCTGACCAATATAATATTCTCGTTAAAAATATCCGAACTGTGAGTAGGGCCATTTTAACAGACCTCTTTGAGTCTTTAAGTGACAATGAAGTTGATGATGCTCTTCTAAAGCAGATCAAATCACAAAAAACAAACTTTCCTAAGAAAAAATAAATATTTTTGGATACTGTAAATTTTAGATGTTCAAAATGATGTTACTTTTCTGTACCTGCCCAAAGAAGCGCGTATTAAATTAATATTTTTTTCATACTTCTGGGGTATTCTTTAAGAAAGATCTAAACAAAGGTAAAATAATGAGATTTCATTTAAACCTAAGATGGATTCTGTGGACTCTGGGTATTGTTAGTGTGGGATTAGTGTCTGCGTACGCATTACATTATGCCAGCACAGATATTACTCGGGGAAGTTTAATGGATTCCTACGGATTCTCTAATACATTTTCTTTGGATGCAGGCAACCTTTGGTAAAGAAAAAACTATCAAACCTTCTGATAGTTTAGTAAAAAAGAGGTGTGCGTGTTAAATGAACTCAGTTGTATGTCTTCACCAACAGAATAGAAAAATATACTGAAAAATTTAGCTCAATAGCTTAAAGGACTGCATAGCATGAGAAAAAGTTTAATTTGCAGGATAAAGAGTATGAAATTATCCAACAAGAATTTCCCGTTTTCCTGAATGGTTAGGTGCGGAAATAATGCCTTCTTTTTCCATCTGTTCAATAATACGGGCAGCTCGATTGTATCCAATTTGTAGTTGACGTTGAATGTAACTGGTGGATACTTTTCGGTCTTGATATACAATTGCCACAGCTTTTTGATATAATGCATCATGTTGAGAAGACTGACTATAGTCTATCTTTCCGTCTTCTTCCTGGATTTCCATGTTGATATACTCCGGAACACCTCTTGTTTTTAAAAAATTCACTACTTTTTCAATCTCTTCATCACTGACAAAAGGACCATGAACCCGCATGACACGGCCTGCAGAGGCCATGTACAGCATGTCGCCTTGCCCTAATAAGCTTTCTGCACCTTGTTCACCCAAAATAGTCCGACTATCAATTTTAGAACTGACCTGAAAGCTAACGCGTGTGGGAAAATTTGCTTTGATAGTACCGGTAATAACATCCACCGAAGGACGTTGGGTGGCCATAATAAGATGAATGCCTGCTGCGCGGGCCATTTGGGCCAATCGCTGAATTAATACTTCTAGTTCTTTGCCTGCCACCAACATGAGGTCTGCCATCTCATCTACAACGATTACAATGTAGGGTAAAAACTCCGTTTCAAAGACCTGTTGCTGAAAACACGGACGATTTTCGGTATCAAAGCCTAACTGTACTTCTCGCATCAGGGGTTGATTTTCTTTTTTCGCTTCTTGAACTTTTTGATTGTACCCTAAAATATTCCGTACTCCCAATTGAGACATTTTTCGATATCGTAATTCCATTTCCTGTACCGCCCATTTTAACGCCTCTAAGGCTTTTTTATAATCCGTAATAACTGGAGCGATTAAATGGGGAATCTCATCATAAACCGTAAGATCAATGATCTTAGGGTCAATAAGTAACAATTTACATTGTTTAGGAGATAAACGATACAAAAGGGATAAGATCATACTACTGATTCCTACAGACTTTCCAGATCCTGTGGTACCCGCTACTAATAGATGAGGCATGCGCGCCAAATCTACAATGACAGGTTGACCAGCAATATCTTGTCCTAAGGCTAATCCGAGCTGTCCTGGAAACTCTGTGTATAAGGGGCTATTTAATAAATCGTGGAGATAGACCATATTGCGGTGTACATTGGACAATTCTATGCCTACAAGATTTTTTCCAGGAATTAATGCGATGCGAGCGGAAAGCGCACTCATGGAACGGGCAATATCATCGGACAAACTGATAATACGAGCGGATTTCACTCCAGGGGCTGGCTCTAAATCGTATAACGTGACCACAGGGCCAGGACGTGCGTTCACCACGTTTCCTTTAATGCCAAATTCTTCCAGTACTGTTTGTAGACGATCAATAGCGCCTTGAGTAATTTCTGTTCTAACAGAAACCTTTTCTGGATTTTTTGCTAAAAACTCTAAAGGAGGAAGTACAGTATCGGGATTATTTAGATAGACCTCACTTTTTTTTCTCTCCTCTTCTTTAACGTTTACAGGAGAATGAAGGAAATTAGTGCTGGATCTTTTTTGAATATTCACAGGGAATTCAGACTGGAAATTTTTTTGAATTGAATCCTTAGAATGGTCCGCAGTAGAGTTCTCTTTCTTAATTGCTCTATGACAAAAAGAAAAAATTTCCGTAAATTTTCTGAACAAAGAAAAAGTTGGTAAAAGACTCCCAATACACAAAACACTATACCCAAACAATCCTAAACAGATCCATAAGGATACGGCCCCTTCTTTAATCCAAGCGCCCAAACCAGGGGGGTAAATTCCCCAAGAAGCATTTATTTTTTTTGAGCATACAGCGAAGAAAAAAGAAGCCAAAATACTTAATAAAACTCCCCATCGTATCCAAACCCAGAACGATTTTCGAAGAGCTATACTGATAAAAGTACCAAATCCTGAAAAAACCCAAACCCAGGCGCCTAACCCGAACCACTGAAAAAAAAAATCCGCTACATAAGCACCCCAAGTTCCCATCAAATTGTCAGGAACTCCCCGAACACACACATTCCAACTGGGGTCATGAGGAGTATAAGATAAAAAGCTTACTAATAAAAAAAAACTAATAGATAAAATTAATAAAGATAAAGCGTCTATTATTCCTTCTACAATAGTAGTAAAAAAACTCTTATTTCTCCAAAACATTACAAAAACAAAACGTTCACAGATCGGGAGTAATTTTCCTCATGAGCGCACGCTTTAACGGATGCAACGCCTCATTGAGACGACGCTTAGTACGTTTTTGAAGATAGGAATCTAACCCTCCGTACTTATCTAAAGTACG
Organism: Holospora curviuscula; assembly: GCF_002930195.1. Lineage (GTDB taxonomy): Bacteria > Pseudomonadota > Alphaproteobacteria > Holosporales > Holosporaceae > Holospora > Holospora curviuscula. The sequence continues at coordinate 83,192 of NZ_PHHC01000078.1, read as the reverse complement.
AAGACCCCGAGCAGAAACTATAAATGAAACTGTTTTTCCTAAAATTTTGCTTTTTAAACGCACTTTTCGTGCATTAGGTAAGAAAAAATGGTTTGTTTTATTATTGGCATGACTCACCAAGTTCCCTCGAAGTGCTTTTTTACCTGTAATAACACAGCACCTTGACATTTTTACTAACTCAAAAAAAATTTAACTTTATGATACTACATATTCTTTCTTTATACAAGGGCTTTAATAGGTCGAAACACGACCTAGATAAAATACTTATACAACAAGAAGTTTTAAGAGGTGTCGCCATTTAAAAGGATAGATATTACAATGGAAGCGTTGCAGAATACTATAAAATTTAAACAAAAATCAATAAATCAAATTCAGAGTAATTAGTACAGAAAGAAATACAAAGTCTAAAGACCATGGTAAGGAAGACGTATAAAAGCGGAAATGTGGGTGGCCAAAACAGCTTTGACCTAAAGTGTTTTATCTAATGATATATAAAAAGGTTTATGGCATGAACTAAATCTGGGATCTGGCAGAGAATACTGAATACTTTGGCGCTAAGATAAGGATAATAATTGACTCTACACTCATAAACACTTCTTTGGGCGCTTTAAAAAATAGAAGTTAGTCTAGAAGAAGGGCAAGCAAAAAGCATTGAGTAGTATGCTGAATGTCATTTGCTTTGAACTTTAATTAAGTATTTTTTTCCGTCAGAAATCAGATAGTATCAAAGCTTTAGGTTCCAGAAAAGAACGCGTTATGTCAAAATTAATGATTTACAAATGATAGAATGAAAAATTATAATATAGATCAATAAAAGTGGAGCCTGAAAGAATAATGCTCCATGGCTTATTAAAAGAACACCTTATTTGCTCTCTTTGGGAACATAGAAGGTAGGACTTAGATTGGGAACAAACAAATCATAATGGGGTTTTTATGAGCCGTAACATTTGCCATCAACCATATTTTCAGGTCATGATAAGCTAGGCTCAAGGTAATAGAAAGCAGAGTTAATGCGGTCTGTTTTATTTTTTTAAAATAAGAGCGAAGATGTTCCGCTCTTACATTCAGTATGAAAGTTACTGACTTACATCTTTGTTTTTTTGGAGATTACTAGATCTTCCATTTGCTTTTGAATCAAGTTGTCATGATTTAAAGGAAATGTTTCAAATATGTCATCTATTTTCTTCTTAATCATCGAACGTTTCTTCTTTAAAACTTGATGCTGAGACGGAACTCTCTCATTAAGTGTTAAACTTCTTAAATTATTGTAACACTTCAAAATTACATCACTAGAATATTTTTCAAAATTCACTAAATCATATTTTGGGTAATTGAAATACTTTATTAGATTTTCCGAAATCCTGACATTGTTTTCTACTAATACTTTGCAAATCTTAGCTCTACAAAACTCTATAGTAAAATTCTGCTCTTCGTTCTTATCTTTTAGCTTTTCTTTCACACCACGAATGGCGGAAGAGACACTAACAGGCTTGTAAATCCTCTTCATAATGAGATTTAAAATATCGGTATCTGAAAAATATGACTCCTTCTTAAGCGCTTTTATTTTAGATTTTATTTGAAAAGTACGCTTTAGGGATTTGTTTAGGGAGTGTTTTGCTTCCTTAATCCAATCATTTCCTGGAAGCATTAGTCCCATCAAAGATAGTTGAGCGTTTTGCAGATGTTCCTTAATTGCCCATTTTCTATAACTATAATTATACTGTGCTCCAATAGCTTTAAATTTTTGAAACCAATTAGAAAAATCAGTTTCAGGAAATGTTTTCTTCACGGCGGTTTCACGCTTATCGAAATACTCTTTAAATATATCACGATCCGTAGTTATGTCGTCAAAACAATTTTCATCTCGGTATTCTATCAACTTCCAAAGCCTCTCACTAGGAACAATGTTATCTTTGATGTTTCTTTTGTTTTGTGCTTCACTTGTAGGGGCTGGTTTACCTCCTAATATTCTTGGTTCTAATCTAAAAATCCTTGTAGCAATACCAGAGGCTGTTTCCAGGGACACTTGATTTTGGTTAAATCCGTTATATCCAAGGCGCATAACTTGAGCCATAGTCTCGATTATATCTCCAAGTTCCGGGTATTCGTTCTCAAAATACTCCTCCTCCTTATAATTGTCATGATCTAGCGGTACGTTAACCCTTCCATAAGGGCGAAGTAAATTTAGAAGATCATGGCTAACTTCACGCAAAAAATCTTGTCTTTCTTGTGAAAGCGAGAGAAACCACGCTGACTGCTCATAGGAGGCATTGGCGTTATGTTTTATAAAAGTTGTTCCTGCGATCAATAAAAAGATTAAACATTTATTACCAAACATTTTTTCAAAAATTACCCAAATTCATTCTATTTAAAAAAAAACTAATGTCAAGATGGGCAATGAAAAAGTGGGTGTATAAAGAATTGTATCTAAATTTTAGCAGATTTATCCTACTTGAAAATATTATGAATCGTGGCATTTTCCATAAACCACAAGGAAATACTAAGCAGAGTTAATGCGTTCTGTTTTATTTTTTTAAAATAAGAGCGAAGATGTTCCGCTCTTACCTTTAGTAGGGGAATTACTGATCTAACTCTTTATTCTTTTGAGGAATTACTGGATCTTCAATTTGCTGCTTGTCAATTAAGCAGTCAAACTTCTCACCCCACCGATTAAATAAGTCACTTATTGTTTGCTTATTAGCCGAACGGCGTTCTTGTAAAAATTGATCTTGATACTGGCCTTTCCCTAAGAGTGCTAGATTGCATAAGGATTCGTAACAAGTTAAGATTTGGTCCTTGGTGTACTTATTGAACTCACGCTTGTTTTGAAAATTAGGATACTTAGCACAATCAAAATCCTCAATTATTTTCTGGGGAAGGTGAATATGTTTATCTTTTAATGCCTTGCATACTGCAGATGCCCAAATAAAATATCTAGGTTTTTTTTTGTCCCCGTTCTCGTCTTTTGAAGAATTCACTAAACACTGCAACGCACGAATCGCAGAGCGGCCGTTATTAAATTCATGGTGACAAATAGGCTTCATCTGTTGTCGCACGATGCGCGTGTCTGAAACCTCTGTTTGAGTCCGAAATTTCCTTTTCAGAACAGAGATTTCCCGTTTGCTCAAAGGTGTAACCCTGAAAAACTTTTCTGTATGGTATCTCAATTTATCTTCCAAACCATTATCTGGAATCATTAGGTTAACTAAAGCAATTATAGTGTCCTTAAGCTGCGAAATAACCATAGATTTACTGAAAAGATACCAACTCTCTTCCCTAAGAAAGCTAAGCTCAGCTATAGTACTCTTAGAATCAACCTCAGGAAATAGCTTACACACCATTTCCACTAAAGATTCACACTCAGATTTCAAAGTTGTAGGGTTTCCGGTGTAATGTACTAGTGTAAAAGACTCATGAGCTGACTGTCGCACCTCCATCAAGTTCCAAATTATGTCTCCCAAATCATAGTATTTTGCTTGGAGCTTAAATTGGTGATGGTAAAGTTGTGCTCTTTCTTCTTCAGAACTTTCATCTGAGTCTAGTTTTTGGTAAGATTTTTTAGATTTCTTGTTATGTCTTGGATCCAATTGAAAATGTCTTAAAATATTTTTCAACGTTTTTTCTGACACCGGTTCTTGTTTAGTTAATCGGGTTAAATCTCCCAAGGTCATGACTCTTGCCATTAGGCAAACAATAATTCTAGCTCCAGGATGTTCATCCTCAGACGTGTTGTTGTTATAGACGTTATTGTCATACGGATTGCTGCTAGAGTTGGGTGAAAATGGAGCGTCTTCTTCTTGTGAAAACTGATTACTGAAATCATCAAAATTGCTGCTAGAGTTGGGTGAAGATGGAGCGTCTTCTTCTTGTGAAAACTGATTACTGAAATCATCAGGATTGCTAAGATCTACGACAGAATCTACGACAGAATCTACGAAAGGCGCTAGCTCAACAAGTTCCTCCCATCCAGGAGGGGTAAGATAATCTACTAGCGTTTCTTCGAGCGTACGTAAAGCATTTTGTTTTTCTTTTGAAAGTGAACGAAACCATTGTGAATCCTTATAAGAGGCATTGGCGTTATGTTTTATAAAAGTTGTTCCTGCGATCAATAAAAAGATTAAGCACTTATTACTAAACATTTTTTCAAAAATTTTATTTTACCCAAATTCATTCTATTTAAAAAAAAATTAATGTCAAGATGGGCAATGAAAAAGTGGGTGTATAAAGAATTGTATCTAAATTTTAGCAGATCTATCCTACTTGAAAATATTATGAATCGTGGCATTTTCCATAAACCACAAGGAAATACTAAGCAGAGTTAATGCGTTCTATATTACTTTTCAAAGTAAGAACGGAGACGTTCCGCTCTTACATTCAGCATGGGAATTAGTGATCTAACTCTTTATTTTTTTGAAAATTACTGGATCTTCAATTGGCGTGTCAATGAAGTTATAATTTTTTTAACCAAATGTTTCAAATATGTTATTGAGTCTCGTTTTAATCATTGAACGTATCTTGTTTGAAATTTTATTTTCTGAAGGTAAGCTCTCACTAAACACCAGACTTTTCAAATCCGTGTAACATTTCAAAAATAGGTCATCCGAATATTTTTCAAAATTCATTTTTTCTAAATCATATTTTCGATAATCAAAATCCTTCATTACTCCAACAGGAATTCTGAATTCTTTTACCACTGCTTTGCAAACCACAGCATTAAAAAGCTTTAATTGCTCTTTTACAGAAATTTTAAAATCTTTTTCTACCAGTTGTGTATGTGCTTCCAAAGCACGAATGTCCGAACAAAAACTATGAGATCTATACATATTCTTTAGATTACTGCTTAAAATTGTGGGGTCCTTAAAAGACGAGCCATCCCAAAACTTTTTATTCAGCTCAGAAAGTTCTTCTTTTTCAACATTAGTGCGTCTGAGAGGATTTTTTAGGAAGTGTTCCGCGTTTTTAGTCCAATCATTCTCTGGAAGCATTACTCTCGTCAAGGATATTTGAGCTCTCTTCACGCGTTGAATAATGGACCAATTTCTATGAAAATAATTACAATTTCCTTTAATAGTCTTAAACTCTTCAAAATAATCAAGCAAATTAACCTCAGGAAATTGTTCATTCATAGCTTCTGCATACTGCTTCAAAACAATTTCATAGTCATTGTGTCTGCCAAGTCTGAACCAGAAAGACTCTTTATCGCTAATAGAAAACCCCTCTATTTTTTGTAATCTAAAAATTTTTTCAGCAAAGCCAGCCACTCTTTCGGCTGAAACTGGGATCTGTTGTTCTTGGTGTAACGCTTTATATCCAAAACACATGGCTTCGCCTATGATTTCTATTATTTCTCTAGATACTGGGTCTTCGTGCTCAGAAGAAGAACAAGCATAACTATTTCGTCTAACTACTTTCTGAGTAAAGAAGGGGATTTGGATTCTAGCACTTGAACACTTTCCAAAAGAGAATCAGGGCACATAATATTAAGAAGATCACCGTTGAATTTACGCAAAAAATTTTACTTTTCTGGTGGCAGTAAGAGAAACCATGCTGAATGCTCATAAAATACATGAGCACTACGTTCTACGAATAGTAATCCCGCAGAAAGTAAAAAGCTTAAGTATCGATGGAATATTTTTTCAAAATTATAATTTCTTTCTGTAGGATATCCTAGTGGTAAAAAAAAATAACGTCAAGAGGTACGGTGAAAAAATGGATTTATAAAGAATTATATCTAAATTTCAGCAGATCTATCCTGGTTGAAAGTTTATGAATCGTGGTATTTGACGCGTTTTATTTTATCTTTTCAAGGGAAGAGCGAAGAGGTTCCGCCCTTACATCCAGTATGGGTAATTACTGGTCTAACTCTTTATTCTTTTGAGGGATCACTTCTTCAATTTGCTGCTTGTCAAACTGCTCACCCTGCTCACCCCACCGATTAAATAGATCACTTATTATCTTCTCATTCTCCAAACGTCGTTTTTGTAAAAATTGCTTTTGACGCAGTATCTCCCCTGTGAATACTAGATTGCATAAGGATTCGTAACAGGCTAAGATTTGGTCATCAGTGTACTTATCGAACTCACGCTTGCTTGGAGGATACTTCGTACGATCAAAATACTCAATTACTCCATGGGGAAGGTGAAGCTTTTTATTTTTTAATGCCTTGCATATTACAAGTGCCCAAGTAAAATATCTAGGTTTTTCCTCGTCTTCTTTCCCCTCTTTTGGATAATTTACTAAACACTCCAACGCACGAATCGCAGAGCGGTCATTATTAAATTTATGGTAAGCAATAGGCTGCATGTTTTTCCGCAAGATGTGCGTGTCTGAAAAGCGTTTTCTAGTCTGAAATTTTCTCTCCATAACAGCAGTTTCCCGTTTGCTCAAAGGTGAATCCCTGAAAAACTTTTCTGTATGGTATCTCAATTTATCTTCCAAACCATTATCTGGAATCATTAGGTTAACTAAAGCAATTATAGCGTCCTTAAGCTGCGAAAGAACCATAAATTCATCGCAAAGATACCAATTCTTTTCTCTATAGAATTCAAGCTTATTTTGAATATCAGGCAAAACAACTTGAGGAAATAGCTTAGATACCCTCTTTAATCCGCGAGATAGTTTAGCGTCATCGTTGAAGCGACAGTCTGCTATAAGATACCCACGATTTTCGTTTCGCTCCGATATGAGATCCCAAAGCATGTCTCCAAAATCATCGTATTCTTTTTGAAGCTTCGAGTCGTGGTAGAGATATTGTGCGCTTTCTTCCCCAGAACTTTCATCTGAGTCTAGTTTTTGGTAAGATTTTTTAGATCGCTTGTTATGTCTTGGATCCAATTGAAACTGTCTTAAAATATTTTTCACCGTTTTTTCTGACACCGGTTCTTGTTTAGTTACTCGGGTTACATCTCCCAAGGTCATGACTCTTGCCATGAGAGCAACAATACTTCTAGCTTCAGGGTATTCATCCTCAGACGTATTGCTAGAGCTGGATGAAGATGGAGCGCCTTCTTCTTGTGAAAACTGATTACTGGAATCATCAGAATCATCAGAATTGATAGAATTTACGGGATTTAGCGGAATAGGTTTGCACCATTCAGGAGGGGTAAGATAATTTACTAGCTTTTTTTCGAGCCTAAGTAAATCATTTTGTCTTTTTTCTGAAAGTGAGCGAAACCATTGTGAATCCTTATAGGACGCATGGGCGTTATGTTCTGCAAAAACTGTTCCCACGAAAAACAAAAGAGTTAAGTATTTTTTTTTAAACATTAGTCTTAAAAATTTAATTTTTTCCTGAGCAATCCTACTCGTAAAAAAAATTAATGTCAAGAGAAAACTGTGGGGTTTAGGCATAAAAAACAGGAGCGTTTTCACTGAAAAATAGCCCGATCTAAGTTTTTCTAAACAGCTTAAAAAAGAATATTGCTCTATGATCCAATGTAACACATGTATCGGTGCAAAAATTGTAAAGAATAGTACAATGAAAAGAATTGAGTCCGGGAAATGTAAGGTATTAGAGCCATTTTGTTGAACGACATATGCAAAAAACTATGTACTATACTAGAAAAAGCTTCTTTTATTGTGCTGTATAGTCCTGGAAAAGTGACGAAGACACGCATCTTCCGATTAGGGGGGCAATCAAATCAAGCCAAGATTATATCAAGTGCCTAAGCATCTAATTTGGACAGCTGCTAAGAAAAAGCTGGCATTCTTGAAATAGTTCTCAGTAATTCTTTCTCCAAAGATTCAAAAAAGTATTTTCAAAGAAATACTTCAAGTTATATTTTCTTTGAATGGTTCTTTTTTTTGGGAGATGATATAACATGTCAATTCTAGACTTTTCTATCGTCTTGCTTTAGCCTCAGTTTATTTTTTCTGGGTAAGATTAAGATTTGAAACATAAGATTAATACAGTAAACTATGCCCTGCATGTTCTATTGCTTGATGAAAGACTGCATCGTTCATATTGAAACCACTGTGAGAGCGCAGTGGAGGGCATCCTTTATGCAGGGCTATTCTGTAAATACCCTAGAGTAAACAATGAGTTTTTCTAATAGTCTCTCCCACTATGCCGACTATAGCAATCGTCTTTTTTTTAACAGTATAACCCGTGCCTAAGAGCCTTTTTTTAAAATAAGCCGTACTTCTTTTTACAACTGGTTAACTTCTTAATTTTGGGGTAAAAAAAATACTGTCTTACTTTTAACCGCGCCGCTTTCTAAGGTCAGCATCAGTGTATTTTTTCCCAGCCTATTGAAGAGTCTCCATCTCTATTGGGATAGCCTGTTTATTAGTTTTGGATTCAAGAGTTCTGGACCAGCGTAATAATATTGGAAAGACTTATACTAAAATGTCTTGTACCCTGTGCAAGACTGCCGTTGGGTCTACTGATTAATTCTTTGCGGTGAAAATGGAGGAAATATATCATTCTATTAAGCCCTGAAATGCTGTCTCAAAACATACGCGTTTTACGGGGTACGTGCTATGTATTATATTGTTTTAACATTTCAGATATAATTTTTTGAAGCTCCAGACTCAATACAATGGATTGTAAAACTTGGTGCGTTAATGTCTGCATACAGGAGGATAGTTTAACATAATCTTTGCGAGAAGTAATCAATACGGCCTGATGATTTTGTGCTACCTGTTGCAAGTATACTTCATCTTTGGACGTATAAAAGTAATGATCGGGAAATGTAACCTGTGCTTTAAGGGTTAGTCCACAATAATGTAGCGTATTCCAAAATCGTTCCGGATTTCCTAGGCCACAAAATCCTACCACTGGTGTATTTTTAGGGAGGGAACATGAGGCCCTACACTCTACGGGAAAACAGGAACTTGTCCAGAACGAAAGCGTTTCAGGGAGCTCCACAGGCACTTGGGGAGATAAACAAATTATTCCGTGAGCTCGTTTAATACCTCCGGATAATGATTCTCGCAAAGGACCAGCGGGAAAAACCCAGGTGTTTCCGAAGTATTGCTGAGTATTCGTTACGATAAAAGCTAAATCTTTGTGCACTTTTGGATATTGGTGACCGTCATCCCAAATGATAAGGGTGTTTTCATTGGATATTAGTGTATGATGCAAGTATTGGGCACCTTGAAGAATATTTTTAGCTATAAAAACAGGAAAGTGTTGGGCCATCATCCATGCCTCTTCCCCTACAGAATGGGGTGTATCTTTTTCGCTCACCCACATTGGTCCTGGGGATTGTCCTTTATAGCCTCGGGTTAACATGATGCATTTATATCCTAAGCTAGTCAACCACTGAGCCAGTGCTAGAGAGCAGGATGTTTTACCCGCACCTCCTAGTGTCAGTCCTCCGACACTAATGACAGGAAATTTCATGCGAAAAGGTACACTAGGAGTACGCTTCCATTCATATAAACACTGCGCTGCTTGATATAAAATGCTTAATCCTTTTAAGATTTTTGGAGGGTTCTTATCCCAAAATTTTGGAATCCGCAATCCAGTTATTTTGAAATTGAATGGTTTTTACCTTCTGTTGTGAATTTATTTATATATCAATCAAAATTTACTTAGTATTTTTATCATTAGGGGGTATTTTACACTTCAAGTAATGAAATTTTACGCAAAGTTTTTTCATTTTCAGCACACTATTCTCAATTATGAAGGATATTGGTTTAATGCACAAGAAGTGAAAAAATATTTCGATTCGTGCCTCAGAAACAAACATTAGTGCAATTATGGTATTGAGATTCTTAATATTTTAGAATAGACCCCTTCGGAAACTCTCATTTTTTTAATTCCATGGTATAGACCCCTGCAATGAGCGTGAATCTCAGCCTAAATCTGTTACGCCTGTTTCTGTATGTATCAGAGATGATCTTGAAGCGTTTGAGCATCCCAATACCATTTTCATTTATTACCCGCTCACTGGAAAGTTCTCTATTTTTCTTTTTTTCTTTTTGCGTTAGCGGATTTTTCTTACCCTTCTTTTTTGGAATCTCAGTTTTACTATGGAGTGTTTTCAAGCCGTGATATCCTGTATCCGTAATACCCTTAATTTTAGGATGAATATGAGTTTTTGATTCCTTAAAACCCCTGAAATCATGACGCTTGCCCTTTGAAAAAGCCGTGCATATACCTTCTTGAGTTACTACACCTTGAGTGTTTAAGGGGTGTCTTTTCTTTGTCTTTTTTGGGCGCTCTATTGGGGGTTCTGTTGCATCTATG
>NZ_PHHC01000078.1:51778-72808 GCF_002930195.1 Holospora curviuscula | reverse complement strand
TAGGTCATTTGGTGAGGATCAAAAGAGAATACGGAAGGAAAACGCTCGCCACGGTAGGCAATAAGCAGGCATATAGCTCTGAACAAGCTCAGATGCCAAGACAATCAATCAAGCGGTTCAGAAAAATGGGGGGGGCTAGAGTGACGACATACTTTTCTGTATTTTGCAACAAAATTTTTTTATGAGGTGGCCCTGAGGGCTATAGTAATTTAGCTTAAAATAAGATTAAATGTGTTACAATTGGAAAAAAGTAATAATAAGACAAAAACAGCCTAGACTTAAAAGAAAGCGTAATATGTATACATAAAAATAGGTAACGATCAAAAAAAGGACAACAATAGTTATTGTAGCGTAAATAAAAAGTGTATAGGATACGAAAAAGAAAAAGTAATCAAACCTAAAGCACAATTACGCAGCACAGGGAATATAGATCCAAATCAGTTAAAAATGCACAGATCGCTAGGCTATGTAAAGCAAGCATTTCTTCCGTCTACTTCTGGGAAGGATTGTGAAGAAATAAACGTCAAGATAGCGGACTGAAAGTCTGGTATAGAATAACGAGAATAGTATAGAGAGACGATTTGCAAAAATAGGCGAGTGGACTAAGACAAATGAGACATTGGTAACTAAAAAACGTGGTAAGGATTATAAAAGAACTCATAGTATAGCTGGAATAATAATTTTTTTTAAATTGACAGGTGTTAATAATCAATTAGAATCCATGCTTCGAAATATTAGTATTTTTAGGCAAAATTCGTTTAAATTTCGAGGATTTAGGAGATTTTAGGCGTGATGATTCCTTGTTTGAGGCAAAAATTATTGGTGGAGCATCTTATTTTGATAAGTCTTTTTAGGTTATAGAAAAATCCTTGCATTAATGTTTGAAACTGGGTTTTAGCAAGGCTTTTATATCTGACTTTTTTGCTCATTTTGGAAAATACTCTTTCATAGGGCATGCGTATTCTTGTTAAAACCCTATCCTTATCTCGGTTTTTGCCTTTCATATTTTTTTTAGTATCGCTCCACTATGGCACCTTTTGGCTCTTATCGTCTCTTGCCGCTGGTTTTGTGCAATATCCCTTATCAGCAACGACCATACCGCCATTGGGACATCCATGCTTCAAGCTTTTTGCATCAATTAATGAGGCTTTTGTGGCAGCCGTTTTGCTGATTAAACCGTTTTTATGCAAACCGCTATATGCCTTTTATAGCCATACCAGTATTCATCCTTACCCTTAAAGCCGTAATCAGCATTCTCGTTAACTCCATGGTTTTCTTGTTTAATTTTCCCTCGCCATCTTTGATTGCCTTGTTCCACTCGTCCTATAGACTAATTTTGGGAATCATGTTCCACACATCGAAAAACGTAAAAATATTGGTAATTAACCCTTTTTCACGCAGTGTATTGCCGAATGTATTAAATAATTTAGCTGGTTTTTCAGCGCCACTTTTCTTCCCAAGCTTCGAAAAATAACAATGATCCGGCGTTTTCTCAAGCAAAGTAAATGAACAAAATAACTTAGCTGCTGTTTTCTTGCAAATACCTTTCCAATTCTCGTTCTGAAAAATCTTCCATCTATTGCAAAATCAAAGCCTTGAAGCCAGACTCCAAATTATAACCAGGACGACCATCTTTACGATTAACCAACGAGTGCAGTCCCCTAGGCAAACCACTAAAATCTACCCATTTTAATAGCTTACGATAGAGGTGATTGAGGCGAATCAAATCATCCACGTTAGACTCACCAAAACTTAATTGCTTATTTATTCCTTTTTCCACATCACAGTATTCTTTATTTACCTTCAATTCGTTATATCACAACACATCAAAGCTACAATAATTAATTTGATTTTCCAAACATGGCCATACAACTTTTTTAATCATTGGGGAGAACAGCGTTGAATCAAAATGCTAAATCCTGGTCTGATTATCGATCATTCTTGATTGCATACATCACAAAAGGCAAGAGTGCTCATCCAATCTGTGAGCTGAAAAATAATGTTTTTACCCCCTTATTTACCAGATCTAAATCCTGTAGAGAAATTTTGGACTCATGTGAAACGATGCATTAAGAATGGAATGATAAAATTTTCTCAATGATATGAGGCGATAATTCGCTTCTTTTCCCCACCTAATGCAATAGTATATACAAGGCCTAAAGGTTGATACTTTCTCACACGATATTTGATAATTTTTGCTCCCCATATGACCCCTTTCTCAGCTCCGGATACACGAATTTTAGGAAAAGTTTTTTAAATTGCACGGATTTTTTTTGGAAACCTTCTGTATAAAGTTTCTTCCTTTTGCTTGTCAATTTAAAACGTTTTAGATACATAGACGGCTCAAGATTAAGTGTTTTCCTATCTGTAGTCTATCTAGGTAAACCTTAAGAGATCGGCATAAAGCCATTTTTTAGTTTAGACTGTTTCCATAACTCTGCATAATATTGACTGTGTTTCAATAACGTCAGATGCTTCCCTTGTTCCTGAATAGCACCTTGCTTTATGATTAAAATTTTATCTACATGTTGGATACTGCTTAAACGATGGGCAATATATATGCGTGTACAAGAATAACTTAAAGTTTGAAGTCCTTGACGAATACGCTCTTCAATTTCCACATCCAAAGCAGATGTCGCTTCATCCAGTAATAAGATAGGACTTTTTTTCAAAAGTGCTCGAGCCAATGCAAGACGCTGGCGTTGGCCTCCAGACAACTTTAGTCCATGAGGTCCTACCGGAGTATCGTATCCCTGAGGAAGCTGCTCTATAAATGAAGAAGCGCACGCTAATTCTGCTGCTTCACGCATGGATTGCTCAGACGCTTGAGCGCTTCCGTACATAATGTTGTTTCCAATAGTTGTATCAAATAATGTAATATCCTGACTGACAAACCCAATATTGTCTCGAATCCATTGAGGAGAACACAAAGAAGCCTCTTCTTTAGAGAATAATATACGTCCTTGATGGGGACGATATAACTGTAATAAAAGGTAAAATATCGTTGTTTTTCCTGAGCCACTAGGTCCAACAAGTGCATATTGTTTATTTGCTTCAAATACACAGGATATACCACGTAATACAGGAAAGTTTGGACTATATCCAAAAGTTACATTTTCTAATGTAATATCTTGTGAAAAAATTGCAGAATTTTTCTGACCTCCCCCTTTTGTTTCAAGAGGAAGGGGTTTGTCCAAAAGGCCTAAAATGCGCTCTCCGCTCACAACACACGCCTGAAGGCGTGTATGGACATGGAGAATATTTTTCATAGGACGATATAAAAAAAACAACGCTGTAATAAAAGTTAGAAAGGATCCAGGAGTTTGAGCACCCAAAATGACTCGATGGCCTCCGTAAATTACAATACCAGAAATAGCCAGTCCCCCTAAAATTTCCATAAAGGGATGAATGATCGCTTGTATTTTAGCGCTCTTTTTATACTCTTTTAGAATGCATTGTGTGTATTCTTTTAAATGATGACGTTCTTGCTCTTCTGTACCATATGCTTTCACCATAATAATTTGATGAAAAACTTGTTGAAAAAATTGCTGCAATGCAGCGGTTTGGTTTTGAATTTGAAGAAAAATACGCTTCGCATTCCGTCCACACAGACGTAATACTCCTACCATAATAGGCAAAATACAGATGGCACCTAAAAATAAAAAAAAATCTTCCCGTAACAATACTATAACGAGACTTAGTACCATAAATACATCTCGACTTAAGGCGCTTAGACTCTGAAGCAACGTTTCTCGTACAATACCAATATCTTGAGAAAAAATATTCGCACACCTTGCTTCATGGTACTCTCTAAAAAAATCCAGGTCAAAATATATCATATGACCGAAAACATCGTTTTGAAGCTGGGTGGATAAAGTGTACCCCATAGCAGACATACATCTTTCTCCCACGTATTCTGCCGCTCCTTTAATAAAGAAAATTCCCAGCACGCCTACTCCGATCCAAACAAGAAGATCCTGGCGATGTCCAATAAAAATATCATCGAAAATAGGCTTAAGATATTGAGCGAGTACCGCAGTAGAGCTTGCAGTTAGGAGCATACTCACTATCCCCCACATCCAGTACCGCTTTTGAGGTACAAGGTACGTTTTCGCAAGACGCCACAAAGTACTGTAACCCGAACGTAAATTTTTGAGTTTTTTCCAAAAAATCCTCAAATTCAAAAAAGTTTTTATACTATTGGTACATTATAGAAGATTTTTTTCCGATTAACAAAAAAATCTTTTACAAATCATAGAACATACTTGTATAGCAGGTATGCGGAAATTTGACCGCAACGTATTTTATCCAGTGTAACTCTTTTAATTGTTCCATATCAACGCGTTACCTTATGAGTGTAACTGTTTCTTTTTTTAGATCAAGAGTAACTTTTATCTCAAATATAATGAATATTTCAGTACTGAACAAAATTAGGAAATAGAGCAAAATAACTATAGAACGGATTATAATAGAAGAAAATATAAGCTATTTAAAGATGTCGTATTCATTGAATTTTCGTAGTAAAGGTTTAGGAATTAAACAGAAAGAAGGGGTGAGCTATGAGAAATCGGGTAGACAATTCGTTCGCTCTAAGCCAGCCCGCACAATGGACATGGACTGTTTAGAACACGATATCACAATAGATCCTGATGCCTATCAGCCAAACGCAAGCAGAGCGCTTTTGGGGTTAGCACTGTTGGCATTGTGTAAGCCTTGAAACGTCTTGGGGTGTGCTGTAAAAAAAAACTTAAATCATCCAAAGGCGGATCCAGAAAAAAAATCTGTATTGTGCCAAAAGCGTCATGAATTAAACAGCAAAGTTGATGAACGTGGATTTTCTAGAATTTACGGGTGTTCTGTAAAAGGGCAGTGTTGTTACGGAAAACAGGATTGGGGTACCAAAATAGAATAAATCTGTAGAACAAATCTATAGAACAAATGGTATAGGATCTTTAATGGGCGCTACTTTAGGGGCCATTGAATTGCTTGCAGGTTCTGGAGCGCTATTGATTTGTTGGGTAGAGGAAAAGTTCCTCCCCAATATCCCAGAAAACCGTGGTATCGTCATGAATAATACTGCTTTTCATAAAGAGAAAGCTATACAGAAAATAATTAAAGATCCTGTTCATACTTTACTTGCTTTTTTATTCTTCTGACCTTAATCCCATTGATAAACAACGGGCTCACGCTAAACAGATCAGACGTTCTACACAGTGTTCAATTGACGATGCATTCTTTATAACTGTTCTGTCGTTGTTTGGCTACATTTATTATACATTTCAAAAAATTATTACAATCAGCGTGTTTATAAGCTACGTATGAAACTTTACCTAGTGATGCTAATAAAAAATTTTGGATCTCTTTACAAGAGCTATTGTCAGTGAATTGAACAATTGGTAGAATGTAAAAAATAAAACATGATTCGTATGAAGACAAGTTCTTACTTTTTACCGGATTTAAGAGATGCTCCTTCAGAAGCAACAACTGCGTCTCATCGTTGGATGCTACAATCTGGGATGATTCAGAGCACTGTTTCTGGAATTTTTACTTGGCTTCCCTTAGGACTTCGTGTACTAGAAAAAATTAAAACCATTATTCGGCAAGAACAAAACGCTATTGGTGCGCTTGAGATGTTGGCGCCTACATTACAACCAGCAACATTATGGCAAGAGAGCGGTCGCTATGATGATTACGGTCTAGAAATGTTACGCATTAACGATCGTCATGATCGCGTATTAGTGTATGGACCCACCGCAGAAGAAGTATTTGTAGATGTTGTACGTCGATGTGTTCAAAGCTATAAAAGTTTTCCACTTAATTTATACAATATCCAGTGGAAGTTTAGAGACGAGATACGACCCCGGTTTGGCGTTATGCGAGGGCGAGAGTTTTTGATGAAGGACGGATATTCCTTTGATCTTACAGAAAAAGCCTCCAAAATAACGTATCGTAATGTATTTCGCGCCTATATGCGGTCTTTTTACCGTATGGGGCTTTCTGTAATTCCTCTTCAGGCCACTACAGGGCCTATTGGAGGAGATTTTAGTCATGAATTTCATGTGGTGGCTCAAACAGGGGAGAGTGCTCTATACTATGATGCTGTATTGGACGATCGTAACGTTCCTCGGTTTGAAGTATCAGATTTTCAGGGAATTTATGCTATGGTGGACGAAAAACACGCTCCAGAACAATGTCCAGTTCCTTTAAATCAGTTAAGGGTGGCACGCGGTATTGAAGTAGGACATATTTTTCATTTTGGCGATAAATATTCCGCTCCTATGAACGCCCAGGTTTTCTTGAAAGAAGGACGCAAAGTGAATCTCCAGATGGGCTCTTATGGCATTGGAGTATCCCGTTTAGTGGGGGCTGTTATTGAAGCCTTTCATGACGAAAGAGGAATTCAGTGGCCTATTTCTATTGCTCCATTTTCCTTGGGATTGATGCATTTGCAAGAAAGCTTGGAACCAGAGGCAGCCCACGTATATGATCGTCTTCAAGCTGCAGGAATTGAAACGCTTTGGGAAGATCGTCCTTTAAGCTCTGGAGAAAAATTTGCTTTGATGGATATGTGGGGTCTTCCGTTTCAAGCAATTTTAAGCGAAAAAAATCATCATAAGGGGCACATAGAAGTAAAGATTCGCCGAACCGGAGAGCGTCATTTTTTTGCATTAGAGGAATTTTTACAGTGGATTCTGCTTCAGTGCAAAGAACACATTACCTTAGCGATTATAGAAACGTCTTAAGCTCTTTACTAAAAATGTTTTTTAGGATGTAATTAGATGCTATGAAGAACATTGAGCTTTTGAAAACTATGCTAGCGCTTCCACTTTATACAGGAGTTAGTATTGATACCCGGACCTTAGTTCCCGGAGATCTGTTTATTGCACTAGATGGTCCTAACTTTCAAGGACATCGCTTTACACAAGAAGCCTTAGCAAAGGGGGCTTGTGCTGTAGTACAGGCCCATGAGAACAATACGCAAGATCCTCGTGTGTTATGGGTGTCAGATTCTTTAGCATTATTACAGTACATAGCGCGCGATCGCCGTAAGAAATTTCGAGGATTATGTTACGCGGTAACAGGAAGTGTGGGAAAAACCACCACAAAAGAGGGGCTAGTCCACGTTTTAAAGCATTTCGGCCCTACCCATGCTTCTGTATCAAGTTATAATAATCATATTGGAGTTCCCTTAACGTTAGCCAATTGTCCACCAGAAGCACGGTACGGTATTTTTGAAGTAGGAACCAATCATCCAGGAGAAATTGAAGAGTTGGTTTCTTATGTGCAGCCAGATGTTTCAATACTCACCGCTATTTCTGAAGCGCATATTGAAAATTTTCAAACTCTCAAAGCAATTGCTGAAGAAAAATTTAAAATTTTTTCGGGGAAAATTGGAATTTTGCCAACACACTGTCCTTTTATAGAAGTGCTTAATAAAAAAAATCTTCAGTGGATTACCTATGGAATCGAAGAGGGAGATGTTCATTGTAAGAAGGTGAATTTTGAGAGTAAGGCGCAAGCCCTGCTCCATGTTTATACGCCTTGGGGAGAGATAAGCTACCGTCCTTCCTCCTGGTGTTCTCATTGGATTGAAGGAAATTTGGGAATTTTAGCAGCGCTATCTACAGCAGGGGTAGATCTTCAAGAAGCTTCCAGATATTTATCTTCTTTTTCTCCTCTCAAGGGAAGAGGAGCTTTTATATATTATGACTCACTGGATATTGGATGTATTGATGAAAGTTATAATGCAGCGCCGCTTGCTATGCGTGCCTGTATTCAAGCTTTCGGCTTATCTGAAGTCCCAGGGAGAAAAATTTTACTTTTAGGAGAAATGGGAGAGCTTGGTGATCATGGACCACGTCTTCATGAAGAACTAATTCCCTTCATTAATGCTGTAGGTGCTGAGCATATATTTTTAGTAGGTGCGCTTTTTCAGGAAAGCGCCTTTCTTCTTGCTCAAAAAGGTGCTTCGGTGCATTGGGGGTTAGAATTATTCCTATTGTTAGATACTATAAAATTTTTACTTCTTCCTAAAGATACTCTTTTAGTGAAAGGAAAAAACAGTGCTAATATGTGCCAAATCTTTTCCTGGTTAGAATCTTGGAATGCGGTAACGTTCTCTCAGGAAAATGACTGGAAGATTCGACAGTAACACTCAGTTTATTTTTGTATTTAATATAGGGTGTAATAAAAGAAAAAGATGAAAAAAATATTCAGTAGAAATCTAAATTTAAAATGTATAGACTATATAAAATCCAATTTAAGAATCTTTTTCACATTCTAAAGATTCAAAAAAACTTTTATACTCTATTTGAAGCTCTAAAAGTGTATTACGTAGCAAAGATGTTTCTTGCGCACTCATACAAGGCATTACCCTTTTTTTTATTCCTTGTTTGCCCAAAAGAACAGGCCATCCAAAAAAAATTTTTGGAGTTATATCTTGGATAGGACTCTCTTCCCCCATTTGTACTGAACACGTTAATACGTCTTCACGGATCTCTAAAATATTTTGAATCATGCGAAAACATCCTGCCGCTGGACCATAAAAAGCAGAGCCTGATTTTAATTTCTCTACAATACGAACACCGCCATATCGAGTATTCTGAACAATAGAAACTTTTTGCTCAACGGAAAGGGAGATAATATCCGCCAATGCTCCAGGTCCTACCCGCACATATTCCAAGGGAATCATACGATCTGAATGGGGACCCACTACGCACGGACGCAAACTTTCTCCTTTCATGCCAGTAAATGCTTTAATACGAGCTGCCATTCGACTTTCATCTAATATCCCAGCCATGCCCAATACACGAGAAGAAGGTAAAGGATGTAGATCAGAAAAGAAGCGAGCCATAAGATCTACCGGATTTGTTACGACCACAGCTACACCTCTAAACTCTTGTATTTGCCTTGAAATTGATTTTAAAATTTTGGCATTTTCCTGCAAAAGATCGTTTCTATTCATTCCGGGTGTTCGAGAACGTCCTGCAGTAATCACCAAAACATCATATTCCTCAAAAGCTCTAAGAGAAGAAAGAACTTCAAGATGTCCTTCATACCCACCGATAATACTTGCTTCTTCCAAATCCCAAACCTTTCCCTGAACAAGATCTTCGTTGACATCATAAAGACCAATATGAACCTGAGGTATGTGCTGAAGAATCATGTGGGTAAGAGTACCCCCAATTTGACCGACGCCAATTATTCCAACGCGTTGCACAGGGGATTCTCTAATCCGGCTTTTTCTTGTTTATCTTTTAGATCTTTTAGCGCTGCTTCTATCGCATCCTGTGCTAGCATAGAGCAATGCAGTTTTACCGGCGGCAGTCCCAATTCAGTGGAAATGACGGTATTAGAGATCTTTTTTGCTTCGCAAGTCTGCATGCCTTCCAACATACTGGCAGCATAGGATGCAGAGGCGATGGCAGAGCCACAGCCAAACGCCTTAAACCGTGCTTTAACGATTTTTCCTGTTTCATCCACCTGAATTTGGAGCTTCATTACATCGCCACAAGCGGGAGCACCGACCATTCCAGTGCCCACGTTGGGACCATCTTCCAATGTTCCTACATTTTTTGGATGCTCGTAGTGTTCTAATATTTTTTTATTGTATGCCATAATTTCTTTCCTTTTTTTAGTGCGCTACCCATTGTACAGTATTTAAGTCAATTCCTTCTACAATCATGTCCCACAACGGACTGAGTGCTCGTAATTTTTCAACCGCAGCAATAATTTGATCCGCAGCGTTCAAACTTTGCGTCACTGTGGTTGATCGACCAAACGTAATGCGTAAAGAAGTGTGGGCTAAATCCTCTGACACACCCAAAGCTTTAAGCACATAAGAAGGTTCCAAAGATTCCGAAGTACACGCAGACCCAGAAGAAAGCGCGAGCTCTTTAATTCCCATCAAGAGCCCCTCTCCCTCAACGCCTGCAAAACTGAGATTTAGATTATCTGGAACTCTCTTCTCTAAGCTACCATTCAAATATACTTTAGGAAGCGCTTGATATACACGACTAAGAAATTGGTCTCGCAACACCAAGAGGCGCTCCCGTTCTAATGTTCGCATACGTTCTGCTTTTTCTGCTGCAATCCCTAATCCTACACACAAAAAAGTCGGAAGTGTACCAGAGCGCAGCCCGCGTTCTTGTCCTCCTCCACTAAATAAAGGAGTAAGACGTACACGAATAGGACGCCGCTCTATATAAAGTGCTCCGATTCCCTTGGGGCCATAAATCTTATGAGAAGAAATGCTTAACAGGTGAATTCCTAATTGCTTGACGGGGAGTGGAATTCTCCCCAAAGCTTGTGCGGCATCACTATGAAAGAACGCACCATATCGCTTGCAAAGTGCTCCAATATCTTTCAAAGGTTGAATCACACCAATTTCATTGTTCACGCCCATAATGGACACAAGAGCAGTTTCTGGTCCTAAATGTTCTTCCAAAACCTCAAGACTAAGAACACCATCAGACTTTACTGGAAGAAAAATTACTTTAAACCCTTGGCGCTGGAGCCAGCGAAAACTTTCTAAAACACACTTGTGTTCTGTGGCAATTGTAATGTATGTATTACGTTGAGAATTTTGAGCACGCAAATACATTGCCAGTCCTTTAATGGCTAGATTATTAGACTCAGTAGCACCAGAAGTAAATATAATCTCCCTTGGATCTGCTTCTAATACAGATGCAACTTGTTTTCTTGCTTTTTCCACAGCCTCTTCAGAAGTCCACCCGTAACAGTGAGTTCTGGAATGCGGATTACCAAAGCTATGCGTTAAATACGGCATCATTCCTTCTAAAACTTCAGTGTCACAGGGAGTTGTAGCTTGATAATCTAAGTATAAAGCTTGGCACAATGTATTCATATTTTGAATTTACACAGCATCACTTTTAAAATTAATGATATACTTTTTTAAAATAAAACGCAAGGGCCTTGAGACTTATCCAGCCTTCTTATGCTCTTTCGAACCGAGAAGAGCTTTCTAAAGCCTCTTGTGTAGAAAATATTTTATTATTCATTTTATTTAATAATGTTTTATAGAATTTGTCAGTGAAGTAATATTCCATTACTTCAAAATATTTTTTCTGAAACTATTTAATGAAAGTTTAAACTGTGATGGAAAATTAGGGTAATAGATCTGAATAAAGCTACAATAAATTTAAAATGTTTGGGAATATGTATTAAACAGGTAATAATTTTTTCATTTGATGGATAATTCTTTTTTCTACACTGACGCAATACAAAATGACTGCTCCAGGCTATGATAGGCTTTAATGACCCTCTGGCTTAAATTAGGACGCGTCTTAGTAAGGGGGTAGAGAAATTCTAAAAAATGGGTTCAGAAACTTTATACTGGGCTAATTACATTTCTCTAAAAATTCTTACCAAACACCTGAAAGAGTGTGTTGCAATACTTTTTTTAAGGGAACTTTCATTTTCTAAAATTATTATTCTATAGGTGCTTTAATGGGCTTTACTTTAGGGGCCATTGGATTGCTTACGGGTTCTCTAGAGATTGACTTTTTGGGTAGAGAAAATGGTGCTCCCAATATCCCAGAAAACCGTGGTATCGTTATGGATAATTCTGCTTTCTATAAAGGTAAAGCTAATCAGAAAATGAAATTAGGATTCTGGTCATACTTTACTTACCGCCTTGTTTTCCTGGCCTTAATCCCATTGAGAAACAATGGGCTCACGCTAAACAGATAAAACGTTCTATACATTGTTCTATTAACGAGCTATTCTTTATAACTATTCTATAGTGAGCTAACTACTATAGGTGTAGACATAAAGTCTCACAGTGTATCCCAAAAGTTAGGTCGTTTCGTCAAATGCATTGTGCGACAGAGAAGGGTGGGGAAAATAAGAACCGCTTCAAGGAAAGAATCGGTATTGTTTCAGTAGGGCGCTTCTATCTTGGGCTAGTGATTGAGGGACAACACCGTATTCTTCCAAGGTACTTAACAGTTGATATAGTGTTAAAAAAGACCTACTTGAGAAATTCCATAACTGTCCTAGTTTTTATCTGCTCCATGGATGAGGATAAAATTTTCTGTTTTTACGTCTCTAGAGTGCGCAGGAAGGTCAGAGGTATTGATTTTTACTGTATCGCATCGTGTTAATAGGCTCGAGAACAAGGTAGTTTGAGTCGATTTTATTTGATCTGGGTATATACCCAAAGCAGTCTAAACAGAGCATCACAAGCGTAAGAAAGAAAAATAATATAGCGTTAGAAGCGTATATATTAATAGATAGAACATATTCAGTAGATTTTAGAAAAAAAGTATTAAAAATAAACGTTAAAGAAGAACTTTCATACAGTGAAGTTGCGGATAGATTTTGGACGTTGAGAGCAGCGATATTCAGATGGAGGAAGAAGTAGTTTCCAGATAGCGATCGTCGAGAAAGCGGCGAAAGATTAGGGATTAGCGAGTTTGGTATAAATATGCAATAAAGCGTTTAGGCATGACCTATAAAAAAACACTCCATCCTGCGAGAACAGATCTAGACAAAAGATCTATGTTCTGCCAAAGAATTGAGGCACGAGAAAAAGACGGAAAATCAATGGATTACCTAGAAAAAAGTCCCAGGATATGCCACAGACACACGGCTATTCTTGGAAGGTAACGCGTTGTTATAGGATTCATGATGGGGGAAAAACACACAACACATGCTATAGGCGCGCTTATCGGCGCCACAATAGTTGCGATGGGTCTGTTGAGCGGGTCAGTCAATGCTAATGTTTTTATTTGTTGGGTAGAACATATATTACTTCCTAATCTTCCAAACAAAAGGGGTAGTGTCATGCACAATGCTTCTTTCCACAAGGGAAAAGATAGGCAGCCGATGAGTGAAAGCGCTGGTCATGTTTTCCTTGATTAACCTTCCGTATTCTCTTTACCTTAAGGCCATTGAAACACAATGGGGCCAGTCTAAACAGATACGACGTTCTAGAAATTGTTCAATTGATACGCTATTCTCTATAACGATTCTATAGTGATTTTTCTATATTCTGTGCCAAATCTATACTGAAAATGGAGTAAAGCAGATTCAGTCATTCTACTTTACCTTACAAAGTATGAGCGAAAAAGCTCTGCTCTTACATCTAGTATGGGAATTACTGTTCTAAATCTTTATTTTTTTGAGAGATAACTAAATCTTCAATGTGTTTTTCTTGTCAATCGAGGTGTAACACTGTTCACCCCACCGATTAAACAGGTCACTTATTTTTTTCTTACTGGCTAAACGCTGTCGTTGTAAAAAATCATCCTGAGGTAATTTACCCCCCTGGAGTAATAGCTCTCTTAACGCCAGTTTAAAATTTGTTTACTGGTATACTTCTTGAACTCACGCTGGTTTTGAGGGTACTGAGCACGACTGTAATCCTGAGCGAGTTCCCGGCTCAGTGAAATGCCGCTATTTATTAATTCGCTGCAAACCACAGATGCCCAAACATGAAACTTAGGCCAACTATCTTTTTTAGCTGGCTCGTGCTTATATTCTTCATGTGCGTGGTAATTAGGTTGTTCTTTCTTCGTTGAAACACCTAAACTAAGACACAAAGCGCGACTCGAAAAGCGGCCACTATCATTTTTTTGGTGCGGTATATACCTCACATTTTTCAAGATTTCTATGCCTGAAATGTGGACTTGCTCCTGAAACCCTCTGCTTCATTATCAACTCTTCCTGTGTCCTTAAATTAGGAACAGAGAAAAACTTGTTTGTATGGTGTTCACAAGCTTTATAATCCCAATCACTCTCTGGGATAATGAGCCTAAGCAAAGCCATTTGAGCACACTTCAGTTGTGTAATAAGTGCAAATCTATCAAAAGTATATTGATTCCACTGTCTAATGAAGTGAAACTCAGCCCAGGTGTTGCTAGAATTAACCCCAGGAAACAGTTTAGTAACGTCTTTCTAATACAAGACTAAAATCTTGTGGCTGGTAATATCGCATCCCTGTAGGATGTGATTCTCGAAACTGGATCCATTCACAAAGTGTGTCTCCAAAATTAAAATACTTTCTGTGGGACGCATTTTTATAGCGTTCAATATGTACAATATCTTTGCTCTCTTTTCCAAATCTTGGATCTGATTGAAAAAGTCTTAAAATACTCCTAAGATCATGGCTTTGGCCATGAGTGTAACACTCATTCTATCTTTAGGGAACTCGCGCTCAAGTTTACCTTTCCTTGAAGAGTAACAGTCGGAATCATCATAAAGTTTATCAGGTATACAAAGATCTACTACATTTTTTTCAATTCTACGTAAGAAATCTTGCTTTTCTGCTGGCAGTGACAGAAACCATTCTGAATCTTCATAGGATGCATGGGCACTATGCTCTGCAAAAATTGTTCCTAAAGTCAAGAAAAGAGCTAAGTATTTTTTATTAAACATTTTTCAAGCTCTAATCTTTTTTAGTAAATAATTTTACTCGTAAAAAAATTAATTTCAAGAGGACGGTGAAAATGGATATATAAGGGAAT
Source organism: Holospora curviuscula (assembly GCF_002930195.1). Taxonomy (GTDB): domain Bacteria; phylum Pseudomonadota; class Alphaproteobacteria; order Holosporales; family Holosporaceae; genus Holospora; species Holospora curviuscula. The sequence goes on along the minus strand of NZ_PHHC01000078.1, from coordinate 58,319 downwards.
GATATCTTTTAAATAGCGCATTTGCCAATAAAAGTGGAGCCTGTAACATCTATATAAAAGTAAGCCCCTTTTTGATTTTTTTGGAAAATAAAAGAGAATTTGAGCAAGAAACTGCATCAACGTTGCTTTCATCACTTCAATAATTTACATTAATTTAATTTTTTACGGGAAACACCTCCTTTTGAGAGGGCAATTCATCCATAGAAACAAGACGACGATGGACTCTTTTTAAATGGGCTTAGTAAAATTTTAAAAATTAAAAAACATTAATATCTTATTTAATTCATTGCTGTTTATCGGATGAATTCTAAAAAATTAAGTATTTTAACAGTCCCGACATTCCCCATCCGTAAAGCGGTTTTTAATAAATTTTCCTGTCAGAAATAAAATTCCAGGAATAATCCAAAAAGACAGAGGAAGCGTGTATAAGGACCAAAAAGAAAATCCACCCGCAATTAAAATAACTCCCCAAACCCATCGAGACACCTGAAGTTCCTTACACCAAATAAAGCGAATCAATGCTAAAAGGCATGCAACATAAATCATAATAAAAATAGCACAACACAACTCGATCACTTTCCCTAATATTTCCTCAGAATTTCGAAACTGGATGAGAAATGTGGTAGCACCAATCATAAAAGCAGTAAGCAAAACACCAAATACAGTAGGATTCATGGCTTTAGGAGGTGTAATCTGGATAAGACCGCTCTTCAAAGCCACTGAGATCATTTGTCCCGACGCAAGAAGCCAAGAATTCAACGTCCCCAAACACATCATCATTGTAAGAAGAGAAAAGCTAACGTTTCCCCAGGGCCCAAACACTTTAGAAATAATACGATTTAACGGATTAATCCCTTGTGCTAAAGGCATTTCCCCCAAAACAATCCAAGTGTTCACAAAATATATTAAGAGTACACAGCTCGTACCCAAAAAAAGAGCCAGAGGGATAGTACGCTCTGGTCGTTTTACTACATCTTTAATAGTCGTACTGGCTTCTAGCCCCACAAATCCCCAAAATGTCAGTAGACTTGCGGAACTTAAAGCTTTCAAGGGAGTAAACTCAACATCCCAATGGGGCGTCCCCCATCCGTATTTCGTCACCACTATTAAAGGAATTATAACCCATGGAAGAACCTTACATAACGCGAATGCTATTTCTCCCCACCCCGCAATCACAGCTCCATAAAGATTAAGAATGCTAATCGTAGCCAGCAGAAGGCTTCCTATGATAATCTTTAAAAACAACGTCAACTTATATCCCAGCGCAGATTCTAAGCTGGACACTGCTAACAGAAGTAAGGGTACAGAACTAAACCAAGAAATAAACCAATATGCCCAAGTACTATAAAATCCCACATGTGTTCCAAAAGCTTTTTCAATATATACACAAGGCCCCCCAAAAGCAGGATCTGTTCTTGAAAGAACCGCAAAAATTAATGTTAAGCTTAACGCTCCCATCCCACTAACGAGCCAGCTCAACGCACCCCAAGAACCATAAGGCATCAATTGTTCTGGTAACAAAAAGAGAGCAGATCCTAATTGTAGACCAATAACAAAGGCAACAACTGAAAAAAGATTCATTTTTTGTTTTTTTTGAGTGTGCATCTTACAACAGAGCATTGTGAGGATAACAGAAATAAATTCTACAGAAACCTCTTTCTAAGATCAAGGCAGGAGTACCCTCCTTTTTTATGCACTAACTATAGTATGTGATCTTGCTTGAGAATTGACACTGTGTTTATTATCCCATATAATTTAAAAATATTCGATAAATCATTGTTATGAAACACAATAAAAAAATTTCAATTTATACAGATCCTGAAGCCTGGGAAGGTATGCGCAAGGCAGGACGTCTGGCCTCTCAGGTATTGAATATGATTGAGCCTTATGTGGTAGCCGGAGTCACAACAGTATTTTTAAATGATTTGTGCCATAAATACATTATCGATCATGATGCTTTTCCAGCACCGTTAGAAGTGGGATTTCCTTGTGCGGTTTGTATTTCTGTCAATGAAACTATTTGTCATGGTATTCCAAGCACTCGGGTATTAAATGCTGGAGATATTGTAAACATTGATGTCTCGTTACGTCTTGAAGGATGGTATGCAGATACCTGTAGAATGTTTTATGTAGAAAGACCGAGCGCTTCTGCACGACAGTTAACAGAGGTTTGTCATCAAGCGCTCATGAGCGCAATTGCACTCGTCAAACCCGGTGTCACTTTAGGTGACATTGGACATATTATTCAAAAAAAAACTGAATCTTCTGGGTTTTCTGTGGTGCGAGAATTTTGTGGACACGGTATTGGGCGAAAACTTCATGATGCACCAGAGGTCTTACACTTTGGAACTCAGGGGACTGGAATCTCTTTAAAAGAAGGTATGTTTTTCACTATAGAACCCATGATTAACTTAGGTAAACCAGAGGTTAGATTTCTAAAAGATGGGTGGAGTGCTGTGACAAAAGACGGTCAGTGGTCTGCGCAATGGGAGCAAACCATTGGTGTCACATCCACCGGATGTGAAATCTTCACGCCTTTTTCGCCGTTATAGAATTTATTCCGTTCCAAACATTGACATCGCTGTGGTATGCCAATAATTTTTTTGTTGCAAAAAAGTTATTATTGTTAGTAAGGTTTGATCACGCAATGATAAGGTCTGTAAATTAAATAGATTTTTTGCAAAAATTCTGAGATATTCAGGTAAAGAAAAAGTTTTATGTTTAAAAGATTAATATATCTCGTTATTTTACTTTCAGTACCTTCCGCTCAAGGAAGCCGATTAGATGCTTTTTCTGGAGTTGGAATAACCGCTGGGCTAGGTGGGGCGAGCACGGTTACGCACTCTGAATACGGTGCCTTTAGTGGTCAAATGTTTACTCATGGTGGGTATACCAATGGAATTCGTCTTGGAAATCCAGAGCTGTGTGTAAATTTTACATTTCCTGCACTCCAGATGAAAAATAAGTCGGGTACGGCCTATATTGTAGGAATCTGGGCCCAGCATACGAGTTCATCAAAAATGACTGTGGGCGTGCGCTGGCTTTGGGGACGTAGTGGTGCTTCTTCCATTTGTAATTACAGTACAGGATTTCTTCAAGAAGAGACAACTTACCGAGGCGATGATGTGGGCAGTATTACCATAAGACTTTCAGAAAATGGAATCCAGAAGTTCCGGTTAAAAGATAGTTGGTTTACTGGGGGAATTTTGGATGGAGGCTATGTTTTTGGTCCCATTCAATTACGCCTAGGGCTAGGAGCTGCACTTCATCGTCAAAAACTGTATTGTATCAATACCTACGGAAAGTCTTCAGGCGCATTGTTCAAAACAGTTACGGCACCCTTAATATCTATAGGAGGATTGTGGTGGGCTACACGACGTATAAGTGTTGGATGTGAATACCAGTGTCACTGGCTTGGAAAAAAATCTTGGAGCCAAGTTGCGCAGATTATTCCAGAAAGTACCCTTGCCTACGGTACGCCTACTTTAAAAATGCGTAACAATATTTTTTTGATTAATCTTAATTATTTATTTGAGGTTAGATAAATGAGTTATTCAGTCAGACTCTAAAATAAGTTCCAAAAAATTTTTTCACTCACTCTAAAATATCAACCCTGGAAGCAGCTTATTCGGTATGGTTATTAAAAATTTTATGATAGGCACGCTGTTTCATTGCTTGCCAGTTTTTCCAGTGCTTTCCTACTCTTTTCCATATTTGCTCTTGATGAATCCATTGATTATGCACGCATACTGCTTTTGGGCTCTGCCAGTGGTGAATAAAATAGTGCACTTGCATGTCCTCATGTCCCAGATAACATAGAGTATGCGCCTCAAATAAAACATAAGCTCGAAGTCCTTTTTCTTCTGGTAACATTGTCATACTCACTAAAAATGCTTGATAGATCTCTAAACAGGGGATATGAAAATGAAGCCCCCCTATACATAAGTGACACATTAGCTCCAAAAGCATAAACCCTAAAGGATTGTCGTAAAGCTCAAGGTTTAACGGGACACAATCGTCTACTTTAAATGTACCAAGATGCGTTTCAGAAACTCCTTTCCAACGAACGTGTAAAATCCAGCCAAGTACTAAGGTTTGAGTACGGCCAAAAATCATTCCTCGATGGAGACCGTATTGTTGCGTTAATACTGTAAGCACGCGCTGATTTTCTCCAAAACTACGCCACCCTAAGACAATACCCAAATCACTCCAATGCATTATTTTTGGTGAAACCGATGACATAGTGCTACAGCCAACGCATCGCTACTGTCATAAGAAGATGGTGTCATATTGAAAATACCTTTAAGCATTTGTAAAACTTGTACTTTTGAAGCATGTCCGTTTCCCGTTACAGATTTTTTTACCGTATTGGCACTATATTCAGTGACAGGAATTCCACAAGAGGCCGGAGTCATCAACACAACACCCCGCGCTAACCCTAATTTTAATGCAGAAGCAGGATTAGAATTCACAAAAATCTGCTCAATGGCGGCAGCATGAGGGCTCCATGCTTGGCATACTCGTAACAAGGCGTCATGAATGTGCACTAAGCGTACTGCAACACTTTGCTGAGCAGAAGTCTGAATGCGACCACAGGCTTCACACACAAAACGATCCAAATGGTGGACTGAAATTACAGCCCATCCTGTATACGTTAATCCAGGATCTAGACCTAAAATACGCCGCTCAGAGGTAAGATTCAGGGTAGGTTCTCCAAAAAATTCATGGCATCCAAGGCTGCCATACATCCAAATCCTGCCGCAGTGACTGCTTGACGGTATACTGCATCCATCACATCCCCGGCAGCAAATACACCAAGGCAAGAGGTGTGCGTACTCCCCTTGGAACATAGAATATATCCTTGAGGATCTAGCTTTAGTTTACCATGCATCCAGTGAGTTTCTGGTTTATGACCAATAGCAATAAAGACACCGTCTACATCCACCTGTTGCAACACATTGGACTCTAAGTCTCGCAGCTTTATTCCTGTGACATACTTATGGGAAGAGCGTACCCCTAATACTTCTTCTAAAACGTGGTTCCACATAATACGTACATTAGGCGTTGTGAACAATCGCTTCTGTAAAACTTTTTCTGCTCTTAGTTGATGGCGGCGATGCACCAAAATAACCTGGGAACATTGATTAGAAAGATAGAGGGCCTCCTCTACAGCAGTATTCCCTCCCCCCACAACTGCCACAGAACGGTCTTTAAAAAATCTTCCATCACATACCGCACAGGAAGATACACCGTATCCTCGAAAATATGCTTCGCTTTCCAGTCCCAGCCATTGAGTTTTTGCACCGGTAGAGATAATCAAAGCATCGCACTCATAATATTGATGTGTTCCCTGAAGAATAATTTTTTTTTCTTTTTTTTCAAAATTCATAATTTCTTCAGTAATTATTTCAGCACCGCAAGCTTTTGCTTGCTCTGTCATCTCTTCCATCAGTGCTGGCCCCAAAACAGCCTTTTTAAATCCTGGATAATTTTCTACTTCTGTTGTTAACATCAGCTGACCTCCGGGTTCAGGGCCAGCCCAAACAGTAGCTTTAACTCCTCCTCGTGCTGCATAAATAGCTGCAGTGAGTCCTGCAGGACCTGAACCAATAATTCCTATATGGCGCATTGCTTTTTACATTGTTTTTATAATAATTTTTTATTTTACTAAATTACATAAGCAAGATAAAGAGTACGTTTAATTTTTCTCAAAGCTTTTGTAACCATTGCCTAAAAAATACCTTATATGTTTACCAGATGAATATTTTAGACGCATTAAAATTACTCTTAGATAGAGTCGTCACGAGAGTAAATCTATGCTAGCATGAGACATAGAATGAATTAATGAAAAGTAGGCGCTCACCGACGCCATGATATGCCAGATCGCATATGGAGTCTTTTAGAGCCGCGATTGCCTGGGCGAAAAGGTTCCTGGGGAGGTATCGCCCATAATATAGGCTTTTTATCAACGCCGCCTTTTGGGTATTGCGCACTGGCGCACCCTGGAGAGATTTACCTCCTAAGTATGGCCACTGAAAAAACACGCATCGACGCTTTTGCAGATGGCGGGACAAAGGCGTTTGGCAAGGGGTGTTAGAATCACTTGTGATGGAGCCTGATTTTGAGTGGCTCATGATTTGATGCAAGCCCTATCAAAGTACCCCCTCATGCAGCAGGAGCGCGTGGTGGAAACCAAGCCATGGGACGAACAAAAGGGGGCTCAATTCCAAAATACATATAGCCGTAGATGCGACTGGTATGCCAGTGCGAATCCTTGTTACAGAAGGTAGAACAGCTGATTATACACAGGCTGAGGCTCTTATTGAGGGCATAAACGCCCAATGTCTTTTAGCCGACAAAGGCGATGATTCAGATGCTGTATTAGACATGGCAAACAGTCAAACCATTCAAGCGGTGATTCCTGAAAAAAAGAATCGAAAAGAACAGCGCTTCTATGACCAAGACTTGTACAAGATCAGACATCGTGTTGAAAATGCCTTCTTGCATCTTAAGCGATGGAGAGGCATCGCCACGCGATACG
>NZ_PHHC01000078.1:44781-50662 GCF_002930195.1 Holospora curviuscula | reverse complement strand
ATTTTTAGTTCTAAAGGCGCATTCCCTCTATCGTCTGCTGACCCATTCCAAAACGTCTACCCGATTCTTCATAGCTCAATCCTTCTTTCGTCTTAATTCCTAAATCTTTACGATAATAAATACGGAATCTTTAAATATTCTCTCTTATTTTATTCTATTATAATTGTTCTATCGTTATTTGGCTATATATTTCCTAAAAATTACGGGAATTCTGTAAAAGGACAGCGTTGTTACAGAAAACAGAATAGGAGTGCAAAAAATAGAACAAATGTGTAGAAAACAGGTTAGAGGCGCTTTAATGGGCCCTACTTTAAGAGAAGTTAGATTGCGTACGGGTTCTGTAGAGGTATTGACTTGTTGGGTAGAAGAAATGGTACTCACCAATATCCCAGAAACCCTGGTGTTATCCTGGATAATACTACTTTTTCATAAAGGGAAGGCTATGCAGAAAATGATTAAAAATGCTGGTCATACTTTACTTTAGCTACCGCCTTATTCTCCTGACCTTAATCCTATTGAGAAAAATGGGCTCACGCTAAACAGATCAGAGGTTCTAAACATTGTTCAATTGACGCGCGATTCTTTATAACGATTCATAGTTAGTTGTCTACATACTACGGAAATAGTATTACGTTACACTCTAGAGAATAAAGTTCTAGATCAGTAACTTGATAACCCCAGAAACTTGGGTAAAAAAAGGATCCTCTTCTAAGACTCGTGACACCATTACCGTATTTTTCTAGTCAATAGAAAAAAAGTATTGAAGTATTGACGTCTAATTTTTTTTTGATAGACTTATGATATCAAAATGTTAAATAAAAATGGTACTGAATATATGAAAAAAAATTTAACCATTATAGATTCTCTTGTTTTATGTATTTCTACAATCTTTGTTTTGGAAAGGAATATTCAGGCGGCGGGAAGTAATAAGAGCATTGTCTCTGAAAGTAAAAAAGATAAAAAAGTTCTGAATAATAAGAGTGGTGAGAATTCAAAAAATGAGCTAAAACAGTCCAATATTGATGCTAAAAAATCTTCCAATTTTCAAGAAAGCCTTCCTGAATTGAACGATCAAGAGAAACAAGACCCCCCTATTACCAATTTTCAAGAAGGCCTTCCTGAATTGAACGATCAAGAGAAACAAGAGCCCCCTATTACAAATTTCGAACTTCTTCCTCAGTTTGAGCAGGCTGGACAAGAGAAACGGTACTTATCTCATCCTGATAAAAAACTCGAGGAAGTACTTGCGCAACTTCTTAAAAGATTTGTTGATCAGTTTTCCCAACAACGCTCTGACCAACAGAATGAACGGATTTACTTCATGAATCAGCAAGATGAGGAGGAAAAAGATCTTTCTAAGCAAGAAGCTAGTGATGATATCTCTCAGTGGATTAATCAAATTGTGGAACGAGAAGAGCAAAGAGACCTTGGGCAGAAAATTCAAAGATATTATCAAGCTCAGAAACGTCTTGAGATATTTGGGCAGTTTAAGAAAGATATTAGTCAATGTGTTAAACAACTTGAAGTTCACGTTCAAACACTGCAGCCTCACGTAAAAGGTAATTTTCAAACAGTACAGCCGCAATCTCGTGTGAACCCCCCGTATACGTCTGAGGGATCTAAATTCGGGAGTACAGCCAAAAGACACACTGAATAAATTCATATCCAACGTGAGTGAGTACCAAGCAAAAACTCTTCAGGAAAATATCTAAAATACTGCTAAACCTTTTTAATAGAAACTTTAGCGAATTATGTAAATCTACCTGAAAAGAAAGCTTTCAAAACATGAAGAAAGAGACTCGAAGAAGTATTTACTCACGCACTTCGAAAATTTTTTCCATTAATTTTGACAACAACGGTATCAGCAAGAGTAGTAACGAGTTTGTTCTAGACATAAACAGAATAGACGATCATAATATCTTTAAGCAACCAGAGTATTAGACCAATGTGTCTGAATGGTACGGGAAAATTTTGAACAAGAAAATAACAAAGAGTTTGAGGAAGAATATCATATGATTCTATCAAGCTCAGAAATGTTTTTATATTTGAAACTAGTTTTAGAAAAATAAATGTTTCTCGGTGTGTCCAAAAGCGCCCCCCCACGTTTAAGCAATTTCGAGACGCATCAATCAAAAGTATATGGTTTGCAAGGGTGTAACTAAGAGGACTAACCCTGGTCCTATATCCAAAAAAACCTAAGTAAAAATGTATTGAACGTAAGTTAGAATGATGCAAAAAAAAATTTCAAAGAAATATCTAAAATACTTCCGGACCTTACAGAACCCCCTTTAACAGAAGGATTATAAGGTAGTTAGTTTAATTAAAAAAGTTTTAAGAAGTATTTCTGAAATTTATACTCCCTACACTGTGGTTTTCTGAGTTTAGAGACCCAAAAAAAGGAAGCAAAAAGTCACTTATTTTTGACAATAAAGTTTCAGTTTTGGGTTGGCTTATAGGTAACCCAACATTTTTAAAAGTGATTGCTTCTTTTCAGACCTGGTCAGTTAATTTCAAAAAGATGTCTACCTAAAGCCATTTTTATAATACATTTTTTATGTCGTACATACAAGAGCACCCTGATAGTTTAGATCGTGTAGTTAAAATATTTTACGAGAAATGATTAACGGAGCAAAAAGTTTTCATTATTTTTTTTATATAGCCTTTAACATTTTAGAAAAATATTTTTTTTGATACGTGTTCCTCTATTTTGTGGAAGCGTTAAAGTACCTTGCTCTTTTCATTGGGCCACCCTAAAATTTTAAGCCACTCCACCAAAGATAATGTGCCTGATTGGTTACGCTTTAAGCGCACAATAAAATGTCTCGTTGCAGAGCCTAGAGATGATTGAGTTGTCTTGAGGAGTCTTTTATTTTTTCTCAGACTCTCTGTTGAATCAGAATTCTTAGAGTATAATACCATCATTTATTCTTCCAGCGCGAGCAGAAACTGAGTATGATAAATCCATTTTTGATCATACAACGCTGTAATGGGGTGTGCCTAAATACGTTTACTTTTATTGGCCCCCCCCAGAACAAGCCATGTATGGAGGGTACCTAAGATAAAGTAATTCTTGAATAAAATCTCTGATACTATTATTTCCTACTGTTTTTCCTTTATTCTAAATATTTTTCTTAGTTTTGCTGAAGCTTTTCTCAATATACTCTTAGACGTATAGAGCTTTCCTCTAGAGTCTGGTGAAGATAAGAGCAGATTCTTCGCAGGTAAATGCTTTTGTACTTCTTGCATTATACAATCCTTATTTTTAATTTTTTTATCTTGTGTTGAGTGTATTTTTTTTCTTAATTATTTTTTCTATATTTTTTTGATATTGTTGTACTAATACTAATATCTCAGAATAAGTTTCTTTCTGCTTTAAGGGTATTGAATCTATTTTTTTTCTAATTTTCTGGAGTATTGGTCCAGCCTTTTTAGTGTTGTGCTTACAAATAGATGCACAGTCATCGCAGAAATTTTGCAAAATATGGAAACCATCATAGAATTGTTTTCGTTTAGTGGAATAAACCCAGGAAAATTTGTCTAAAATCTCTGACTTGTTTTGAGAGGACGAGTCTTCTAGGTCTTGGTAGTGAGGAATCATTGTTCGGGTCAATTTTAAGAGACAAGGAAAGTTTTTTCTATTTGTTAGTGTTTTTAAAGTAGTGCATAACTTTGTTGTATGGTTTTCAGGAAAATTATTTTGTTGAAATTTTTTTTTTACATCTGGTAAATCATATTTTGCACATTTTATAATCAGTTTAACATATTCTAACTCCGGAAGGTTCTGTTTTTCCTACTTCTTCTGAAGTATTGTTTCTTTCATGCCTAGGGACACATCGTCACTAGATTTTATGGAAATTTCTTGGTCTTCACAAAGATTTTTTAAAAGGGTGTAATATTTTTTAAATTCAGTAATGTCTGGAGGATTTTCAGCATGTTCCGTTATGAATACCGATATTAACAATAGAAATAAGAAATAATTTATTTTTTTTCACGTGTGATTTATTTTTTAAATTGTAAAAATAGTGTAAATTATAAATATTAAATTTTAAGTATAGACGGGAAAACTTTCTCTAGTATAGAAAAACACCTGGAAGGGGGAGGGGATGAAAAACTCTCCGTTGAACCCTGCCTTACAGTGTACAGAAGGTACTGATCTAAATCATCCACACCTGAGGGCGCTGGATGTTCTGTGTGTGAGAGAAAAAAGCACATGTAATCTCCCACACCAAGGCATCAAGACGATCAGAAGAGCCTGTACTATCGGTATATACCGCATCACTTGTTCCTCCAGTGCGGGAAAGCACCAAGAATTTCTGCGATAATGGCATAGACAGCGATAGAAATAATTCAACGTTACCCCAAATGATGCTCTGGCAAGAGATTTAGGGAAACTTTTTTAAATTCGCTACTTTTTTCTTTTTTCCAAAAAAATTTCAGTTTTTTTAAAGTTTTTCTTTTATACTTTTGAGCACGGAACTTTTTGAGTTACTCTCAGGCTCTTCAACTATAGTAGAAGGCTTACTATCAGACCCTTTAGGTATTAGGGTATACCAAAGCGCCTTACTATAGAAAGCCGCCTAGAGCGCATTTCGCTCGAATCATTGATAGACTTTATTGAGGATAAGACAATTCTCTGCTTAAGCCAATGATCGTATGTTAGTTATTGTAACATTTGTTGTTCTATTTTTTCTGCGAGTTTTAGTGTTTGAATTACACAGTCATTATATTTACTTTCTTTCATTTTATTGAAAAATTTTATTAATTCATCTTGCTGTTTTTGATCATAGTTAAGTTCCTTAAGTCTTGTTGCTATCTCTTCTGGATCCTTTTGTGCTAGTAGTAATACCTCACGAAAAATTTTTCTCTCCTTGGAAGAAAAGTTCTTGCTTGAGTTCTTAGAATTCTTGTTCAAGGCTTTTTCTAGGGGCTTTAAAACTTTTTTATACTGACACCTGATTGTTTGCTGATTGTAGATATGTCTCAGGCTACTAAAAAACGTATCAGCTCTCTTTGGTTCAGAGCAACATTTCTGTAAAATAAATTGCACATTGGCTTTATCTGTACTGTTTAGTTTGCTGAATGAGAAGTCTTTATTTTTTGCTGGAGGATATTGCGCGATACAAGCAAAATCTTTATCTTTCTGTAATTCTCTTAGAAAATTCAATAGGTCTGTTTTGTATTTTGGAGTAAGATTGTTTTCTGAAAGCACGTTCTCTAGATCTGCTAAGTCATATTTTGCCCATTCAAAAACGTAATAACACGCAGGTCCTAGAGAGGGATCAAAAGGATAATTATAATTTTTTTCTTCCAGCTTCTTTTTTCTTTCGGAAAGTAACGTTTTATACGCCGGTTCTTTTTCACAGATATCTTCCAAAATCCTATAAAACTCTTGTAGCTTGCTAATGTCTGGAGGATTGTTAGCGTGTCCCGTTATGGATACCGACGTTAACAATAAGAATAACAAATAATTTACTTTTTTCATGATTTATATTTTATAGAAGTTACAAAGATATTTTAAACTATAAATATTAAATTTTAATTATAGACGGGAAAACTTTCTCTAGAACACCTGAAAGGGGGAGGAGATGAAAAACTCTCCGTTGAACCCTGCCTTACAGTGTACAGAAAGTACTGATCTAAATCACCCACACCTGAGGGCGCTAGATATTCTGTGTGTGAGAGAAAAAAAGCACATGTAATCCCCACACCAAAGCATCAAGACGATCAGGAGAGCCTGTACTATCGGTGTATACTGCATCATTTGTTCCTCCAATTCTGAAAAACACCGGAAATTCCTGCGATAATGGAATAGACTGCGGTAGAAATAATTATTCAACGTTACCCCAAATGGTGCCCTGGCGAGAGATTTAGGGAAACTTTT
>NZ_PHHC01000078.1:37542-43821 GCF_002930195.1 Holospora curviuscula | reverse complement strand
TCTCCACTTGAGGATTGTTTTTGGGTTAACATTAAATCTTTTAGCCGCTTTTTCTATGCTCTCTTTACTATCACGGATCTCTCTACGGATTGCCTCCGTTGTTCTGGCATTTGCGTGTAATACTTGTCCCATAAGCTTTTTCTCCATGCATTATTATCTTCATAATATATACCATAACTCTCTGGGATCAAACACCTATTTACACCCTTTGCGCTCAGTATTCCCATGAGAGTCTTGTATCTTTGTGATTTAAGAATAGACAATCCAACTTATTTTCATGAACATTGAAATAATGTTTGATCAATGCTTGGGATAGAACCTTATTTTACACATTTTTTAAATTTGTATTGTTTACATTTGAACATTTATAAAGGTTTCCTAAAATAATCTTAATATCTGAGCCATTCTTTTGTTAGATGCTTCTTCTATTTTTTAACTATTCTATAAGTTTTTTCCGTTTTTTATAGTCTAATTTTTTCTAACTGTTTTTCTAATCTATCTGAACAAATATTTTAGGCTTTATATATCTATGCTTGTCAAATTTATTTTTTTTTCGTATGCTAAAACCCAGTAGTATAACAAGGGAGTTCATGTCTCAATTTGTGCGCTATAGCATGCGCATTGCACTGATAATTGTATGTATTTGTGTTGAAGGATCCTCCAGTCAACTCCAAAAAGTGCCTCAGGCGCGTTTAAAAAATTCCCTTACAACCAATCATCCTGCTTCGTCCGCTTCCTTTGAGATGGATGAAGTAAAAGCAGGCGCAGCGTTTTTAAATATTTTTCGTCTTTTGGTGGATGAATACGTGGATCATATTGGTGCTAAGCAAATGCGTAAGATGTTAGAAGGTGCAGTGCAGGGCATGTTATCTTCTCTAGATCCGCACTCTGGCGTCGTACAGCAAAATCTTCTTGAAGAAATGGAAGGCGAGTTTGGAGGACTAGGAATTCAAATTTCTCCTGTTCCCATTAAAGGAACAGATCGTACAGAGCTCACTGTTGTTTCTATTTTGGAAGGTTCCCCTAAGACCCCTGCACAGATTGCGGGTCTAAAACCGAAAGACGTTATTGTTGCAATTGACGACACGTTTTATGATCGTTATGATGAGGCAGTAAAAAAAATGCGGGGGGCACCTGGGACGAAAGTGACCTTAACGCTCAAAAGAAAGGTTCTGGATAAAGAAAAAATTTTCAACATCTCGTTAACAAGAGCGCTTATTAAGGTAGATTCTGTAAAATTTCGTCTTGAGCCTCATAGTAACACAGGATATATTCGCATTAGTGTCTTTGATGCTAAAACCAGCACTTTGGTGGCAAAAGCGTTGCGAGATCTTTACAAATCTAATCCTAAGCTGAATTCTATCGTCATTGATTTACGAAATAATTACGGAGGATATCTTGACCAAGCTATCAAGGTAGCTAGTTTGTTTTTATCTTCCGGTACGGTGGTGAAAGTAAAAGATAAAAAAAATATTCGTGTGCACTCTGTCATTCCTCATCAGGTCATTGTGGGCAAAGATGGGCTTTATGATGCTGCATTGCTGGTTTTAGTCAATGGATATTCTGCTTCTGCTTCAGAAATTTTAGCTGCTGCCCTCAAAGATCACAATCGCGCTATTATTGTGGGACGCGTCACCTTTGGAAAAGGATCGGTGCAAGAGGTAAAAATACTCGATTCTTATTTAGCCTTTAAGTTTACTTCTAGTCGCTTTTACTCTCCAAAAGGATCTCCTATTCAAGGGGCGGGTGTTATTCCCCACGTGATCCTAAAAATGCCTCAGGATTTATCAGAAGGAAACAAGTTAGAAATCAAAGAAAGTAATTTGCCCGGCTCATTGGAGAGAAAATTATTAAATCCAACTTTAACCCTTCCAGAAGAATTGCAACTCGATCGGTCCCGAAAAAATCTTAAGCCTTCTAGTCATGGTGTATCTCCGGAACGCCCCAGAACTTTTGCTTCACTGGCAATGCCTGTTCTAGGGGGCGATGCAAAAAATGATCTTGTTTTGGAGTCAGAGGTGGATTACGATCTTTTACAAGCTATGGACTTAGCAAAAGCTTTGGGAGAGCAATTTGAGCAATATACACTGAGGCAAAACAATGGAAAGCAAAAATAAAATATGGATGACGCCCAATATTTTATCCTTCTTGCGCATTGGGTTAACACCGGTTATTTGTAGCCTACTGTTAATGCAGAGTGTACGTGCCAGAAACTATGCCTTCGTGATTTTTTTAATTGCCTGTGGAACAGACTATATGGATGGATATATTGCGCGTCACCAAAAACAAAGTTCTTCTTTTGGTACGGTATTGGATCCTTTTGCGGATAAATGTCTAATATGCTCTATTTCATTTACATTAATGTATGGGCAGTTTTGCGATATTACAAAATTTTTGTGTCTTTCTTTGATGATGCTTCGGGATATCGCCATCAATACTTTACGGAGTTTTGTGGGACATTATCGTGTTCCCGTGCACCTTTATGCAAAGATAAAGACTGCTTTTCAAATGGTAGGGATTGCCATTATGATTCTTCCCAGTGCACACACTTCCTCTACAGCGTCTCTGATGCTTCTTATGAGCTGTTTCATTAGTATATATACCGGTGCTGCCTATTTTTTTCGTGCATTTAAATATTTTTAGCATATGAAGGGTTCTGTCCTAAAGCAAACGTTTGAGGGGATCCTACCCGTACAAATTCAGGGACAGAAGATGGCGTCGTCACAGAAGAGTTGGTGGCTTGCTTCTGTTTCCACGCTTGAAATTGTTGCTCAAAAGATCCTGTGGTTTTAGGGGAATACTTAAATCCGGGAAATTGCTTTTGTATAAAGTCCCAATATTCACGTACTTTCATTTTTAGGGTTTGGTTTTGATAGTTCATCTGCTGAAAACGCTTTAAATCTTTCTGAAGCAATTCAGGGCAAGAAGTAGCTTGCTGTTCTAAGAATGCATTACGTTGACTGCACTGAGAAAACAAGGTACGCGCTTCTTGAGCTTGCCGGCTATTCTGATTTTTTAGTGCAGTGATCTCTTGTTGCAAAGACTCCACTTTCTCAATATCACTGGGCATATTGTTCTGGGTATGCAGCGCATTGAGCTCTTGGGCTTGCCGGCTGTTCCGATCTTTTAGTGCAGTGACCTCTTGTTGCAAAGACTCTACTTTTTCAATATCACTGGGAATATTGTTTTGAGTATGCAGTGTACTGAGCTCTTGGGCTTTCTGCTGGTTTTCCGCTTGCAGCGCAGAAAGCGCTTCCCGTAAGCGATGAGTCTCCTGAGCTTGAGTATCCTGGGGAGTGCTGTGTTGCAGTGTAGTCAATGAGTTCCGTAAAGCTTGGAGTTCCTGAGCTTGCTGGTTGTTCTGATCTTTTAGTGCAGTAACCTCTTGTTGCAAAGACTCCACTTTCTCAATATCACTGGGAATGTTTTTTTGGGTATGCAGCGCATTGAGCTCTTGGGCTTGCTGGTAGTTTTTCGCTTGCAGTGCAGAAAGCGCTTCCCGTAAGCGATGAGTCTCCTGAGCTTGAGTATCCTGGGGAGTGCTGTGTTGCAGTGTAGTCAATGAGTTCCGTAAAGCTTGGAGCTCTTGGGCCTGGGTAGTGTTAAGGTCTTTTTGTGCCTTTATGGTTTTTTCGTAATGAAGGCAGTGTTCTGCGTCCTGGATGAGTTCATTCAACCAGCCACTCATCTCTTTTATATAGGCTTCTTCCTGGTGAAGTGTTTTTTCTAAAGCGTCTCTCTCGGCGTCTTTGGAAGCAATTATTTTTTCCATATCTTGCACCAAACTATCGATGGCATCCAATAGAACGTTTTGAGAATTTTCGCTACTTCGAGCCATCTCCTCATCAGAAATCTCCTGTTGGGGCGTAGCCTTTGCACATTCTAACCCACTCAGTATCATGGTGATGAGGGGAAATACATAATAAGTACGGGTCATGGATGGGGTCCTTGCTTTTTTTATTGGCTTGAGGAAACGTTACCACAAGTATTGTTAAAATTTTCCTGTAAAGCATTTAATTCATTCTGTAACAAAGATATTTTTTGTTTCAATATAGGGCATTGGTCTTCCTTAGTCGTGGTTCCATCGGATACTGGTGCTTTTTGTGTCCTTATTTGGTTCAATTTCTTCAAAAATTCTTGCTTTTCTTGTTCTCTACGAGTATTATTTTCCAGTTCTTTTTGAGTATATTGTGTCTTTTGAGCGCTTTCCTTGATTTTCTTTTCTAAATTTTGTTTTATTTCCTCGTTTATATTGTCTATCTTTGGAACTGGGGTTGAAGTAATATTTTTGAGCCTTTCGCTGTGTGCTTTCAAGTATTCTATGGTTTTTTGTTTATTAATTTTTAATTTATCCTCTATCTCTATCTTCAAACTATCTGTTTGATTCAGAAGATTTTTTGTATTATTCAGTTCTTCTTTCAATAATTCAAAATCATTTGATGCTTTTTGTAATTCTTCTTTTTTATTCTTCTGTTCTGTGTTAAGGGATTCTTGAATTTCCTGCTTTTCTTGCTTAAGAATCTCAATATTTTTCTTGAGTTCTTGTGTATCGGATGCACTATTTTGTTCTAAGTCCGTTATTTCTTGTGCGAGTTTTTCCAATATTTCTTGATATTCTATTTTATCAGAATCGCTTTTTTGTACTTCTGTGTGTAATTTTTCTATTATGATTTTGTTTTCTGAGACTTTGAATTCAAGATCGGTTACCCGATTTTTGAGAGTTACATTTATTTCCTGCATCTCCTTATAGCTCTTCTCTAGATTTGCCGTCGTACTCTCAACTTCGAGAACGTTTTTTTGTATTTGAGCGTCAGTACTATAATCTAACCTTTGGTCTTGTTTTAATAAGCTACTCTTCTCAGTATTATTGAAATTTTCAGGATTAGAGCCCTTCTGGTCTAAATTCTGATTTTCGTTCTCATCTTCCGGTCCTGACTGCGCTGTCAGTGTTAAAAAAAATAAAAATATGTAATATTTATTATTTATCATAGTTATTTTAATGTATTAGAATATAAATTTATTATATTTTAAAATTATTAAAAAATATTATAGATTGAGATTACCAACAGAAGACGCTCACTGTTTTTTTGATGATCTTGTTGAGAGGGGCAGAAAAGAAAAAGAGCAGACTTATTTTACACAAGGGATGGGCTGAGACAAAAGTCCAGAAGATAAAAAATAATCCGTACACTTCAAGCCCATTTCGTGCAGCAATTGGGTTTTGGTAAAAAAGACCACTCTATCGTTATACCCCTCTTTATTGTGTCCCCAAGGGAGATAGTAATTTTTTGTGTCTTGTGAATTCATACCCAGAGATCTGTCCTCCAGGGCGCTGTTAGAATTACTTTTTTTCTCACCGTGACTGATCAGAACTAAAATAACACCGTCTCCCTTAACATAGTGGGTCACAGAAACATTCTGCTCTATAACATTTAGTGTGGATTTTGTCCCCAATATAAACTTACATAGTCCCAGAGCAGTGGAGTGAGTGACCCGATATTCTGTTAGATCTGGCTCTACTACAAAGCTGATCCAGCGCCCAAACCCATCCTTTGCAATGCGCTCTGAAAGTCCTAGACTACGAAAGGGAACCAAACCGTTCCAATGCTGGTTACAGTGCAGTAAGGATACGCCGTTACTCTCGTAAGAAGCAGGGCAGGGGAGACGTTTTTCTCGTAATACAAACCATACCACAGCATTCAAGATTTGTGCTTGATGAGATTGTGTTCGAAGATCTTGTTTTCTGCGAAAATATCCTTTAAAGAGTGAACTTCCTGCTCCGATAAGAATTCCCAGTACGCTTAAAACAATACACAATTCCATCAGTAAAAATCCTGACTGACTGTTCGAGAGAAGACATTTTTTAAGGAACGCGTTACGCAAATTTAGTTTTCTTGTGTTAAGCGCGCCTGAAGAGACTTGAACTCCTGACCTTTGCCTCCGGAGGGCAACGCTCTATCCACTGAGCTACAGGCGCTTTCCTAGGAACAGTATAATAAAATTTTTTCTCAAGCACCAGATACGCTACGATCTAATACAGTAAAAAAATGTTTAGGTAAAATATTCTATCAGGCAATAATTTTTTGTACCAACCACCATACCGCAAAATTTTTTTTAAAATAGAGATGCAACTAGACTATTGAGGCTATTGTAATTTACAAGAAACCAACATATGAAGAGTGAGAATACGTTGTACGGGCTCAACAAGTCATTATTGGGGAATTGCAAGCAACCATTTGAACGCTCGAAGGCCGGATCACGGATCTGGAGCGACGGCTA
>NZ_PHHC01000078.1:32002-35993 GCF_002930195.1 Holospora curviuscula | reverse complement strand
CCTCTAAAATAAGCGTGTTCTTTCCACCGCCTTTCGCTTTCTTAAGGCCTTCGGCTTCTCTGAAAATATCAAGCATCTTTTCAAAAGGTGATCTTTTAACGCCTGTTAAACGACGAAATTTTTCGTCTTCTATATTTTTTATGGTTTCCTCGTTCATAACAGATCCTTCTATAGAGCGTTTACATCAAACTTTAAATTCAATCCAGTTTCTCAAGAGGTCTATTCTCTCATTCTTTTTTCCTGGATTCCTTTATCTTTGGCGCTCTTGTAAAAACTGTAGACTGTTTTCAGGCGCGAGTATTCTTTGTAAAAGAAACGCCATTGGCATCCCAGTTCCATCCCATAAATACGGTATTCATCAACTATCTTAGTCTATGCTTTCGGTTTTTCCCATAATTTTCTGTTCTAAAATGACTTTCAATGAAGGTCTTTTATTGATCTACTAAAATCACTTGGACAAGTGATTCTTTGCTCTCTTATCCATATCTTTTAATTCATGGATCTCACATTGTGAAGACAGGTTCTAATAGTTATGCTTTTTAAAATAAATCAACAAATCCCTGTGTAAAAAGTATAACTCAAAAGGTCTGTGTACTATGAATTTTACCCCTCAGGACAGGTCTGAATTTAGGCAACAGCTTGCAATTAAAAACCAGTCACGTAAAAAATTGAAACAGAAGGAATAAAGTATAGGATTGACATGAAAGAAAGGTGAGAGATGTCAACAAGCTATACAAGTGATCTAAAAAATGAAGTGTGGAAAATTATAGAAGAAGGAATCAACAAACGCAAGAAGACGCAAGGAAGGTCGAGGCCTAAAGATGCTAGGCTGGTATAGAAAGACAGAGTTTATATCAAAAAACGGCTGTTTTGGAGGGATCTCCCTAAAGAGTTTAGGCCACGGAAGCAAGTATTGAATGACTTTAATAGGCTAAAACATAGAGGGGGGAATTCAAGCATTGATGAATAACCCCAGAGATAGTATCAGAATAAAGATGGGAAAACAGAAAAGTCCTAGCATAGCAATCATCCCTAGCCAGAGCGTGAACCCAAGTGCTTTTAAACAATGAAGAGATGAAAGTAAGAAAGGAGCGGGTAAAAAAACATCTAAGGGTCAACACCTTGGGCTATCGGCTAAATGGTGATGTGCACAGTGCTAGGCCTCATGGTAGTGCCAAAAGAGTACTTATTTGGCTTGAAGAAAAAAGTTCCAAGGCTGGTGAGCATTTTAATGTATCCAAGGATACTTACACCAGTGAGTTTATCTTCATACGTAAGGTATTTTCTTTGGTATTGTAAAACATGAAGACAACACTAAGGGGGTTAAGGTCCAGAAAGGCGATGGGGTGTAGAGCGTTTATTTACTTGGTTAAGTTATTTTAAAAGGCTATCCAAAGAGTATGAGAGGTCTACTTCATCAGCCAAAGCGTTTATTTCAGCATCCTTCACTACAATAATCCTCCATAGGTTAAAAAAAATGGTTTGCGTGACTATTTCTAAATCAATTGGATAGGGTGTTTTTTTTCTTCTATCCATATCTTTTAACCCATTTCTTGTCTTAAAATTTCTTTCTTTTTTGGGACGATAGTCTAAGTTAAAGCGCTTCTTTAGCCTCAATTCCCAAAATAGCTAAGCCTCGTTTCAGAACAATGGAAATGGCGTACACCCACACTAAATGAGCTAAAGAGCGCATCATTTCTTTTTCATCTAAAAAACGAAGCTCTGTCTGACGACTGCCTTGCTGCCATAAACTATGAAAGCACTGCGCCAGTTTGTATAGTCCTGTACAGATAATATGAGGCTCTCTTGTTTGAGCCGCACTTTCAATAAGACGAGGAAAGTCCAAGGCTAATCCGATGCCTTCTTGATGTTCTTTCCCCCAAGAATTGAGTATCACATCTCTCCACCATCCTTTTTCTTTAAGAAAAGGCCAGATCTCTGTTCCATGGCGTAGCACAGAACAACACCGTGCGTGGGCATACTGAATATAAAATATAGCATTATCTTTAGTACACGCTTTCATGTCCTCAATGTTCAGATCAAAATGAGTATCTCCTTTTTTATTCACCATAAAAAATCGAAAAGTGTCCACATCCACATGGTGCAAAATGTCTTGAATGGAAATAAAATTTCCGGTGCGTTTCGACATTTTTATCGGGTTTCCTTCAGATAAGAATCTAACCATTTGACAGCAAATCATTTCTAATTGCGTAGAATGATCAGCTAAGGTTTCAATGGCTCCCTTAAGACGGGTAACATGACCAATATGATCTGCACCTAAAATATCAATACATACAGAAAACCCTCGACGTACCTTGTCCATATGGTAGGCAAGGTCTGCAGCAAAGTAGGTCCATGTACCATCGGGTTTACGAAGTGCTCGATCTTTAGTGTCTCCCCATAATGAGGTGCGCAGTAGCGGTAAAGATACACTCTCTATTTCATTTTCTGAAGTATAGGACTTTGGAGCTTCCATGATTCCTTCATAAACCCACCCACGTGCTCTTAATTGGGAAAAGGTTTCTTCGATATTACCATTTTGATACAAAAAACGCTCACAGGTAAAAACATCATGATGAATTCTCAAATCATCTAAATCTTTCTGAATAAGGTGTAAGATACGTTGCACAGAAAAAAGTTTTATGTAAGGCTCCCAGACCGATGAAGGTACGTTCATCCAAGCAGTTCCTTCTTGTTCTAACAATTGTTTTCCTATCTCTTGAATGTATTCACCTGGGTAGGCTACCTCCTCATTCTGGTTTTCCCCTAGAAGCGTTTTGTAGGCTTGATAAACAGATTTTGCTAATAACGTGATTTGATTTCCCGCATCATTTACATAATATTCTCGTGTAACCGTATAGCCAGCACTGTTCATAATATTCGCTAAAACATCTCCTATGACGGCACATCTTCCATGTCCTATGTGCAAAGGACCAGTAGGATTTGCAGAAACATACTCAATATTAACGGAACTATTTTTGGACGGGCGTTGACCATAGTGCGTGGGATTGTCTAGGATATTATGAACCCATTTTCCCCATAGATGAGGTTCAATGGTAATATTCACAAATCCTGAACCAGCCACCACTGCCTTTTCAACTCCTTTCATGGTTTGGGTATGAAAACAAATTCGTTGCGCTATAATCATGGGATTAATTGCGAATTTTTTTGCTGCTGCAAAGGCGCTGTGAGTTGTAAAGTCTCCATGGTTTTTTTCAGTGACCAGAAAAAAATTGAGGTCTATTCCAGTGTAACCTTCGTGTATTAATCGATCTATTACCCAGGTCCGAAGCGCTGAAAGAAATACTTCCATTACGAAAAAAGTTGTTTTATATCCTGTAAAGTGTAGCAGTTTTTAACGCTAAATACTACGAATCGCTTGGAAAAAATTCATATGATTAGAAGCTAGCCTGTAATTAAAGTAGAAAGCACGATATGGTATGTACCCGATAAATTAAGTATCTTTCGAATAGCCATTTAAGCGTCTAATAGGATAATATATTCTCTTGATCCCCAGTAAGTAATAGAAAACTTCACTTAATGAAACCCTGAGCTTCGCCGAAAAATTTGCTGACTCGCTTTCCCTTGATGGAACGCAGTATTATCCATGACACTACCACGGTTTTCTGGGATATTGGTAAGTACGATTTCCTCTAGCCAACAAGTCAATACCTCTACAGAACTCGTACACAATCTAATGAGCCCTAAAGTAGAACTCATTCAAGCGCATAGAGTATTTGGTTTACTTTTGGCACTCCAACTCTTGTTTTCCGTAACAACGCTTCTCTTTTACAGAATACTCGTGAATTCTTGACATATCATGAGCAATTTCACGTTCATCAACTTTTTTGGTTAATTTATTATGCTTTTGGCACAATACAGATCTTTTTTCGAGATCCGCCTTTGGATTTTTTATAGCGAACCCCAAGACGTCTCAGGGCTTTCAAAATGCCAACAGCGCTAACTCCAAAGCGCTCTGGTTCATAGGCAT
>NZ_PHHC01000078.1:22766-31941 GCF_002930195.1 Holospora curviuscula | reverse complement strand
TTTTTCAAAGGGCAAACGTCATGATTTCAGGGGTTTTAAAGAATCAAAAACTCATATTCATCCTAAAATTAAGGGTATTACGGATACAGGATATCAAGGCTTGAAAACACTCCATAGTAGAACTGACATTCCAAAAAAGAAGGGTAAGAAAAATCCTCTAAATGAAAATGGTATTGGGATACTCAAACGCTTCAAGATCCTCTCTGATACATACAGAAACAGGCGTAACAGATTTGGGCTGAGATTCACGCTCATTGCAGGGGTCTATACCATGGAATTAGAACAATGAGAGTTTCCGAAGAGGTCTAGTGAAAAAAATATTAAGTTTAGAGACTCAAAACAAGATTCTTTCTAGCAGCTGTATATAATACTAGTTAAATTTATTCGTTGAACCGAAACGATTAACAAAATACTTTTCTTTATAATTCGTCGCTTGTAATTTTTATTTTTTTTTTGTAGAATCATCTCACATAATATAAGCGAGGAGTGGATTATGGCAGTTCCAAAAAAAAAAACCAGTTACTCAAGACAAAGAATGCGAAGATCTCACGATCACATCAAAATCCATCCTGTAGGAACATGTAAGCAGTGTAGTGAAAGTTGCTTCCCTCATCACATGTGTCTAAAGTGTGGATACTATAATGGAAGAAAGGTAATAATAACCAAAGCAGAACGTCGTAGTTTGAAGCGTAATACAAAAGAAAGTTAGTATGATTCGTCTTTCTGTAGATCTTATGGGAGCAGACGCAGGTGTAGCAGAGCTCTTAAAAGGTCTTTATCTATTTCATAAAAGACGTTTAGAGTGTACTTTTTTACTCTTTGGTACAAGAGCTGCATTATCTTCAGAATTAAAGCGGTATCCTTTGCCTAAGCATCTGTTCGAGGTAGTTTACGCCCAAGATTATGTAAATTCGGACGCAGAAGTTTTTAGAACTCTGAAGTCTGGAATAGACACTACGATGGCGCGAGCTTTACACAGTGTTGTTTCAGGGCAAGCTCAGGGCGTTATTTCTGCGGGAAATACAGGAGTTTACTTAGCACTTTCAAGATTCATTCTCAAGACCTTAGAAGGAGTTTTCCGACCTGCCATAATTTCTCAAATTCCTACCTGTAGGGGAGAAAGTGTTATGTTAGATTTAGGAGGAAACTTAGATAATTCGAGTAAGGTGCTTGTTCAGTACGCGCTGATGGGAAAAATATTTTGTCAAAAAGTTTTAGGCGTTGAATCTCCCTCTATTGGATTATTAAACGTGGGTACTGAGCTTCAAAAGGGAACAGATGCTTTAAAGGAAGCTTACGACATGTTGAAACATCAAAAAGGATTAAATTTTTATGGTTACGTGGAAGGAAACGACATTTCTAAGGGAACCGTAGATGTCGTTGTGACAGACGGATTTACTGGAAATGTAGCGCTTAAAACCGGGGAAGGTACCATGCGTATGATGTCTTTTATGTTAAATCGTGTATTTCGTAGTTCTTTTTCAGCGCGATGTGCAGGATGGATTGCCAAACCCTTCCTTCAGGATCTTAAAGCTTATTTTGATCCTCGTGTTTACAATGGAGCATTATGGTTGGGAGTTAGAGGAGTTGCTGTAAAAAGTCACGGAGGTACAGATTCTATTGGTTTTTCTCATGCATTAGAAACAGCCTACGATATGGTGCGTATAAATATCGTACAGGAGATTCAAAATACGCTTTTACAACAAATCTCGACTTCAGAGTAAAGATCTGAGTTTTTTATCAGGTAATTTTTTTTAAAATTGTTTCCCTTCTTGACGTTTAGCGTAATTTTTTTATTTAAGAGATTTTAGACATTCGTAGATGGTATCGACGTTTAGAGCGAAATTAGATTATAATTGAGGCGTTTTAACACGTTTTGGCAAGATTTTATAGGGTTTAACAAAATATCAATAGATCAAATAAAGCTTTTCTGGTAAAGAATAGGAAAGAGAGTAGAGGCTATGATAATAAAAATTTATAAAGGTAGTACTGTGGATGGTCACAACAGGTTTGTCCTGGAGAGCTTTACCCAAAAAATGTAACAATAGTACAGAAAAAATTCTTGAGATACGCTGAAGCTCAGTGTTCGCTCAGAATATTTAATGGTCTTGCGTTAGAGGTTAATAATGATTGACTCTACAATCATAGGAATAAAAACAATATAAAACTTGGCATACAAGATAAAAGGATGAATGTTAAAAAAATGAGAAAAGCATGGGAAAATCTCAAAAGTTGGTTCCTAGGGGGGTATGGTACACAAACGTTGCAAGACGTTCAAAAACTTTTTTGAGAGTATTGAGTATGACACCGAAACAGTCACACCAAATACAGTCAGGAAGCCTATCCTTTGTGGAAAAGCAGATTTTGGACGGCTATAATAGGCCTGGATGTAACTTCAGATTAATTCTTGAAGCGATGAGGTTAACGTTGCTGCTTTATAACCCAAGCTCTAGATAGTGTCGTCACGAGAGTAAATCTATGCTAGCATGAGACATAGAATGAATTAATGAAAAGTAGGCGCTCACCGACGCCATGATATGCCAGATCGCATATGGAGTCTTTTAGAGCCGCGATTGCCTGGGCGAAAAGGTTCCTGGGGAGGTATCGCCCATGATAATAGGCTTTTTAAACGCCGCCTTTTGGATATTGCGCACTGTCGCACCCTGGAGAAATTTGCCTCCTGACTTATGGCAACTGGAAAAACACGCATCGGCGCTTTTGCAGATGGTGGGACAAAGGCGTTTGGCAAGGGGTGTTAGAATCGCTTGTGATGGAGCCTGATTTTGAGTGGCTCATAGATTTGATGCAAGCCCTATCAAAGTACCCCCTCATGCAGCAGGAGTGCGTGGTGGAAACCAAGCCATGGGACGAACAAAAGAGGACTCAATTCCAAAATACATATAGCCGTGGATGCGACTGGTATGCCAGTCCCAATCCTTGTTACAGAAGGTAGCACAGCTGATTGTACAACAGGCTGAGGCTTTTATTGAGGGCATAAACGCCCAAGGTCTTTTAGCCGAAAAAGGCTATGATGCAGATGCTGTATTAGACATGGCAAACAGTCAAACCATTCAAGCGGTGATTCCTGCAAAAAAGAAGCGAAAAGAACAGCGCTTCTATGACAAAGACTTGTACAAGATCAGACATCGTGTTGAAAATGCCTTCTTGCATCTTAAGCGATGGAGAGGCATCGCCACGCGATATGCCAAAAACAGCTCCTCCTTTCTTGCAGCCGCCCCAAATACGCTGTCTTGCCCTTTGGCTCAATATCTCGTAACGACACTATTTAGGGCATAATTTTATGTCAGTATTGTCTTTAGCATTGATGAGCTTCAGGTCTAAAACAATCCCTTTATTCTTGAGGCAAAAAAATAACATACACTTCAGAAGTATACCTGTTGCCGGCTAAAATTTTTATACGTTTATAACACCACTGGTATCCGTGCATAATTTTACTCTTTACAAAGAAGTAAAGCTATTTTCCCAGGGATTGGAGGACAGTAGGTATCAAGCATTACAACATATATCTCAAACCATCAAGCTTCCCTTTAAGAAAAGAAATGTAACAGAGCACTTTCGGCAATGCGCGTAAACGTTGAACATGATTTTTCTCAGCTTAAAATTTTTAACTTTACAGAAATGAAAAAAAAAGAATGTTAAGTTCAAAATTATTTCTAGCATCATTAATCTAAAAAACTGATTTTGCTCCGTCTAAAAAATGTTATAATGAGAACCACACTATCCTATCCCATAATACATACAAATTTCTTTTTTTAGGCTTACGCAAAAAGTCTATTGGTATATGTCTGGAGATATCCAAGTGTAACTACAGAAGTTTATAGAAAAAAAACTTCGTTGTATCAAATTAAAAATAGCATTTATACAATCTAGAGTTAAGAGCAAAAGCAATGGCGTTTTTAGAGAGTGAAAATAACACAACCAACACAGTGACAGTGTTTAAATTAAATCGAAAAGAGTTACTATGTTGGGTGTAAAAATGAAGAAACAAGTAAGCCATTAGAAGCAAAGTACCAATTCACAAAAGATAATTTTTAGATGATAGATAATGATCCAAACACGCTTTCGCAAGAAATAAGCGGAGTCTTAATTTAGATGCACGTGGAGCAAATGATTGACTTAAAAAGTTTAATTATACCCATAAAAAAAGCCTTTATTTATGTCGAAGCAAAGCACGAACGTCGAAAAGAATATTAAAAAGTGATTCTAAGTGTATTAGTAAAAATCTTGTATATGGTGAGTGAAGAAAGTGGTATTGTGAACGGATTTTATATAATGACGGAATTATTTAATAATGCGTAGAGCATTTCTTGATAAAGGAACGAAATACCAGGTAATGTGTTATTATGGATAATACATCATTTCATAAATGTACAAAAAAATTAATAGAATTTTTTGGGGTTTAAGATAATTTTTATCTCTTTACTCACCCGATTTTAATCCTTTAGGAGAAATTCTGGGATAATATGAAGCCATAGATTAAGCAGAAAATTGAAGCATATTTATTATTTTTTATTATTTTATGACCTTATTTTAACATTCTTTAAAAGCTTTTAGTCTAATTCTTTTTACTATAAAAGAGTTTATTATGTAGATCAAAGATTATTTTTGGGGGGCGGTGTGTATTATTACTCAATTTCTTCATAAAAATTAAAATTGTAAAACACGTCTACAATTGCTATTATTCTCTTGAATACTTTTAATTTTTCATAGATTCGATAAGACCGATACTAGGAAGTTTCTTTGTAGTGTTTTACTCCATCACGCTTTCTCCATACAGTTGGTGTGGGAAGCAGAAGTCAAAAAATATACGATTTGGAAAAAGGGATACTAAAATGTAGTGTGAGCCGTGGATACCATTATTACGGATGCTAGGGTACTCCAGCCGTTGGTAGGCTTAACAATAAGTGAAAAAAACAAAAATAGCAGAAACACTATATTGATAAAAACGATATGATCGTGATGAAGTCGTTAGATGACCTGAAAATGAATGCATACCGTCATAGAAGCTACTAAAGCGCTCGAATACCCCTGGGACGATGACAGGGTATCGCCTGCCATTAAAAAAAGAACGATAAATCTTTTCTAGAAAAGTAATTGAAATTAAAATGTATCGCTTATGTGGAGTCCTCTCTCGTGACTATAGCATCTTGGAAATTCTTACCTTGAGTTTGAAAATAATACATACTGATTGAGCAGTCATTGATTTTTTTTCATATTTATTTTAGAATTTTTGTAAGTTTTTGTAAGAAGTAGAGTATATTTTTGTCAACGTCTTTTTTTTCTGACATTCGTAAGACAGACAAACACTTTTGGAAGGTACTTATCTCTTCCATGATTGGTAATGCGTTGGAATGGTATGATTTTATGCTATACGGATATTGTGCCGCCATTATTGGAATGTTATTTTTTCCTGCGCATGATGCGTTCTCTTCTATGCTTGCGACCTATAGTGTTTTTTTTATTGGATTTATTATGCGGCCCTTGGGCGGTGTATTATTTGGTTACTTAGGAGATCATATTGGGAGAAAACGAGCGTTAATGTGGTCAATTTATTGCATGGCTATTCCTACTGCATTAATTGGGCTGCTTCCAACTTATGCTCATATTGGATGGGCTGCCCCCGTAATTTTAACTATTCTCAGACTTTTGCAGGGACTTTCAATGGGGGGAGAATTCACTGGGTCCATTGTATTTGTTGTGGAGCATGCGGATTCTCGATATAGAGGATTTTGGGGAAGTTGGACTACTTTTAGTGCTGCAGTCGGTGTATTACTGGGATCTTCAGTGTGCGTAGCTGTTGGTGCACTATTAAGTCCGTCAGAAGTATTGCGTTGGGGGTGGCGTATTCCGTTTGTTTTAAGCATTACAGGGAGCATAGTGGGAGCTTTTGTGCGAAATCGCCTTCAAGAGACTCAAGCTTTTGAACACAATTATAGACCTAAGTTTTCATGGTCTCACTTATTTAATTGTTACGGTACTGCACTTCTTCAATTAATATGCCTAGATGTTGTGGTTGCTATTGGATTTTTCACTATTTGTCTTTTCATCGTAAATTATCTTCAAAATTTTGTTGGCATGAGTTATTACCACGCCACCAGTATTAACAGTATTTCTACTTTGGGATTTGCATTAAGTATTCCTCTTTCTGGATATTGTTCAGACCTATGGGGAAGGAAACCGATGTTACGTTTTGCATCTTTATTATTGATGTTAGTAGCAATTCCTGCTTTTTTTGTATTTTCTATGGGAAATTTATACCAAATATTTATTGTACAACTTATATTAAATATTATATTTGGGATGTATTTTGCGGTAATTCCTGCCACCATCGTAGAACTCTTTCCACCGCACGTACGATGTCTAGGCGTATCTCTAGCGCACAATGTAACCATGATGGTATTCGGTGGAACCGCTCCTACGCTGGCGGTTTTCTTGATTAAAAGTACTCTAGTGATAGGGGGAAGATCTTTAGCGTTGGCAACACCGGGAGTATACTTAGCTTTAGGAGCACTTATTTCTTTTTGTGCTACTTTTTGGATTAAAGAGAGCCATCAGAAATCTATTAGTTAAGGTTTTTCTGCTAGAATAGCCTCACTGAATAGCTAAAAGGTGAAAGTTATATGGGCGAGATAGAGAACAATACCGTAGTTGTTAAGAAATTTGGTGGCACTTCCTTAAACGACATAGGGTGCTTAAAACATGCAGCCCAACTTGTGCAGGAAGCTCAATTGCGCGGAGAACAACCCTTAGTCGTAGTTTCCGCCATGGGCGGTGTAACCAATCAATTGGTTCAATGGGCTGAAAACTGTTGCGTCTTGAATATGGATGCCACAAAAAGTGAACTGGATACAGTAATTACTTCAGGAGAACAAGTTACGTCAGGGTTAATGGCTTTAGCACTACAAGATTTGGGATGCAGAGCGGCGTCTTTTTTAGGGTGGCAGTTACCTATCTTAACAGATGAAGTGTATAGAAACGCAGAAATTGTATCCATTAATACGCTTCCCCTGCAAAACTATATGGCTACTGGAGGAATACCCGTGGTGGCAGGATTTCAAGGAATTACTAAGTTAGGTCGTATCAGTAGCTTAGGAAGGGGGGGGTCAGATACTACAGCGGTAGCACTGAGCGCACTTTTAAAGGCAAGATTATGTCAAATCTTTACCGACGTGGATGGGGTATATAACGCAGATCCCGCTTGCATTCAAGATGCTCAAAAATTTGATCGTATCTCTTATGAAGATATGACTACGTTTAGTCGCCATGGTGCTAAGATATTGCACGATAAAGCGTTACAGTGGGCTAGACGTTACAAAGTTCCTATTCAGGTATTGTCTACTTTTGCTCCAGAAAATCCAGGAACCTACGTGTGTGAGTTCGTGTCTGGAAATGCAAAAGGCATTGCTCATAAAGGCGTCCTATGCTGGAAAGTTCCTGGTCTTTCCAGAATAAAAGCAGAGCAATTACTGCAGGTTTTGCAGAATCAGCTTATTTCTGTATGGGGATGGCAGAGAAATGGATCGATGACAACATTTTTTACTGAAATGTCTGCTAAAAATAATGTACAACAATACGTATTACCAACAGTTTCTATTTTACCCCATACCATGTTTACGATGATTGGTGTATCCTTTGATGATGTACCGAAACAAAATCAGCAAGATTTACGACGTATGGGGGTAGAATATATATTTCGTTCTGTGAACAGTATTAGTTATGTGGTCCAAGAACAGGCAACGATGAAAATTTTAAGTGTATTACACAAAATGGTACAAACATAATGAACACATTAGATTTTTTGAAAAATAAGATTAGCACGATACAAGGACAAGATATTGACCGTGCGCTGTCTTTTATAGAGGCACGGTGGATAAGGGGAAAGGAATTTTTGGGAAGTCCTACAGGGATTTTGTGCGGAGCTATGACCTGGGTATCCCATCATGAGTTGGTACTGGGCGTCTGTCAAGCTGGAGGATTTGGGATTTTAGCCAGCGGCTCTATGGCCCCTAAAGAACTTGCCCTCCATATCGAACATCTGATCAGTGCGCGTTGTGGACCCTTTGGAGTGAACCTTATTGTGTTTCATCCAAATTTTCAAGATCTCATTGACGTGTGTGGACAATACAAAGTAAGTCACATATTTTTAGGGGGGGGGCTTCCTTCTAATGCAATGTTTAAATCATTAAATTCCTACAATATTAAGCCTGTAGCATTTGCGCCTTCTGCTGCATTAGCTCAACGGTTAATTCGTAGTGGTGCGCAAGCGTTGGTGATTGAAGGCAATGAAGCGGGAGGACACGTCGGGCCAGTGACAACTCAAGTTTTGGCTCAAGAAATTCTTCCTGTATTAGGTAAGGAAGTCCCTGTGTTTGTAGCAGGAGGAATTGGAAATGGACGCGGTATTTTATCGTATCTTCTCATGGGTGCTTCCGGATGCCAATTGGGTTCACGTTTTGTGTGTACTCATGAATCTCAAGCTCACGATGCCTTTAAAGAAGCGTTTATTCGTGCTCAAGCTAGGGATGCTGTTCTATCCTATGGAATTGATGAAGGGCTTCCTGTTATTCCAGTGCGTGCTCTTGCCAATAAAGCGACAAAGCAATTTGTTTCTCTTCAACGATCCGTTTTGGCTGATATTGAAAAAGGAACATTATCTTTAGAAGCTGGAAAAATGAAAGTAGAACACTTTTGGTCAGGAGCACTCTATCGTGCTGTTGTAGAAGGAGATGTAGAACATGGATCCGTGATGGCAGGACAAAGCGTAGGTATGATCAAATCTAGAGAATCTTGTGAAGAGGTCATTCAGACATTGCTAAAAGAGATGGTAGAGGGGGTCACAGATCTTCAGTTGGGTACGCCCGAAAACTTCATAAAAGAAAAAGTAGCGTTTCTATAGTAAGTTAAATTTAGGTTTGAGCATTAAAAAAATGAAACAAGGCCTCGTACACTGTATCGCATTAAGTAATTTTACCCTTGATCTATCATTTAATATTAGCCAAAAATTATTCTATTGCGTCAATCAAGAGAATAGGGGGGGCCTACCTTGTATCCAATGCTTTCGATGCATTCTTTCGTATTTTGGTGATGTATGGGATGATGAGGAATCCCTAATAACCCCTTGGGGGATTTTTAGTCTTTATAATTAGACTCTGCT
>NZ_PHHC01000078.1:0-21701 GCF_002930195.1 Holospora curviuscula | reverse complement strand
AGTCACTGCTAAAACAATGCTCTCATATATTAGAGGTCATTGGGCCTTACATTGGGTAGTATATAGGTCATTTGGTGAGGATCAAAGGAGAATACGGAAGGAAAACGCTCGCCACAGTATGGCAATAAGCAGGCATATAGCTCTGAACAAGCTCAGATGCCAAGATAATCCAATCAAGCGGTTCAGAAAAATGGGGGGCTGGAGTGATGACATACTTTCCCGTATCTTGAAACAAAATTTTTTATGAGGTGGCCCTGAGGGCTATTGCTTTTTACCCCAAATCAACGATATTCTAAGTATAAATTGTTGATGTTGTAAAGCAATGAACCAAAAATCTACTAAAGAGTCATTTTCTGTATTAACTGTATATCCTAGAAAACCCCATCAAACTAAAGGAGAGATACGTGCATTAAGACTTTCAGGACGTATTCCTTGTGTTCTTTATGGAGGAGGACCCTCAGAAAATCTCTCTGTGTGTGCAAAAGATATTTCCAAAGAACTCGAAATTCCTGGAATATTTAGTCGTGTTTTCCATTTGTCTGACCATGGAAAAGCCCTTATTAGCTCTATTCAATTTTGTAGTGTAAAAGATAGAGCTATTCATATAGATTTACGGCGTTTATCAGGGCACCAAAAAATAAATCTTTTGGTGCGCATTGTGTTTCTTAATCAAGATAAAAGCATTGGGATTAAGCGGGGTGGTGCGTTAAATGTAGTGCACCATCATCTTGAAGTTCTGGCGCCTGCTAGTCGTATTCCTGAGTCTATAGAAGTTGACTTGAGTAGTTTAGATATTGGACAAACTATTCATTTAACATCTATTACGCTTCCTGAAGATGTTCAGGTACTTCATGTGGAAAAAGATGAGGCTATTGTAAGTATTGTTCCTCCTTTCTCTGGAGATAAATCTGAGACTCAAGAGAATTCTGAATCCCAAACTGCTACTGTATAACGTTTATGTCTTATGGATGGTTATGGGTTGGTTTGGGGAATCCTGGGTTCGACTACAGTGTAACGCGACATAATGTCGGGTTTATGGTGTTGGATTTTTTAAAAAATATCTTTGAATATTCTCAAACCAACCCGTTCCGAGAATTTCAAAAAAAGAATGCATTACTGACAGCGGTCACCTATAAAGAGCACCAGATTTTACTGTGTAAGCCGTTGTCTTATATGAATCTTTCCGGGAATGTGGTATTAGAGCTTCTTAAGCTCTATGATATTCCATTAGATCGTCTTGTTGTGTTTCACGATGAATTAGAATTGGCTTTTGGAACGCAAAGATGGAGATTTGGCGGTGGACATAGAGGACACAATGGAGTGCGTCATATTTCTGCCCGCTGTGGTACTGATTATGGCCGTTTTCGCATTGGTATTGGGCGTCCTCCCGGTGCTATGGAAGTATCTAAATTTGTGTTGAGTGATTTTACTTCTCAAGAAAGGCTTCGGCTTGACGCTTCAATTTTTCCTTCAATCCAGCGGGCGCTTCCTTGGATCCTGCAACAAAAATCTCATGAAATTTCTCAAGCTTTACAGGAAGATAAGATAGATTCTTCCAAAGACTTTCCATGAAAATAGCACTCCACGAATTTTTTCCTGCATTCAAAGAAAAAATGTATCGTGCTTTTTTGTTATATGGAAATAAACCTGATCTTATTGAAAATATTTTAAACGAAGTCAAAGATCTAGATGTACGTTTTATTAGAACACAAGATGCAGAATTCTGGGATCATTATGTCACACTGTGTTCTCCTACATTGTTTAACGTAGGGCGTACGGTCATTGTGATTGAAGAGGTTTCAGAAGGAAAATTTTCAGCGTATCAGTCCATTCTTAATACATTACCAGAAACAATACACTTGATTTTTACTTCTTCTCAATTTCGAAAGCACACTGTGTGGGTACAAAATTTTCAAAAATCTTCTGTATGGGGCTTGGTACCAAGCTACGAAGTCTCTTTGGATCAATCTATAATTATTCTTAAGCGCTGCTTAGCGGCGCACGACGTTTCTCTTTCTGGAAACCACATAAAAATCGTAGCACAATGGATACAGGAAGGAGACTGGGTCAGTACCGCAAAAACAATTCACTTATTGTGTCAAACAAACAATAATCATCCTTTACAGCAAGAAGACTTAGAAGGGGTATTCCATTATTTGGTCCTGAATTCAGAAGAAATTTTTTTGCCGTTACTTCATACGCCTGATATGAGTATTATTACGACCTTACGCTATAACGATCAAAAATTAAAATGGGTACGTGCATGGCAAAAATTGGCCTGGCAATGTTGGCAATTGAAAGTACTTCTTGAACAATACACGAAAACCCATAAAGAACCTAAAGGCTCAGCTCGGGCTCAGCATATTACCACATTGGCCACTCAACTGGATCCACCTATTTTTTTTAAACACCTTCCCTTTATTCTTCAGAATATCGATACATGGTCTTTAGGATTTTTAGAACAACGGATGAATGCGCTTTATGATTTGGAGATTAACATTAAAAAAGAAACCTTTCGAGATAATGACAATATTTCTGTTTTTCGTATGATGTATACCGATTAATGCGAGATTAGAACTTGATAAACATTTCACTATGGGGAGGCCTGGAAAACATTTCTTCCAATAAAAAAATTTTCTTTGAGAAGATGCACAATGAAGCCATTCCAAGATATGTTTAATTTCTCAATAAAAAAAGAGTATTTAATTTTTCTCTCGCGTGTAAGTAAGAAAGAGATTCAAAGACCGCTTTTTTCTAAAAATTTTTTTTAATCTCTTAACACAGTATTACTGTGGAATCCGTGCTTCAACATAGTTTTTCAATTTTTTGCATCCAGATGATTCGAAGTTCTTTTTTAAATTTTTCTGTATTTTGTCAATGGTTTGACTGAACTCTATGTTTTACTTCCATAAATTATCAAACTTCTTAGTTTTAGAGGGATCTGGATTCTAGTTAAGCAGTTTCATTAACTATTTTTTTTCTTTTTATAATACTTGTTAAATAAATCTGCATCAAAACTTCTCCAGGATTCTTCTGGTTCGTCATCATTTTTAGGGGGAAGGGTAGATCTTTTGTAGTATTTATAATAGGTTGTGTCGCTTTTTGTCTTGTTTATCAAAGAAAAACGCTTCACCTATTTTTTTATAGTAAACCTCGTCTTGAATACCGCTTCGGTACTCTTTAATCTTATCAATATAGCTATTGACTATTCGTATCTGATCAGAAAAAATTATTTGGGTTATCGAGAGGTTATACGGAGAGTTTTTGAATGTGTTTGTATAAACATCAAAATTTTTTTGCATTCTCTAAGAGCTTGAACTTTTTTTGGCTTAGAAATTCAAGGTGTTTAGTGAGTTTATCTATGATAGGTTTCAACGCACTCTCTCGTTAACGACATTTCTAAACTGAGCTTCCACCGCTTGAGGGGCTCAGCAGGGATCTATTGGTTGAGAAAGGATCTCAACATTCAAAACACGTATGCAATACTTAGACTCTTGCGAAGCGAAGGCATATAAATATATAAACAGTTGTTCTTGATGATTCATGAGTTCCTGTTCGAAGTCATACAATTGTTTGAAACACAGTTTATTTTTTCGATTAAGAGCGCTGCTCTCTGGTTCACCTTGAATTTTTCTGATACGAATTTTTTTCTATTATTTTCAAATTCATCGTATCCTTTAAGTAATTTTTCCATAATGAGTTTTTGATGAGGGAACTTTTTCATGAAAAAATCTATCAAAGCGGGAAATTTAGATTCAATCAGCTTATGAGCTCGAAGTTTTTGTGCTTCTCTTAATGCTTAAATTTTGGGAACATATTTCTGAACTTTTTCTTTTAAATCATTATGAAATTGGGACACTTTTCTGGATTTATCATCAGCCAGTACTGATCATTTTGCCTCTGTAGAAGACTGAATAATAGCGCATTCTATCGTAAGGGTTGTTTATTACCGAAGTTCTATTTTTTTATTTATTTTTTGATTTTAAGAAGGAATTAAATCCACTTTAATATTTTATCGTTTTTTTATCTCAATATCAATTCCATGTTCGGAGAGTACATTATTTTTTTTACGCTCGGAAAGAACTGCTAAAATTTCTTTACACTCTTTAAATATATCGTCTCTTTTCTTTCTCCAAGAACTATTCTCTTTACTCTGCTGCTCCATTGAAGCTAAAAATTTATCTTTTATCCTTTGTACATTGCGCGCAAACTCATCAGCATCCTCATCCTTCTCGTAAGCATTAGGAGACTTATCATCTTATGTTTTCATATTAAACTCTCTAGCTAACTCAAAATCTTCTGCTGCTTCTCTAGCATGCAGGAATTTTTTTAAGGCATAAACGCTTCAATTAATAATTTTTTGTGTTGAAACGATTTTTCTAACAAGCCCAAGATTTCTTTTTGAAGTTTTTCAGTAATCTACTGCTTCCAATCCACAGCCCAACTACGTTCCGCACGGACTATAAAAATTGTACGTATAAAAAAATAAATTTTACGAAGGTTTAAAATAGGACGGGAAATTCCCGTAATAGATCAAACTAAAGCTATAACGCCTCTAAAAGATATAGAGGGTCTAGGAGTAATAGCCAATAGGCTTCAAGAAAATACCTATAGCAAAATACGTAAAGTATTAGATTTAAGCAGGGATACATTCAACAGATGGTGTACAGATCAAGGCATAGAAAGAATTTAAGCAGCCACTTTGTTCACAGCGTAACGAGGAGCAAAAAATCTATAGAAAATCATTTTGAATTAGGTGCACAAGCAGGGAAGGATAAAAACGACTGTGCACAAACCTATTGCGTAACGAAGTGAGAAAAAAAATAATCTATTACCTTAGTAAACAAAAAACACAAAAAAATCATCAGAAGTACAGTACGTAGGTGGCGTCATAGAGATAAGACCATGTTAGAGAACGGTTAAGGTGTAAACGTAGACTAGATTATTTAAAGGTAGAATTTTTGTCAAAGATGAATAAGAATACTCGATTAAAGGATATTGGGGCTAAGTTTAGGAGGCTAAGTTTACGTATAAATAAAGAAGATCCTACCAGAGCATTCAAGAAGCTAAGATTTAGCGATACGATACTCTTTCATCTGGGGGAGTAGAGCAAGAAAAGTGAGCTCAGTGTGTATAAGTAATGCAAGCAATCGAAAATCGCCTAAGTAAGAAGCGTGGTAACTATTACAAAATAAACTATAATATAGCTGGAATAATCAATTTATAGCATCCATGATCTATAAACCATAAAAAAAAAGAGCACTCAAGCAATATGTTGGCTACAAAATAATTTTTTTACCTTCTTATTCACTAGATCTAAATCCTCTAGAAAGATTCTGGACTCATATGAAACGATGAATTAAGAATAGAATTTCAGAATTTTTTCAATGATACGGGATTATAACCCGCTTTTTTTTCCAACCTCATACTCTATGATTTACTTTAGTAACAGTCTTAGAGAAGGAAGCTTTGAGAAATTACTCTTTTACACAATTTTGTAGATACTGAATAAATAGTTTGCGAGTTTTTTTGTCTAGAAAAAGAGCAAATTGCCACAACAATTTAGAATATGCGTCATCGTACATGGAATATACGGTCTAAATTTTTTCAAAACAGAAAAAAGTATTTATACTTCTAACAGATTAGCTCTAAAAAAGAATATTGAAATTTTTATAACTCGCGAGAGCATCCATAACGGGTGATGCTTAAATAATATAACTTCCAACGACGGCGGTATAAAGGGAGACACTCTCATTTTCTGGAAGATGTTCAAAGAGAAAAATCCTGAATGGTGTGCGCCTAAAATTCAAGTCTAGGTGGATCTCTTTGGTACTTTCATTTTTTCGGACATCATACTCTCTTTCAAGGCCAGGGTATACCCTGTGAACACACCTGTAACTATTGATTTGTGTAGAGCCAAAATCACCTCGTATTAAGTGTGCAAAAAAATCTGGTTATAGCCTGATATCATTGAGCGAATTCTGTCACTCTACCCTTACTTTATCGTTTCATATTGGTCAAAATTTTCTCTATAGGATTTAAAGGTGATGAATAAGGGATTAAAATACAACCAACTGATTCGATGAGCGCTTTTTTTGTGACTGAAAGAATGAAGTACGATCTATAATTACCCCGAATTTTAGCGCTTTGATTCAACATTGTTCTCCCCAAGGATTAAAAAGATTCGTATTGGAAGAACCATTAAAATCCATGAGTGCTATGGATTGAGTATTTCTACTAAGCCATTTATACTACGTATTTTTTGATAAACCTTACCACGCTTATTACCGACCAGTTTTTACTTATCTTACTCCACCCTCTGTCTTTGAAAATCGTTATCTTTACACCCTTCTTGTTATTCTATAGAAGACGTTCAGGTTCTATACATTTGACCTTCTAATTTTACTCTTTTTGAACGATTGTGGAGTCAGAGTCGGGAGCACATAATGCTCGTGCCTGCATAATAAGATCTCCTAGGTCTTGGGAAGTCATTCCATGCCGTACTCCCGTTAAATATCCTTCCAATTCATCTAAGCTTAATTGAGAAAAATCTTTTAACGTCAAAATTCCATTAGCCACTAAGGCGTCCAACATATACGGACTGCATAGGGCTAATACCTGAGGATCTCCTTTATTTTTAATAAATTTATCTTTATAATTTTTTTCTTCTTCTTCTAACGCTTCTAGCACTCGTTCCCGCAATTCTTGTGCAATTTCCAAAGTAAAGCCTTCCAATTGCATAAGCTCTTCTTGCGGTGTGGAGGCAATATCTTGCAGAGATTCAAATCCTTGCAGAACTAAAAAATGTGCCAAAAATTCATCTAGATCTAATCGTTGAATAAAAAGTCCCATGCGTTCTTGTAAATCAGCTGAACGCTTTTGTTGCTCTTCAGAAGCGCTCATAATATTAATATTACTTCCCGTAAGTTTACACACTAGAGACACGTTTTGTCCTTCTCGACCAATAGCAAGATTTTTTTGCCCATCAGGTACTACAACAGTATATTGATTGGTACCTTTTTCTACAACTACCTTTAGAACTTCAACAGAAGATAATGCGTTGACAATAAATTCAGGAGTTTCTTGAGACCAGAGCACCACGTCTATTTGTTCTCCTTTCAGCTCTTCTTGAATGGCTTTAACGCGATTACCTCGAATTCCTACACAGGTTCCCACAGGAGAAAAATTTCTTCCCTTACTGGTAAAGTTGTAAGCGAAAACTGCAACCTTTGCTCGACTTCCAGGGTCTCTAGCAATTCCTTTAATCTCAATGAGTCCTTGAGCGATTTCATCTACTTCTCTTACAAAAAGTTCGTGTAAAAATCCTGAATGAGTACGAGAGAGAAAAATTTGGGGTCCATGAGGTTCACGGCGTACCGCATAAATGTAGGCTTTTAGTCGATCATTAATACTGTAATTTTCCCATTTTAGTAACTCTCTCCTTAAAATCATTCCCTCTGCTCGTCCCAAGTCCACAATAACATTGCGTCCCTCAAGACGTTTAACGGTAACACTTACCATTTCTCCTACTCTAGACTTAAACTCTTCATACTGAACCTTACGTTCCATTTCCTGGGTCTCGTGTTGCAATACTTTAAGCACACTGGCCACGTCAGAGCGGGATAATTCCAATAAAGGCAAAGGTTCAACCCATTCACCATTGATAATCTCTCCTTGAGAGGTTAGAGGAAGCTCCTGAAAATGAATTTGTCTAAAAGGACACGTAATTTCTTGAGCAATAAGACGATGCCGTTTTAGACACATATCCCCCGTCTCAGGATTAATAGAAACCCTAATGTCATTTTTCAATCCATAATGCTTAGCGTAGACTTTCGTAAAAGCCAGTTCAAAAATAGGTAACAATACTTCTTTTTCTAAAAACTTTTCTCTTGCTAAACCATCAATTTCTTTTAATAATAAGGGGCCAATATTGTATACA
Source organism: Holospora curviuscula (assembly GCF_002930195.1). Lineage (GTDB taxonomy): Bacteria > Pseudomonadota > Alphaproteobacteria > Holosporales > Holosporaceae > Holospora > Holospora curviuscula. Next base: position 13,762 of record NZ_PHHC01000078.1, on the reverse strand, counting down.
CTCATCTTTCTTTTTCCTCTTTATTTTCAAATTTGTATAACAATTTACAAAATTTAATAAAAGACCACTCTATAGACAAAATATCGTCTTCATTTAATTCCAAAACAATACCACTGCCCAGAACATTCTTGAGTATCCCTTCATATTTTTGTCCATCATTTAGGGAACTGCGTACGCCTACCAGTACACGAGATCCTTTATACCGTCGATAATGGGCCGGAGTTACCAGAGGACGTTCTACCCCAGGAGAACTAATTTCTAAGATATGCAGATCTGTTAAAAGCAGTTTTTCTTTTAAAACTTTCTGCACTCCAACAGAAAGTTTGGCACACTCTTCTATAGACAGTGTAAAGGTTTCTTTGTGTTCAATCATGACACATATGTTTGGCACTGCTGGAGTTTGTACAATAACCTGTACTAAACTGTATCCCTGATTTTCTAGATAAACATCTAACGCATTCCAAATTGATTCTCGATTCATAATATAAAAAAAGGGAATAGACTTTTCCCCTTCCTTAAAACCCCACTACTTTTCAAGCATAGTCATATTATAAAAAAATATTACATTTTTTTCAAGTCTTATTTTTTGGTTTATAGGGTGGATACTCAACAAAATTCAACTAATATTAACGTTTATGTTATTTGTAAATCCTCTTCACATACCTCTAAGCTATCTGGAGAAATTACTGCTACCGAAACTACAGTTTCTCCTTTAGCCAATCGAAATACTCGAACACCTTGCGTCTTTCTCCTTGAAATCCGAATATCTTTTACGGGGCATCGCAACAGTTGTCCTGTATTGGTCAACATTAAAATTTGGTCTTGCGCTTTGACCGGTATCGCTTGAATGATAGATCCGGTTCTTGCGGTTACTTCCATGCTGGCAACGCCTTGACCACCTCGATGGGCTCTACGATATTCATAAGAAGACGTGCGTTTTCCACAGCCTTTCGTGGTAACACACAACACAAATTCTTCTCCAGCTTCCATGGCACTGAAGCGAGCCTGCACCTGGTCATCCAAGATAGGAGTAGTGTTATTTTCACCCATAGATGAAATAAATTTCTCTTCAAGAGGAGCTTTAGAGCTCATATACAGTTCAATTTCCTGCGAAGTCCACGGCATATTGTTTAATAAAGTCATAGAGATTACGTAATCTTCAGGCTTCAAAGAAATTCCTCGCACTCCTGTAGAATTGCGTCCAGTAAACTTGCGTAATTCCTGTACCGGAAATCGAAGGCTTTTTCCTTGATGGGTAGAAAGTAAAATATCTTGATCGTCATTAGCCAACAAAACGCGAATCAGTTGCTCACCATCCTCTAACTTCATGGCAATTTTACCATTTGCGCGAATAGTTAAAAAATCCAATAAAGCATTTTTACGAACATTTCCATGGGAAGTAGCAAAGATAATAAAATAAGGTACATTATCTTTGGGGAGGGGAAGAATTGTCGCAACCTTTTCGATATCTCGCTCTAAAGGAAAAAATGCAATTAGGGGCTTACCTCTCGCAGTCGTCGTTCCTAAGGGGAGCTCGTGAACTTTCATTTGATAAGCAATTCCTTTAGAGGTAAAAAATAGTAAAGGCCGGTGAGTATCGGCAACAAAAATTTGAGATACCGCGTCCTCTTCTCGCACATCCATAGCACTCTTTCCACGCCCACCCCGTTTTTGACTTCGGTACGCATCCAATGGAACCCGTTTAATATATCCGTTTACGCTCACGGTAACCACCATATCTTCGCAGGCCACAAAATCTTCTGGAGATTGGTGCAGATATTCTCCCTGTAGCTTTGTAAGACGGGGAGATCCAAATTTTTCTTTAATATGTAAAAATTCCTCTTTCATCAAAGCATCAATTTTATGATCATCCCTTAACAGTTCAAGGTAAGACTGGATGTTATTCTTTAAAGTTTCTAGTTGACCAGAAAGCTCTTGTTTTCCAATACCAGTTAATCGATGTAGTCGTAACGCCAGGATAGCAGAAGCTTGTTCTTGAGACAAACGATATCCCGATACATTATATGCCTCTAAATTTTCTATATCGTTATCTAACAAACTCAAATACGCGTAAACGATACTATCAAGTTGCCATATCTGAGTGATAAGAGCCTGTAAGGCTGCGTCACGATCTCTGGAGGCTTTAATTAATTCTACAATACGATCAATGTGAGAAATTGCAATATAGATCCCAATTAAAATGCGAATGGTTTCTCGATCTTTGCGCAAATAATATTGGGTACGACGCACCACTACTTCTCTTCGAAACTCTAAAAATGCCCGAAGTACTTCCAGCAAAGAGAGTTGCACCGGATATCCTCGATGCAACGCCAACATATTCACTGAAAACGAGACTTGCAAATCCGTTAATATATAAAGTTGGTTTAAGATAACTTGGGCTGCAGCATCTTTCTTTAATTCAATCACAATACGTACACCCATTCGATCTGATTCGTCTCGGACTTCTGTCATTCCTTCAATTTTTTTATCTCGCGCAACCTCTGCAATACGCTCTACTAAAGCAGACTTATTCACTTGATACGGAATTTCTGTGATTAGAATACATTCCCGATCTTTTCCGTAGGCCTCTACTTGAGCTTGTCCGCGAATCAAGAAAGATCCTCTTCCAGTACGGTACGCTTCTCCTATTCCTTTTGTACCTAAAATAATTCCTTTTGTTGGAAAATCTGGTCCCGGAAGCACCGTCATAATATGCTCTAACTCTGCATCTTTATGGTCCAACAGTAAACAACACGCGTCCAAAACTTCTGCCAAATTATGGCAAGGAATGTTGGTGGCCATCCCCACTGCGATACCACTTCCCCCATTTACAAGTAAGTTGGGAAAAGCTGCGGGCAATACTACAGGCATCTTTTGTGTATCATCATAATTTGGTTGAAAATCAACAGTTTCTTTATCGTAATCTGCCAACATATAGTCCGACAAAGCACTTAAACGCGCTTCTGTATAGCGCATTGCAGCAGCGCGATCTCCATCCATAGATCCAAAATTTCCATGACCATCAACAAGTTTTTCTCGCATAGAAAACCACTGAGCCATGCGCACTAAGGAACCGTAAATAGGATCTGTACCGTGAGGGTGATATTTTGCAATCACTTCTCCTACTACGTTAGCTGATTTTCGGTGAGGACGATCGTGACGAAACCCCAGGGTCTCCATAGCATATAAAATGCGTCGATGTACCGGCTTTAGTCCATCTCGCACATCAGGAAGCGCCCGACTTACAATAACACTCATAGCATAATCAAGATACGAGCGCCGAATCTCTTCCTCTACAGGTACGGAAACAACCTCCAAAGCTTTTGTGTTGGATTTATCCATATTTTCCACCTAATAAATATCCACCAGAGGTGAATTAATACCTTAAATACTCAAACTTAGCGTGCAAACAGCAATCACTACACTCAACACTCGATTATTTTGAAAACTTTCTACTAAAGTTTCTCGCAGTGCATCAAGATCAATTTTTCCCAAAGCAATTTCTTGCAATGCTACCACCGAGTCTTTATGTCCCGTGGGATTCACTACTGCTTGAGCGCCATAAGCAAGCTCTTGGGCTCGTCTAGAAGCCAACAAAACTAATAAAAAAGGATCCGAAACGCTGTTTAAGCAGGTGGGAACAAGGGCTCTATTTTCAATAAATGAATTCTCTGCGTCCTTGTTTTCTGTCATATTATTTACTCCCCTGACGGACTTTGTTCCTAGGGTTTTTAGGATCAATTAAATACAGACGTTTTCCGCGGCGAATTATTTTGCAGGTTTTACTACGATATTTTTTTTGCCCAATAGAAGATGCAACACGCATATTTCGCTCTCTTTAAAAATTTGATCTTTAGTATATCAAAAAATTGTTTTTAAGACAAGCACTGTTTCAATTCCCTCTAGTAAACTATTATTAAGAGAAAGGCAATATAACGAAATCATTGTTTCCTACTTTTTTTGAAATTGTTACATCACGATTCTTTTAATCCTTAAAATATTTTTTGGCCACTTCTCTTAAAAATTCAATATTTTTTCATTAAAACAAGTCGTGTTCTCCCAAACTGAGGGTTTAGAGCTTATCCGCAAATTAATTAGGAGGAAAGAATCTGCGCAAGAGTAGTCTGTTAAGTGACATGTAAATGTTATTCTCTGTAGAAGAACAAAGCAAGTCGTATTCTTTTGATAGCCTTCTATTTCTACCAAGCCATCCAAATGTTCGTTCTACAACCCATCGTCTCCGTTGAACCTTAAAGCCCCCCTCTATCCTTGGTAGTAATTCAACAGGTGTATCTTTCCTCACCCAGCACCCAGACCTTGGCCTCTTTATTATCTCTAAATCTATCTTAAATTCTTCATCTATACTCATTTTCAACTCCTTCCCTTCATATCCCATATCAGCCCACATCTTCCTCACTTCACTATACTTCCACACCATATTCCTAAGTGCTAGTTTAACACCATCTCTATCATTCTCACTTCCTGCACCTACATAACAACCAAGCACCAATCCATTCGTATCTGTTATAATGTGCCTTTTCCTACCCTTGATTTTTTTTTCCACCGTCATAACCCCTGACGCCCCCTTTCTCTGTACTCTTGACAGACTGACTATCTGCTATGCATGCACTGGGCTCTGCCCTCCTTCCAATAAGCAATCTATATCTTGTTGTTAATTTATGATTCATCTTTTCTATCACTCCACTTTTCTTCCATCTTCTGTATTGTTCAAACACTGTCTTCCATGGTGGAAAATCATGTGGTAAATATCTCCACTGACAACCAGTTCTAATCACATAAAAAATCGCATCTAATATCTCTCTTCTGCTGTGTTTCACAGGCCTGCCAGCCTTCTTAATATTTGGTATAAAATATTCCGATATTAATTCCCATTCTTTGTCTTTTAAATCTGTCTCATACGCTCTTCTATTCATTTATATTCCTCAATTGCATCCAACATCATCCAGATACACTAACATATCTCTCATTTGCGGACAAGCTCTTAGAGTAATTTAGCTTGAAGATAGGATTTGAAAGCATTCAACTAAGAGCCTATGTCACTCAGTACATTGAGTAAGATTACGGTTAATTCATCATTTCATAGTAGCCTAGAATGTCTTAATGATATTTAGGCTAAGCGAATATGGGGGTAAGAACACTAACCCGCAGCCAATCGATTCAATCAATGCTCTTGTCTTGGGGGAGTTATGGCATAAGGTCTGATCCAAAATTACCCCTTGTCCTGGTTTTAGTACTTTAATTAAACACTGTTCTAGCCAATGAAAAGGTCCGTATTGCAAGACTCATTAACACTCATAGGTGCTATGGATTAATTATTCCAGGTATATTATGGGTGGGTTTTATTGATAATAATGACCACGCTTCTTACCAGCCAGTTTTTTATTTTTCTTAGTGCACCCTCTGTCTTTGCAAATTGTTTCATCTTTATATCACGCTCCTCACTCTATACAAAACGTTCAGGTGCTATATCGTTGATTGCTCCCTAACGATAAAAGCTTTTTTATTACTAAAGCTTAACTTTTTAATTGTTTTATAGAAAAAAGCAACGCTTGCGTTATCTCTGCTCATGTTTTATCTTCGTTATTTTTAACCTATATTTTGATCTGATTTGGATCTATATTTCTTGTTCTGCCTAATCTTGCCTGAGTACTTCTTCTTTTTTGTACTGTATCCACTCTCTAATTACGGTATTTTTATAAGTATTGTTGCGCGCGTCTTTTGATTTTAAGTCTAGGCTCTATTGTTTTATTATCATTTCTATTGTCTTTTTGTCATTTTTTGACAATTATAAGAAATACAATCCCATTTTTAATCTAAATTAATATAATACTGCCTTTCATAAATTCAAGAAAGCAAACGAACTCATAAAATTTCTAGAGTGTAGAGTAATTTTTTACCGTCTTAGGTCTAAATCCTAACAAAAAGTTTTGAGCTAATATGAAAAAATGAATCAAAAAAAATATTACACATTTTGATACGGTGTATGACGCACTTGAGGCTTTTTTTCTCTAATTAAAGAGCGCTGGTTATAACTAACATATGATAAAAATATAAAACTAAAAAATATTATAGTAAAATATTCTTTTCAATTTTCTTCATCCGTTAAAATAAATTTTTACTTTAATTTTATTAGAACCACTCAATTTTAAATTGAACAAAAAATTGAAACGTTTTGAAATTCTATATATTGTTCAAAGACTCGAGTAATACATTAATTTGTGGACACTTTTTCGTGCTTTACGTCACGTCAAAAAACTCTGGCTCTTATTTTGCCTTGTTATGGAGCGTGGTGCGCACTGTTCACCATCGTAAGATCCTGTTCAATACGTTTGAGAATTTCTTTTTTTTGATTACAGCGTTCTTCAAGTTCTCGAACTACATGAGGTGCAGCTTTTTTACGGAATCCCTGGCAACCAAGACGCTGCTCCCATTCATAAATTTCTGTTTGAATCTTAATACACTGCTGCTGAAGCCTATTCAATTCTTTTTTCATGTCTAACATATCTTGCAATCGAAAAATCACGGTTAATGTATTTAGGTGCACGCTAAATCCTTGACTCCGTTCCGGGGGAGAAGTCTCATAAACGGTACACGCTGTTTGGGTAATGCGCTCTATGAAATTTTTATGGGAGCACAAAAGTTTTCTGTCTAACATAGTATAGATGTGAACTTCAATACACTGATTTGATGGAATAGTGAACTCTGCCCGTATGCGACGAATAGTGGAAATAAGTTCTTGAAGACGCTCAATGGGGGGAACAAACAAAGAAAGTTCTGGAGCAAAACAAGGCCAGTCTTGTTGCCAAACGCCTTCTTTGTTTTTTGGATTCAACATCTCCCATAAGGCCTGGGTTACAAAGGGAATAAAAGGGTGTAGAATGATTAACGTTTTATTTAACACCCATCCCATAATATGGCGCACTTCTTCAGAATGAGACTCGTGTCTTAAGGAATCTTTAACCCATTCGACGTACCAATCGCATATTACAGACCACACTTGGGTGTATATACAAGAAGCCGCCTCATGAAAACTGTAAGAATGTAACGCTTTTTTTACTTCTTCTTCCAAAGCAATTGTTTGGCGAATGACCCAGCGGTTCATATCTTCAAGAACCGTTTGGGGTAAATCGAACCTTCCTTTGATATGATGCAATTCTGAAAATCTACCTACATTCCATAATTTAGTCATGAAATTTCGAGCCTGCTCTACATGTTTGATTCCAAACGTAGTGTAGGCGGAAGGCGTTGCCACCAACGCTAATGCAAAACGCAGTGCATCTACACCATACTGATCTGCCACCTCCATGGGATCAATGACATTGCCTTTAGTTTTAGACATTTTTTTTCTTTTTTCATCACAAATCAAAGGGTGAATGCATACTTGCTTAAAGGGAGAGAGATCTGTTAATTCAAGGCCCAACATCATCATTCGGGCAACCCAAAAGAAAATAATATCAAATCCCGTTACGAGAACACGTGTAGGATAGCAAGCACGAAATAAAGGGGAATCTTCTCGAGGCCATCCCAGGGTGGAAAAAGGCCAAAGTCCAGAGGAAAACCATGTATCTAATACATCCTCATCTTGGGTCAAAGGTTCTGTGCTGCCTTGAGCTTCTGCCAACAGCTCAGCCTCCTTTTTCGTGTGCGCTACAAAAACGTTTCCTTTTGTATCATACCATGCGGGAATTTGGTGTCCCCACCATAATTGACGCGAAATGCACCAAGGCTGAATATGGGACAACCATTCTTCATAGGTTTTTTCCCAATCTTTTGGAAAAAATTCACACGCTCCGCTTTTTACTTCTGCTAACGCACGCTTTGCCATATCTGTGGTATCTAAAAACCACTGTTCTGTGAGGCGTGGCTCGATAATAGAACCGGAGCGCTGACTTCGGGGCACACTATGGTGCACAGAGGATTCACAGATTAATTTTTCCCCTAACTGATCTAGAATTAAGTGTCGTGCGCTTAAGCGCTCTAAGTTGCGAAAAGGGAAGGGTGTGTTATGGTTTAAATGACCTCCTTCATCAAAAATATCAATACAAGGCAAATTGTGGCGTTGAGCAATGGCAAAATCTAAAAAATCGTGAGCCGGTGTCAGTTTAACTGCACCGGTTCCTTTTTCAAGATCGATCGCTTCATCTGCGATAATAGGAACCCAACGGTCTACAAGCGGTACTTGAGCTCTGCGTCCCACATAGCCTGCGTACCGTTCATCTTGAGGATGTACTGCAATTCCCGTATCTCCCAACAAAGTTTCTGGTCTGGTAGTAGCCACATGAATCGTGCCTCCGCCTTCTACATTGTAGGAAATAGTCCACAAAGTTCCAGATTCTTGAACATTCTCCACTTCTAGATCAGACAGCGCGGTGCGTAGCACAGGGTCCCAACTGACTAAGCGTTTTGCTTTGTATATTTTTCCCCGTTGATAAAGCCGAACAAACGCTTCTCGTGTTGCATAAGAAACGCTTTCATCCAGAGTAAACGTTAACTGACTCCAATCCGCCGCAAATCCCATACGCTTCATTTGATAAAGAATTCGCTCTTGGTATTCTTCTTTCCATTGCCACATATGGTGCAAAAATGTATCTCTCTCCATAAGGCTACGGCTTTTCCCCTGTTTTTCCAAGGCTTTTTCCACCATCATTTGCGTGGCGATTCCTGCATGATCTGTTCCCGGAAGCCAAAGCACGTTCTTTCCTAACGCTTTGTGAAAGCGAATCAAAATATCTTGCTGGGTAGAAGACAGTGCGTGGCCTAGGTGCAACGATCCGGTAACGTTGGGCGGGGGCATAATGATAGTATAAGTTTCTCGTGTAGTATCTTTTGTATCGTAACGAAAATACTCCCACCAATGCTGTTTTAAAGATTCATTGTTTTCTATTTCCTGGAACCAAGGGAGAGTATGCACCGTGCGCTCATTTCAGACTAAACATTAGTAGGAGGGTAGCAAATTTTTTTTAAAAAAAATAGATGTTCATACCAAGATGATAGTACATCGTCTTGAATTAGGTGCACAGCCGTGTTAGCGTAGAAAAATAATGTCTATAGATGTTTGATCCCATAGAGTAATAATATAAGAAAAAAAGTTATTTATTCCCTGAGAAAGGGAAAAGTACAAAAAAAGCATCAGAGTATTTACAATGCATAGAAACACAGTTAGTATATGGTATAATCGACATAAGAAAAAAATTACGACCCTAAAAACCCTTTGGGGTGTAGACGTAGAATACACTATTCAAAGGTAAAATTATTTGTCAAAGATCAATAAGAATACTAGATGAACAATATTATACCTGGCTTTTCTATAAGTAAAAGATATACTGTAGTAGTATTCAAGAAGCTAAGATTGAGTGATACCCCTTTTTTCTTCTGAGGAAGCAGAGTAAGAAAAGATCTCTTCCCTGAAATGCTTGTATAGTATTGCTAAAATTGGTGTTAATATCACGATTCAAAAGAACCCATAGTCTAGTTGGCTTAGTGAATAATCAATCGATAGACCCCACAATTTTTAAGGAAAAATCTTTTTAATTATTGCGCAGGACAATGTTGAATCAAAGCACTAAACCTCAGCCTAAGTATGGATTATGCTTAATTCTATACATAAAAAAGGAATAATAACGCTTATCCAATCTGTTGACTGAAAAATAATATTTCTACCCCCATATTCACCCAATCTGAATCCTATAGAGAAACTCTGAACTCGTATAAAACCATAGATTAAGGATAGAATTAAAGAATTCGCTCAATGCCCCACTTAATACTTTATGATCTATGGTAAGTGTTACCCAGGTAATCTATAAAACGTTGGGACGCATCCATAAAGGAAAAATACATTCTGTGTAGAATTCTGGGACCAAAGATAAAGTTATGGACTGTCTCTTGGACGCATTTTTACAGAGCTTCTAATGTCAAGCTTTGGGGTTTGGAAGTATTCAGTGAAATTTTTTGTGATGGAGAACGCTTACACTATAGAGTGTACAATGCATCACATTGACTGAAATAGAATAAAGCGTAAAAAAATATCCTTCCTCAAGAAAAGGGAGGTGGTTTTTGAAGAAAAGGATTGATTTTTTGTAAATACATCTTTACCTTATCCTTTTTTCTGAGCTCTGACTTTGGGAGAAGAGCAGTATCTAACTTGGGAAGTGTAATAGACTGCTCTGCCCTTTGTAAGGTATACTTTGTATTCAAAAAGTCTTCTAGTGATGGTATGACAGACTCTATAAATTCTAACCGGGTTTTGTCTTTATTACTAAGTGATGTTCCTTTCTTGTCTTGCAGTATATTTCTATACTTGTGAAGTTCTTTTTTTATTTTTTTTAGAAGATTTAATCCATTTTCTGGAGGTGTTGTAATGGGATCTTTTGCTAAACGTTTAATGTGCCATTCCAACGTTTCTAATGAAGTTGCTATACTGGGAACAGATATTCCTCCCCATAACATTAAAAATAAGTATAAGAATAGATTTTTACTAAGCATATTTTTTTAATTTGAATTGTTTATATTTTATATCGTATATATATAGTATTAATAAAAAAATAATACTATAGAGAAAAAAATTTTATTTATCTTTTTTCTCCCTGCTTTTTACAATTCTGCTTTTTCAATCCAAAGAACTAGCGTTAATAGCGCCGTAACCAAAGGAACAGACCAAACAATGATGTAGCTTAAAAGGTGACCTGTCATCGCATAGCTTACCATACAGCTCCACTCTTTTGCTAAAAACAATACAAAACAAATCACACTTCCAAAAAATATACTGGATATATAGTAATAAACGGAACGATAATACCCAGACAGTACCGCTGAGGAAAAAGGAAGTAATAGACAAAACCATGCGGTATTAGACAAAAAACATTGGCGTCGCAATACAATAGTTCGAGATAGAAATGTATTTGGAGACTGGAAATTTAACTCTAAAAAAGACATTAAAAAAGGATGTTTTCTTTGAGTATGATCAAATAATTGGGAGGGGCGCTTTAAAGTGTGAAAAGATAAAAATTTCGGAGGTTTATCTGTTTCCATAACCCAAACTCTCTGAAGCCGTAGATGATGGGGATAGACAGAAAACTTGTTTGCGTACACATAGCTTCGTAAAATAAAATTTTTACTGAAGGAAAATAATTCCATGTGAGTGTCGGGAAGGTAAAAAATGTCGTTCCTCCCGCAAGGGGTGTGAATAAATTGCCACCCTGCTTTTGGTTTGATCCAATAAGTTTCTTTTTTTTGAATGCTCCAAGCTTTTTCCATCATCCCATGACACCAAGGACCCCAATATAACAACTCAAATAAGCTTATGAGGATTACCGCCAAGGTGGGCCCCTTCAAAATTTGTGTTATAGAGACTCCAGAAGATTGAAATATAGACCATGTTCTCAGTCGTTTCATTTTTAATACCCATAATATTCCCGAAATAAATATAATAAACGGAAATATTTTGTTAATTAACGTTGCGACTTTTAAAAATAAATACTCATATTGCTGTACAGAGGTTGTTTTTACAATAAGATTTTTTTTAATGAATAAAAGTTCCAGGATAAAAGAAAAAATCAAAAAGAATACGAGAACAGAAAAAAAGGATTTTAGAAAATTTTTTGTGTTATATTTAAGAATCATAGAAATCATGGGGCGTACCTGTACGGTTCTGAAGTATTAATTTTATCCACAAGATACCAGGAATACACCCCACCGTGTGTAGGCATATTGCCCAAAAAAAGGAAGTATACACCACAGCTAAGGGAACAGCCTGTAAGACCATCAATCCAAAAAATAAAAGACCATAGCGGTAGTATAATCCTACCCGAACACTTTGGCTAGTTAGTGTTACCCAAGTAATCCATAAAACGTTGGGAAGCATCCACAGAGGAAACACACAGCGCGTATACAGTTCTCGGATCCAAGGAAATTTAGGATCTGCCCCTTGTATGCGTTTCCATAGGGCATTCAACGTCAGACCCTGGGGTTTAGGAGTAGTCAATAAAATTTTTTTCTGATGGGGGACTCTTACAATATAAGTTTTAAAGGACATCACATGAGGCGCTTTACCAACACGCTGAGGCACAATGTGACAGGTACCGTTATAGAGCTTAAATACTAAATCCTGACCATCCTGACTGATATTGCCATACTTTCCAGAAAAAACAAGGGTCCGTTTGAATTTTTGTTCGTGCAATAAAATCCCTTCCAACGTTCCATCCACTCTCTTATTATGAATATACAACGTCGCGTTTCCGATAGAAAAGAAAACACCTGGCGTTAACCAATGATGCGGAAGCACTTGTTTTAATTGCTGTTCTCTACGTTGAATATAGGATGCAATTTTTTGTCCTCCCCAAAAACTTACACCGTACAAGAGAATAATTAAATATAACACTATTTTTACGCTGGGCCAGGCTAAACTCCAGGGCTCAATACCTGAACTATAAAAAACATCTCTTTCTTTGTCTTGAATAAGAGACATATAGCGATAAACACACGCCAAAATCAGTGCAATGGATAAGAGGTAGTAACTCATAGGTATCAAACTTACCAAAGACAGAAATGCAATTCCTGTTAAAGACGCTCCTCCCGAAATTCCTTTACTGATTTTAAAAAACTGAGCAAACCAGCTTAACCCATTTAATCCCAGAAAAAAAGCTAAGGTATATTTAAATACGGCATAAAAAATATACTTTTGAAATCGTTGCAACGATATGATTTCTCCAAATTGTTTTATGCCCACGGAGCATACTATAGCAAATTTTTACTTCTTCTTCGAGGTATGGATGATTGTATATATTAAATCATATAGTATTAGGTTCGAAAAAGAAGGGGTTATAGCCTCATATCATTGAGTGAATTTTGTAATTTGATCCTTAATGAAATCGTTTCATATGAGACCAGAATTTCTCTATAGAATTCAGATTGGGTGAATATAGTGGTAAAAATATTATTTTTCAGCCCACAGATTGGATGCGCGCTCTTGTCTTTTGTGATGTATGGAATGAGGAATGATCCAAAATAATTCCTTGTTCTGGGTGCAGCGTTTTGATTCAACACTGTTCTATTCAATGATTAAGAAACCATCACGTAAAAAGTTGAAATAGCAGGAATAAAGTATAGGATTGACATCAAAGAGAGATCAAAAAGAGAAAAGAGAAGCAAGTAAGGCCGCAGCCTAAGGGATGCTAGGCGGGTATGGAGCGGCATAGTTTATATCAAAAATGGCTGGTTTTGGAGGGATCTCCCTAAAGCCTTTGGGCTATTGAAGAGCGTATTGAATGACTTTACCAGGCTAACGCATAGAGGGATCATTCAAGCATTCATGAATAAACCCAGAGATATCGTCATAATGAAGAGGGGAAAAGAGCAAAGTATGACAATACCACGGTTTTCTTGGATAATGGTTAGAAAAATCTCCTCGACCCAACAAGTCAATCCCTCTACAGAATTCTTAAGTAATATGGCTCCTAAAGTAGAGCCCCTTAAAGGGCCTATAGACGGTTGTTCTACACATTTGTTCTCCTTGCTCTCCCCAATCCTGTGTTTCGTAACGATGCTGCTCTTTTACAGAATCCCCGTGAGTTTTTGGCATATCATGGGCAATTCCACGTTCATTAACTTTTCTGTTTAATTCATCATGCTTTTTGTGCAATACAGATCTTTTTTCTGGATCTACTTTTGGATGATTTAAGGTTTTTTTATCGCGAACATCAAGACGTCTCAGGGCTTTCAAAACGCCAACAGCGCTACCCCCAAA
>NZ_PHHC01000077.1 GCF_002930195.1 Holospora curviuscula | reverse complement strand
TCTACCTTTTTTTGTCCCTTCAGCTCCAGCCGTTCTTGGTCAGCTTTTTGCAGGGCGGTTTGCCCTGGATTTTCTGGAGCCGGGGCTTTTTTATCCCGGATCAGCCCCCGTTCTTGCCGCTGTTTTTCCTCTATTTTTCTGCGGGCACCGGTGGGGTGAGCGCCCTCTTTTTTCAGTATCCCCGGGCCCTTGTCTTTGCTTAAGGCGCTTCGCGCCAAGCGGATCCCTGCCTTGGCCAGGGTGCTCCCCACCCCTGCGCTGGCTAGATCCAAGGTTACGGATCCGGCGGCTAGGGCCCCCTGAGCGGCGGCGCTCCAGTAATTGCCCTCCTGGATCTCGTCGCCCACGTCTTTTACGCCCTGGGCTACATCGTAGGCTACTGCCAGAATGGTGGTGACAAAATTTTCCTCCAAGCCAGTGGTGGCCGCGGTGTCACAGGCCTGGATATCTCCGGAATCCTTGCCCGCCAAGGCTAACCCCGTAGCCAGAAGGATTCTTAGCGATGCCACCGCCCGACCTGCCAACGCCTGGGCTGCCTCCTGACAGCGCTGGGTATAGGCCTCCTGCCCTTCCCCCTGGGCTCTTTGAGGCAGCTGCTCTCGAATTCCTTCTGTAACGCCCTGCGCACACGTCTCCGCCGCCATGGTGGTTCCCGCCGCCAGAAGAGCCTGATTCCAGTCTCCAGTACCGCTTTCCAGAGCCTGGAGGGAGAGAGTGGAGGCCATGGCCAGGGCTCCGTGGAGTAATTTATGTTCCAGCCCCGAAAGGCCGCTACGATAGGCCTGGCCGATCTCTGAGGCTCCTGCGGCGGAGATCTGAAGAACACCTTGGCGGGCAAGGGTTTTTACAGGATTTTCCTGATACACCAAGCTATGGGCTGCCGTCGTTTTAGCCAAGTTCCCGGCGATTCCCAGGTCCCCAATCCCTAAGCTTAGCCCTTGAACCGCAAGGCTTTTCCCCGCTGCCTTGAGCATATCCGAGAGCTGGAGGGATTCGTGATTGGCCAGAGACTCCAGGCCTCCCTTTTGGATGAAGGCCTGAGCGGACGCTGCAAGCACGCCAGAGGCAAGACCTCCGCTGGCCCCTGCCAGAGCTGCAACGCCCACCCCCAACGCGGCCTTGAAGGCAGGCTTAAAGGTAGTACGAGGTCTCTGGGATTCTTCAGTAATAGAGGGCACGACCGTGCGGTGGATCTCGGTAAATTCTGGGCGAGGAACGATTTCCATACCCGAGGGGCGCTGGCCCGTCTTAGAAACGACTTCCAGGTGCGGCGTATCCACCGCCAAATGACCCTGAACAGAACAGTCCAGGTAGTCCACCCCTTGGCCTTGGCTGGCTTGAGTTTTCTGGAGAATTTTGCTGTCTCGGGTCACCGAAACCTTCTCAAATCCATCCTGCCCCAGGGCGGGGGTCAGAAGGAGCTTCTCCCTAGCCTCAATGCGCACCTCCCCCTTAAACTGGGTTCCCTGGAAGGCCCCGCGCCGCAGCGAAAGGTGGAGCCCTTCCAGCGGAGTCATGGCGGTGCTGGCCTGGCTGAGATCCGTAAACGGCTCAACGCGCACCCCCTCAATGGACCCGGGCACCGGCTGGGTGCTGTGGCGACGCTCTTGTATATATACATTATGAGAAGATTCAGAGGCGCTCCCATACCCGGGAATGCACCGGTAGCACTGCGCCTCCAGTACCCCCTGGCCCTTCATCTGCGTGCCCTGATGGAGGATGGCCCCCACCCGGCCGGAGATCTCCTGCGCCTCAATGCAAGAGGGATGAAATACCGAGCTGGAGCCCGTATATACCGCATCCTCCTTCCTCCCCGGCTCCCGATCTGCCCAAAAGGAACATAATTTTCGAAAGAATTTACCGATGCCCAATGCTAATAACCTCCTTGGGAAGAAGCAAGAGCTGGCCCCGGACGTATTGATAACAAGCTAAGCTTTCCTTTGCGGAATCTACATCTTTTTTCGCTCGATTTATTTCTGGTTCGGAATTAGCATTTTTTAGAGTTATTTCGTCTTGCTCTAATATATTTTTCCATTCCGAAATTCCATCCTCCAACAGACTCAACACCAGGTCCCGCTTCCCCAAGGGTAAAGCATCCACTATGGGAAGCTCGGGAAGTACTTCCGGCGTAATAGGTCTAAAAGTTTGAAAAATCATACTAAACATGAAATCACCAGCAAATCCCCGGGCCCCAGGATGCAGTAGATGTAAAGAGCGCATGAGCCAAGGCATATAACCCGGAGCATTCGTTACAACGCTTAACATTGGCTCAGTCCACATACCGTTCATATCCCAGGGCCAGGCTTCTTTACCATCGGGAGGAAAATACCGCATCACTTCGGGAATAAAAGAAGGGTCTTTTAAGAAAGACAGCGCTCTAAATAAATAATAGAAACACCAAGAAGCCCGTTCGTATTCATAGAAATCTCCGATAAGTTCATAAAAATTAATTTCTCGTTCTCCAAGATCCCACATTTCAAAATAATGGGCTAACCTTTCGAGAAGCTCTTTTTTTACTGCAAATTTTGGAAGAAATTTCCTCCAATGCTCTTCTTCTTGTCCTCCTAAAGCATGAATTTTCCATTCATAAATTTCATCC
>NZ_PHHC01000076.1 GCF_002930195.1 Holospora curviuscula | reverse complement strand
ACGCTTAAAGAGGCAACTGTAAACAATTTCCATTATGCATCTCATGATGAGCTGAAACAGCATCTGCATGCCTATCTAATGGCTTATACCTTCGCTAAACGACTTAAAGCCATCAAAGGCAAAACTCCTTGGCAATTTATTCTAAATCAGTGGATAATTCATCCAGAATATTTTACAATTAATCCTAACCATTTCTTAGCGGGACTAAACATCTAGTTTCTGACAATACTCATTGATCCACTTATTAGCAAAAAAATTTCTGGTGAGTTAGTAGAAGATGCTCTTCAGATTATGAAGAATTTTCTGAAGCAGTTAAAGATAACCGTGAAATTATTATAAAAAAAATGAAAATAATAGCTAAAAAATTATCTTATTTTTGGTATCGGGGTAGTAAACTTTAAATTCTATACAGCAATTTCTTGTCTAGACCCACTGGGTAGCGTCTTTCTAAATTTGCATGTATAAAAGAATTAAAAACGCTTTTCCCAACATGATCAGTAGGCTTGAAAATACTTTAGGACAGTATAAAAATGCTACTAAAAAAATAAACATAAATGCGCTCAGAAGTAAAATCCAGACTACCATAAGAACGCTTCAAAAAGGATATGCAGTACTTAACGCAAAAAATAGTTTGCTTCAAAGCGCGCTGATAGAATGTAGTAACCCGATGCGTTTAACTTTTAGGAATCGGGTAATTATTCGCACGCCAAATAGAGTCCTCCAAAGAGAGTAGAGAAATAATGTAGTGTATATTGAACAAATTAATCCTTTAATTCAAAGGGATCGAAAAGGTAAAAGAACCGAGCAAGACCTCCAGGAGCGAACTGCCTTATCTAAAACACAAGCTCCATATTTTGTTAAGAAAGCACTAGGACCTGTGGAAGTCAGTATTAAACAAGTTATAGAGGGTAAAGAGTATTATGATAAACAGTTACGTAAAAAGTTTAAATAGAAGGAATAAGTATAGGATTGACATCAAAGAGAGGTGAGAGAGGTCAAAAAGCTATACAAAGTGATCTAAAAAACGGAGCGTGAAAAGTCATAAAAAAAGGGATCAACACGCGCAAGGGAAAGTAAGGAAGGCCGCCACTTAAACAATGCTAAGCGGGTATGGAACGGCAGAATTTATATCGCAAAAAATGGCTGGTTTTGGAGGGATCTCCCTAAAAAGTTTGGGCCATGAAAGAGAGCATTGAAAGGCTTTAACAGGCTAAAGCATAGAGAAATCATTCAAGAATTCACAGATAAACCCAGAGACAGCATTAGAATGTGCCGACATTTATAATGAAGTGTTGTAAGATTAAGGATTGTAAGGAATACGAGAGGACCAATGGGAAGGAATAAAAGAAAGTTTTCCTGGGAAAAGAAGGGGATTCAGGACGTACTAGTAACGATAACCAGAAATTTATCAATGCCGTGAGGTGGATTTCCCGCAAGGGTTCAGCGTGGCGTGCCTTGCCAGAATCTTACGAGAAATAGTCGGGGGTTCATAAACGATTAATAAGATGGTCCAAAGCCGGTATGTGGCAAATGACTTTCAATACCCTTGCAGTAGATTCTGGTATAAAATGGATCATGATTGATTCCACCATGATTCGCTCCCATCAACACCCCGCAGGCGTCAGAAAAAAATAGATTCAATGGTACACAAGAACAAGAGCCAGTTTTAGCACGCAGATCCACACCGCATGGGATATTTTAGGTAACCCCATCAGATTCATTCTATCGCTTGGTCAGTACTCTGACTATACAAAAGCCCTTGATTTAATGGAGAATTTCGACTTTAAAAAGCTATTGGCGGATAAAGGCTATGATGCCGATAACATTGTCCATTATACTGGCAGAAATAAAGCCGTTATGCCCACGATCTACGCGAAAAATCTAGTCGAGCGAATGTTCAAACACGTTAACCCATTTCAGGCTCGTTACACCTAGATATGACACACTTTCACACGCTTTTCTTTCCTTCGTTCATTTTGCTGCATCACTTAGGTAAACTTAAATGTTAAAACGCCCTACTCTTCGGGCTAAAAATAATACTTTTTCCCTTTTACGCAGCCGATTTTAATCCTATACAAAAGTTCTGGTCTCATAATAAGCCGATGGAGTAAGGAGC
>NZ_PHHC01000075.1 GCF_002930195.1 Holospora curviuscula | reverse complement strand
GGAGAACTTTGACTTTAAAGGTTACGATGCTGATAACATTGTCTATTATGCTGACACATTATATTGGCAGCAGTAAAGCCGTCATCTCCCCACGATCCATGCAAAAAACCCCAGAGAATTTGAGGCAGGTTTTTACAAAGAACGCACTCTAGTCGAGCGAATGTTCAACACGTTAACCCATTTCAGGCGCGTTGCACCAAACCATGACACACTTTCACACGCCCTTCCTTCATTTTGCTGCATCACTCATAATTCTAAAGTAAACTTAAATGTCGACACACTAATTACTGTACTCCTATATATCTCAAACATTTTTGATACTTTTTTTTGTGGTGTGCCTTTGCTCAAGGCGTATATTACTTTTTCTTAAATCGTTCTGATATGGGCTTGTGAACATTTTCTTGTTATCTTAGCATGCACTTAATTCAAGGTGATTTTTTATAAATTTTTTTCCTCGTTACGCTTTGAACGAGATGGCTGCTTAAATTTTTTTATGCCCTGATATTTATAGGATTTGCAGCATTTTTTGAATGTATCCCTGATTAAATCTAATACTTCAAATAATTTACTATTATTTATAGGTATTTCCTTGAAGCTTGTTGGCTATTACTCCCGGACTCCCTATATTTTTTAGATTTATTGTCGCTTTATCCATGTATTTCCCTGTGTATTACTTATTTATTAGAATAATTTTTATGCCTATTTTAAATATTCATAAATAATCAACGCCGTATTAATTGATGACTTGCAATAATATACTTAGATCAGATTATAACTGGGAAATAGTGTTAGACCTTAAACGCTGTCGCGCAATAGTTATTTCTTTTATTATAATCTTCCCTATTCCCTGTATCGACCTACAGAGCAGACTAAATTTACAAGACAATTTAATCAAGCAATTGAAATTTTTTATTCACAGAATTCAAATTTTAATTACACTTTTCATTATTTAAAGATTTTTTAATTTTTTTGGGGAATAATTATGAATGAAAATAAAATTAAATATATAAAAATGAACAAAAAACTTATTTACTTTTTATTAATTATTAATTTTATAGGGAGTTCTAGTGGATTTTCCCGGGGCGGAGGCCATCATGGAGGGTTCAGAGGGTATGGTGGCTCTCACGGTCATCCTACCCGTCTTGGATTTTCTTCAATGAACCAAAGCCCTAAAGCATCTAATAATGTTAGTGTTCAAAAAAATGCTTCTATCAATGGATATGGGGGAGGCTATTCAGGCGGCTATGGAGGAGCGGGATATGTTGGAGGTACTGGATGGCCAATTGCAGCAGCCACTGCCACCACTGCAGCACTTCTTGCTTCTCGAGGGGGAGGGATTACCCCAGCACCAGTTTATTATGAAGATATTGAGGTATACAACTAAAGTAAGATAAAAATTTGATCTTTTTTATAAGGTAGCATTATGACTAGGAACGTGTAGCTCCTGTTAGTTGCGTAGTGGTTTTGCTATAAGAATTTAGCTTAAAGATAAGATTTAAAAAATTCAAGTAAGGTTTTATAGAGTTCAGTATATTGAGTAATATTACGGCTAATGCATCGTTTCATAGTAGCCCAGAATTTCTCAGGCAGATAGATATGGCAGTAAAAAAATTAGTCCGCAGCCAATCGTTCAATGAATTCTTCGGTCTTATAAGCGTTATAAAATGAGGTATGATCCACAATTAATCCAGGTTTTAGCGCTTTGATTAATCACTGTTCTACCCAATCCGTTAAAAGCCATGGGGTACTATGGATTGATTATTTCAGCTATACTATAGGTTATTTTGTAATATCTAAAACTCTTTTTAGCAACCAGTTGCTCGCTTTTTTTATCCCATAGTGTATCTTACTCTTTTTGCAATCTGCCGTATCTACATTACTGTCATCAATATATACAAGGGTTTTAGGGAGCATCTTTTTTATGACTTCTAGATACACAGCAAATTAACTATATAATATTTATAATAAAAAAAAATATTATTTAAAGATATCGTATTCATTAAATTTTCGTCGGAAGAGTTGAGGAATTAAGAAGAAAGAAGGATTAAGCTATGAGGACTCTGGTAAACGTTTTGGAATGGGGAAGCAGATTATAGAGGGAGTAGGTGTTTAGAACCGACATTCGTCCACTCTAAGCCAGTCAGCACAATGGACATGGACTGTTTAAAACACGATATTCAAGATAGATCTTGATGCTGATCAGCCAGAGCGCTTTTGGGTTAGTGCTGTTAGTATTTTGAAAGCCCTGAGACGTCTTGGTGTTGGCTATAAAAAAATCCAAAAGCGGATACAGAAAAAAGATCTGTATTGTGCCAAAAGTGTGATGAATTAAACAGAAAAGTTGATGAACGTGGAGTTGCGCATCATATGCCAAGAACTCACGGGTATTCTGTAAAAGGGCAGCATTGTTACGCAAAACAGGATTGGGGTTCCAAAAGTAGAACACA
>NZ_PHHC01000074.1 GCF_002930195.1 Holospora curviuscula | reverse complement strand
GTCTCAAAGCTGAACGCATTAAATTCTTTTAAAAATCGCCTAATCCGCTTGTATCGAAAACACCGCCAGTGATCATGGCTTGCGCTAATTCGACAAGATTAACTGTGCGAACAGTGATAAGCGCACCTAACATTTGGGTTAAGCAATCAAGACGCCTATTGTCGATTTTGAAATATGGCTTTAAAATGCGCTTTAACTTGTTGACTGAAACCATGATGTATACCTCTTTTTCGATAATCGAGATTATACACTTTTTGTTTTTATTTCAGCGCGTTACTGTCAATGCAAACTAACTAACCAATTAGTTTTGTCCGGTATAGAGGGACTGTATATAAAAAATGATATACTCTACCAGAAATCTGATTGAATGGGTCACTATCTTTAAAACGTTTATCAACGCTTTAAGCATTTTAGACTTCTGATTATTATACAAGAACTTAACCTACTTGCGCATCGAGTCAAAGCGAAAATGACTGAAAATACACTATAAGCTCTTGAAAAATTATTTTGTTTCTAGTAATCTACCCCTAGTGCTTATAGTGTATCGGTATATATCGGTTTGATAGGCTTGCGTCCGGTTTTACACTTAACCTTAGATTCAAGAAAAAACTTCTTATCTTGGTATACGTTTTTTGATCAATCATTTGTAGAGAATATATTGAATTCTACGCTCTTGATAGCAGGGCATGATCAACAGTCTGATATTTCTGTAGAAGTGTTATTAATTTCTGATGAGGAAATGAAATATTACACTGAAAATTATGGTCCAGAACCAGGCCCCACCAATGTATTATCTTTTCCACTTTTTTCTTTTGAAGAGATCTTAAGTTTTCCTAAAACGATTCCTTTACCTTTGGGAAGTATTTTATTAGGAGTTCCCTACATTATGCAAGAGATCGAAAATTTTTGTCTTAAAGCAGAAGCACATTGGGCACGTTTATTGATACACGGTATGCTTCATCTTTTAGGATATGATCATGTAGAACCAAAAGAACGCACCACTATGGAGACTTTGGAAGCAAAGATTTGTACTCACTTAGGCTATTATTGGAGGCCTTTATGAATTTTTTCCAGCGTATAATAAATTATTTCACTCCTACTAAAGAAATAGCCACTGCGCATAATTTAGAAGGAACTATGGAACATTTTTTTTCTCTTCCTGTAGAAGACATTATGATTCCAAGAAGTGATATTCAAGCTGTATCTTATAGGCTTCCTTTTGAGGAAATTACACGAACTTTTTTGAAAACAGGATTTCGTTGGCTCCCGGTATATCGAGAAACCTTAGATCATATTAGCGGTGTTATTAGTATCCACAGTGTTCTTGCATTAAAAGAAGCGCATACTGGTAATGTAAAGTGGTACCGGCATTTAAATCATGCTTCGTTTGCTCCCGCTTCTATGACCATTCAAGAAATGATGCGGGTACTATACGAACACCACAGCATTGCTTTATTTATTGTGGATGAGTATGGTGGAGTGCAAGGTATGGTAACTAAAGGTCACATTTTGAAAGAATTTAGCAGTCTACATCTATCTCTTTTGTCGGAAGAAGAGGCGTCGGTAGTAAGCCGGAATCCTTGGGTTTTAAGAGGTCGTATGAGTTTAGAAGATTTTGAGGAAGAGCTTCAAGTGTTCACCTTATTTTCTCCTGAAGAAAAAGATCGCGTTAGCACATTGGGAGGATGGCTATGTTACATCTTGGGCCGGGTTCCTTTAAAAGGAGAGATTATTCAACATCCTTCTGGTTTTTCTTTTGAAATTCAAAGAGCTGACCCTAGAACCATTTATGAAGTATGTGTTTTACACTATCCTCATGAAAACGGAACACCTTCTTCTCCTCTTCAGGCACCACTAATGGTCTCTCAGTAGTATAAAAAATGCTTTAGAAAAAAAATAGATTCATAAATTTATTGGCATATAGAGATCAAAAAAGCTTTACTCTGTAGATATGAATTCAAAAAAAATTGTAAGCATTAATAGAACCTAAGTTTTTTTTATCAAGACCGAGACCGGAATTGAACCGGTATTGAAGGATTTGCAGTCCTTTGCATCACCACTCTGCCACTCGGCCGATATATCGATTCTATATGACTTTTCAAAAGGATACAAGAGATCTTTGACGTAAGGCCAGGAAAGAGAGAAAAAAATTCTTGATACAGTGTATTAAAAGTTTCAGGAACATTAAATTCTTCTCTGTACAGGACAAAAGTTTATCTCCCTGTAAATACCCGCTCAATTACAGTGTTTTGATTAAAAATTGACGCAATATCATTCACGAAATTGTTAACCGAACGATCAATTTTAAAAAATAATTCCCGCAGCAGATCCAAGCCAACGCGTAACACGCTTTTTTCCAAACGACCATGCTTTTTCTTGTTGATAGGG
>NZ_PHHC01000073.1 GCF_002930195.1 Holospora curviuscula | reverse complement strand
GCCTATTAAAGTCATTCAATACTCTCTTCCATGACCTAAACTCTTTAGGGAGATTTCTCCAAAATCAGCCGTTTTTTGCGCTATAAACTCTGCCGTTCCATACCCGCCTAGTATCTTTAGCCGGCGGGCTTGCTTACTTTCCACCCTTCGTCTTTTAGATCACTTGTATAGCTTTTTGACATTTCTCACCTCTCTTTGGTGTCAATCACGTGACGGGTTCTTATTCTCCACTACAAAAATACATACGATTTAAGATATCTAGGAAAAAAATACATAAAAAACCATTACAGTCAGTCTCTAAAACAAGAAATAGCGATCAGATCACTGATTTTGTTTCTTGGAAATTTTTATGTTAAAAAAATAAAGTTATCTGAGCAAAGGAAAAACACAAAAGAAAGCATCAGCAAGTTTTGAAGTATACGAGAATACAATAAGTATAGTAATTTATAACCAAAGCAGTCTAAACAGAATATAATAAGAGTAAGAAAGAAAAATAATATAGCGTTAGAAGCGTATATTATGCAATAAAGCGTTTAGGCGTGACCTATAAAAAAAACACTCCATCCTGCGAGAACAGATCTAGAAAAAAGATGTATGTTCTGCCAAAGGATTGAGGCACAAGAAAAAGACGGAAAATCAATGGATTACCTAGAAAAAAGTCCCAGGATATGCCCCAGAAACACAGCTATTCTTGGAAGGTAAGGTGGTGTTATGGGATTCATGATGGGGGAAAAACACACAACACATGCTATAGGGGCGCTTATCGGCGCCACAATAGTTGCGATGGGTCTATTGAGCGGGTCAGTCAATGCTAATGTTTTTATTTGTTGGGTAGAACATATATTACTTCCTAATCTTCCAAACAAAAGGGGTAGTGTCATGCACAATGCTTCTTTCCACAAGGGATAATCCCATTGAGAAACAATGGGATTAAGCTAAAAACATTAGAATATCCTGAAATTGCTCCATCGATGCGTTCTTTCCTCTCTATTGTTCATGGTCATTTTATGCTGATTTGGCTATAGCCTGAAGATAGGATTTTAAAGAATTAAAGTAAGACTTTATATCATTCCGTACATTGAGTGAGGGTAGGGCTAATTCATCATTTTATATTAGCCTAGAATATTTCAATGGCGTTCAGGTCGAGCGAATACAGCGATAAGAACATTAGCCTAAAGCCAAGCGATTCTATTAATTCAAGCATTATGGCATAAGGTATGATCCATAATCATTCCGGGGTTTAGCGCTTTGATTCAACACTGTTATTACCAATGATTAAAAAGATTCGTATTGTAAGAACTCTTAAAAACCATGAAATTGATCCATTTAATTATCTTAGCTATACTATGAGTTATTTTCTAATAATTATCACACTTCTTATTAACCATTTTTTTACTTTTTTTTACCCCCACTCTTCTCTTGGAAACTCGCCATATCAAAATCACTTTCATCAATATATACAAGATTTTTCTTGGGTACATCTTTTATTAACTTCTAGATATCTCTCTAGTGTTTTCTTCTGCTTCCCTAGAGCAAAAAGGTGTTTTTATCACCCAATTCTAGCTTCTTAAATACTACTAAGGCATGCTTATAATAAACGCATCCTTAATATCTTTTAATCTACTATTCTCACAAATGATTTTATTTTTGAATAACCCAGTCTACGTTTACATCCTAAACTTTTTTTAGCATCGTAATCCCCTTCTTTCTTATATCAATTATGCCATTTACTCACTGTATTGCTGTGCACCTCAAACACTTCTGATGCTTTTTTTTATATTTTTCAAGCCTGTATTTAGGGATTAGCTCTCCGCCTTAACAAGAATATAGAATGCACGATCCTCACCCTATTTTCGGCAGCTGCTAAAGCCATTTCGTACGCTTTAGACAATCTTGGATAATGATTGAGGCCAGCCAAGGTTCGTTCAACGACCCATCTTTTGGCGAGCGCAGCCCATCTTGGGGTTCTGAAATTTCAATTGTCTTGTTAAGACCATTTCTCATAAACGCTAGCATGGTTTTTCCATACCCGGCATCAGCGCAAACGCCTTTCGGTGTCGGATAGTGTTGCAGAGCCGCTTAAAAAACATTGCACTTCCCCTACGGTGATTAGCGTCATGAACAGTCCCAAGCACTCAATTTCCTTGTGTATCCACAACACGATGGCGTTTACGTCCCTTTTTTTCTCCATCAATACCGTGTTGTTCACAAGCTCCGGTAGTTTTAACACTGTGTGAATCAATCCTGCGATCGCTCGAATCTTCATTTCCACTAGCTTTTATCCGAATTATCTTGACAAGCGTGATTAGTACTTTTTCCCATATTCCTTTGATT
>NZ_PHHC01000072.1 GCF_002930195.1 Holospora curviuscula | reverse complement strand
TACTTGTCCCATAAGCTTTTTCTCCATGCATTATTATCTTCATAATATATACCATAACTCTCTGGGATCAAACACCTAGAGTGTGTCGACATTTAAATTTACTTTAGATATTATGAGTGCTACAGCAAAATGAAGGAAAGAAAAAAAGCGTGTACAAGTGTGTCCTCTTTAGGTGAAATGCGCCTGAAATGGGTTAACGTGTTGACCATTCGCTCGACTAGAGTGCGTTCTGTATAAAGATCTGCGTCAAATTCTCTGGAGTTTTTTCGCATAGATCGTGAGGGGATGATAGCGTTGTCGCTGCCAGCATAATAAACAATGTCATCGGCATCGTAACTTTGATCCACCAATAGCTTTTTAAAGTGAGAAATTCTTCATTAAATTAAGAGCTTTGGTATAGCACGAGAACTGACTAGGCGATAGAATGAATCTGATGGGGGCGCCTAAAGCATCTCATGGCAGCGTGGATCTGCGTGCTAAAACCGTCTGCTAAGCGCCCCAGTGCTTGTTCTTGTGTACCATTGACTCTATTTTTTTCTGGTGCTCACGGCGTGTTGATGAGCGCGAATCATTGTGGAACCACTCATGATCTATTCCGTATCAGCATCTATTTGACACACACCGGCTTTGGACCATCTTATCAACCGTTTGTGAACCCTCAATTATTTCCCGTAAGATTCTGGCAATGTACGCCACGCTGCTCCCTTGCGCGCAATTTACATCACGGCATTGATAAATTTTCAGTTATCGCGTTACTAGTGCATCCTGAATCCCTTTCTTTCGCGGGCAAACTTTTTTTATTCCTTCCCATTGGTCGTCTGATATTCTTTGGAATATTATCTTCTCTTGTAACTAAATACCTTAATCTTACAAGCGTTAATTATAAATATTGACACACTCTAGAAATATTATCAAAAATAAAAAATGATTCCTAAACAAAAAAGCTTATTAGAGCTAGGATAGATCGTACGTATAAAAACTTGAACCTTAAATTGAGTAGGGGTATTGACAATCTTAAAACCATGGTGAACTATGTTCGATAAATTTTTTCAATGCCGAAAAGAACAAAGTTCATCCTTCATCTTTTTCTGTCTATAATGCTATTTCCCTTATTAAAATGAAGAAATAAGTGTAATAGAATAGAAAAAAGTTCCTCTATGACAGAAAACAGTAAAGTAGTGAGAAAAACAGGTAAAAAATAAGAGGCTTAAAAGCGATTATTGCCGCGAGCACTCACAGCATTGCAAATTTTAGTGCCTTAGATAAAAATCCTCTCACTGGAGGCGAAGGAGAGCTTAGATATAAAGGAGCGCTGGGGAAAGAAATAACAAAGCTCTGGAGATGTTATGGAAAATACTCAAACGTTTATCATCCATACACTCAGCTTTATGTAGAACTCTACCAGGGACTTGGTGGAATTAGGATAGTTTAGTATTTGAGACTTACGGCACTCTTCCATATGAAACTTCTTCCACGCCTTATGAAATTTCATCAAGAGGGGTTAAAAAAATTTATAATGGCCTCGTGCAAAAAGAAAAATCTCCCTAAGCAGTGATTTTTTTTGGATGAATCCCGATAGAAACTATCCTAAAAAATTAGTTTTGCTTTGCTTAACAAAGCTAAAAAATCAATAATGTCTGTCAACCTTGGATATAAAACTTGTATTTATACTTGTCTTTTATAGCACCATCGAACTAAAAGACGTGCACTGCTTTATGAATATACACTACCTAAGTATCTACCTATTTAATTTTTCAGAACCTTTTCTAAAGAAGAGAGTATTACGGTCACGAACTTCACCAGATTGGGTACTTGGTAGTATATTAGTGCTCCACCATTAAAAATGTAGTCTATACACTGTCATAACCGCGATAAATTCTTTTCTTGATACCGTGGTCCCTTTTATCCTCTCTTAATTATAAATAGCTTCCAATGAATTCATTTAATTTAGAAAAATGATATACCCTAGATCATTTTATTAAAAATATTATGCATAAGAATTATCTCTGTACCAGACAAAACTAATTGGTTAGTTAGTTTGCATTGACAGTAACGCGCTGAAATAAAAACAAAAAGTGTATAATCTCGATTATCGAAAAAGAGGTATACATCATGGTTTCAGTCAACGAGTTAAAGCGCATTTTAAAGCCATATTTCAAAATCGACAATAGGCGTCTTGATTGCTTAACCCAAATGTTAGGT
>NZ_PHHC01000071.1 GCF_002930195.1 Holospora curviuscula | reverse complement strand
GCTAATCTCACAGTGCTCCGCTTGTTCTGGCTGATAAGCATCAGGATCTATTTTTATATCGTGTTCTAAACAGTAGCTTGTCTATTGCGCTGGCTGGCTTATAGCGAACAAATTTCGGTTCTAAACGGGTACTCCTTCTATAGCCTGCTTACCCATTCCCACACGTCTACCCGATTCCTCACAGCGCACCGCTTCTTTCTTCTTAATGCATAAACTCTTACGATGAAAATCCTATGAATGCAACAGCTTTAAATATTTTTTCTTTTCTTCTATTATAACCGCTCTATATTTATTTGATTACACTGCTAGTAAAGCACGTTCTTTATAACTATTTTCTACCCCGTTCATGAGAATCAAATGCGTTATTTTTATGTTTCCAAGTTGCACAAAAAACTAAAGTTTAACCAGGAGAACACTGACTTTTATTACACTCTTTTCATGAAATTAGTAGAGCAGATATTCACTTTAGCACATAATTTTAATAAGCCCTAATATGTTTTGACATTTTTACGAACACAGGGAGAGCCAAAAGTGGGTCACTTATGTCTTATCCAATGTCTTAAGATACCGCTTCCACATATTTTGAAGATGTTCTGGATCTCCTCGTCCCGCAAGTTTTTTCATAGTTTGTCCTAAAAAAAACATGATTAGTTTATCTTTTCCAGATAAATACTGTTTTACTTGTTGGGGATACTCTACGTGAACTTCTTTAATTATATCCATAAGATCATCTTGAGTAAGGCTCTGGGCGTTCATCTTTTTTGTCTGAATAATGTCTTGAAAGCTTCCGCCTTGAGTCAGCATTTCTTGAAAAATCTCTTTTGCCATAGGAGTAGAAATCGTTTTTTCCGTCACACACACAACAAATTCAGCGAATTCATGGGGAGAAAAGCGTACCTCTTGCTGAATGTGTTCTTTGTGGATTAATATGGAAAATAAAGGACCAATAATCCAGTTTGCCGCAGTTTTACTGAATGCAGTTTTTTTGGATTCAAATAACGCCTTAGGAATAGCATTCAAGGTTGCTTCAAAAAATTCTGCTACCTCGAGAACTTCCGTCAAGACAAAACTATCGTATTCTGATAATTGAAACGTTTTCATAAAACGGTTTCGTTTCTCATCAAAAAGCTCTGGCAAAGTACTTTGAATTTTTTCCACCAGCGCTCTCTCAATACACACTGTAGGCAAGTCTGGATCAGGAAAGTAGCGGTAATCCTGCGCTTCTTCCTTAGAGCGCATGCTAAAAGTTATCCCTTCTTTTGCGTCAAATCCTCGTGTTTCTTGGGGGAATAATTTTTCTTGCTCTAGGTACTCAATTTGTCGAGATATTTCATAATATAAAGCAGTTTTTAAAAAGCGGACAGAATTCATATTTTTTATTTCTACACGGGTACCCAAAACACCACTTTCCTGAGTTACCGAAATATTTACATCAAACCGCATTTGTGCTTTTTCCATGTCAGCATCACTGGTTTTTGTGTACCGTGCAATACGTTGAATGTGTTCCACATAAGCTGCAGCTTCTTCGGGAGAAGAAAGATCGCACTGAGAGACGATTTCCATCAAGCCCACTCCGGCACGATTAAAATCAATCAAAGAACGCGTACTAGAATCATGCAGGCTTTTTCCAGCGTCCTGTTCTAGATGCAATCGATGAATACGAATAATTTTTTCATATCGGGGAATTGAAGCGTAAGCAGCTACGACAATACATACTTCTCCTTGCTCTACAAGGGGATATCTCTGTTGAGAAATTTGATAGCCTGCCGGATTATCTGGATAGAAATAATGTTTACGATCAAATATACAGTAGGCATTGACAACTCCTTTCAGCGCAAGCCCCATACGAATTCCTTGCTCAATGGCAGAACGATTTAGGACCGGAAGGGTTCCAGGACAAGCAGTGTCCAAAAAATCCACACAATGGTTTGGAAGAAAGTGAGTGCCTACTGCCGAGGCTGCAGAAAAAATTTTTCTTTCGCTCTTAATCTGACAATGCACTTCAAGACCAATGTAAACATAAAACCGTTGGCCTAGAGAAGAAGTGTAAAATAGAGTTTTATTTTCAGGTAAAAAAAACGGAGTAATTGTTGACACAGTCCAAAAAAATAGATCAAACTTTCTTGAAGAATACAGACTTTTTCTAAAAAATACAATGATAATAATTTGAATAAATAATACCACTATACTGATAAACTGTCTCAAGGAATTTTTGGGTTAAAGAAGAATACTGCTGATGGGGATGAAGTGTTTTAGAATAAATGTAATTAATGATTTCCCTGCCTTTATAGAGCACCTTCTATTAACCCACCAGCAATTTTTTTGCCAACAAGCGGATCCGATGCGTGTTACCAGAAGCGAATCTGATCGGTCTATACGCCATCAAAACCATGATGATTTAGATGCAAGTAGGTGTATTCGATACAGATAGCTGGTATACAAGGCTTGATAAAGTAGACGATCCGCTTCATGGCATTAACGAAGACCATGCATTGGAGCGGACTATCAGAGCGAATAAAGACCATTAAGTTTGAATGTCAGGATAAGAGTACCAAGACAGGACACCGCTCTTTAGACGGGATGATGATGGCAACAATATTGATTTTACAGTCCTATAATACGCTCTCTAATGAAAATTGTGAATTTTTGATCAACGATAGAATGCGCTTCAAGCGCTTTTTAGGT
>NZ_PHHC01000070.1 GCF_002930195.1 Holospora curviuscula | reverse complement strand
AATTTTTTCCTTCCTGGAGATCTTCCGAAATCTCTAGAGCGCCGTCCCACACCTCCAGTCCCGTAAGCAGTGCCATCACCGCCGGCACAATCCACTGAACGAAGTTATTTTCCAAAGCGTTGGCGCTGACAAAATCACAGGCCTGGATGGCGGCAGAATCCTTTCCTGCTAAGGTCAAACTTGCCGCCGTCAGCACTCTCAGCGAAGCAGAAGTGGTTTCCGCCAAGCCGCGAATGGCTTCATCACAGCGCTGAAAATACCCTTCTTCCTCCTCCCCCAGCTCCCGGGTAGGCATTTGATCTCGGATAAGGCCCGTACAGCCCTCTGCCATGGATTCCGCCGCCATGGTGGCGCCTGCCGCCAGAAGAGCCTGATTCCAGTCTCCAGTGCCGCTTTCCAGAGCCTGGAGGGAGAGAGTGGAGGCCATGGCCAGGGCTCCGTGGAGTAATTTATGTTCCAGCCCCGAAAGGCCGCTACGATAGGCCTGGCCGATCTCTGAGGCTCCTGCGGCAGAGATCTGCAGAACACCTTGGCGGGCAAGGGTTTTTACAGGATTTTCCTGATACACCAAGCTATGGGCTGCCGTCGTCTTAATCAGGTTCCCGGCGCTGCCCAGATCCCCCACACCTAAGCTTAGCCCTTGCACTGCAAGGCTTTTCCCCGCTGCCTTGAGCATATCCGAGAGCTGGAGGGATTCGTGGTTGGCCAGAGACTCCAGGCCTCCCTTTTGGATGAAGGCCTGAGCGGACGCTGCAAGCACGCCAGAGGCAATCCCTCCGCTGGCCCCTGCCAGAGCTGCAATGCCCACCCCCAGAGCGGCCTTAAAGGCAGGCTTAACAGTGGTACGAGGTCTTTGGGCTTCCTCAATAATAGAGGGCAGGACCGTGTGGTGAATCTCGGTGAACTCGGGGCGAGGCGCCACCTCTAGGCCCGGGGGGCGCTGGCCCGTTGTGGAGAGGATCTCCAGAATCGGCGTATCCACACTAAGCCTCCCTTGCACCGAGCAGTCCACAAAGTCCACCCCCTGGCCTTGGCGAGCCTGGATTTTCTGGAGAATCTTGCTGTCTCGGGTCACCGAAACTTTCTCAAATCCATCCTGCCCCAGGGCGGGGCTCAGAAGGAGCTTCTCCCTAGCCTCAATGCAAGAGGGATAAAACACCGAACTGGAGCCCGTATCCTCCTTCTTGTCTACCCAAAAGGAAAAGCGCATCCAAAAGAGTTTAGCCATCATGGCCATGGAGTTTTAGGAATTCTTGCCGTAAAAAAGTAACCTGAATCACTCCTTCATCATCAAATACAATAGAATCAATAGGTTCTTTTAAGCGTTTTATTACATTCTCTATCCGTTCATCATTATTTTTTTCTTTGATTTCTTCCAAAGCATCCCGAATTGAATAATCTAAAATTTTTAATAAAGTCTCTCTTTTTGCTAAATGCAAACAATTCACCAAAAAATCTATATTTTTAAATTTAATCAAATTTTGTAGAATCATCCGATATAAAAAAGTATCTGCTGCTCGCATAGCCCTTGGTACCAACTCATGAATACACCCCAACAGCACGGGAATATACTCTTCCCCAAAATAATCCGCATCGGTAATCCCATTACATATATGTTCACTGGAATAATCCTCCATAAATACCAGGTCTTGGTCCGTATCATCGGAAGGTACATACTTCAGCAATTGCGGAATCACCGCAGGATCCCCGTGATGAAAAATAGCCTGAGTAATAAAATCAAATAAAGATTCGCACTTCTGGATACGCTCAAACTCTTCCTTTTTCCTGGCGCGATTTAATTGAATACCCCTTCCCCACTCTTGGTACAATTCTTCTAAATCTTCTAATAACTCTTCATCCTCAAAAGCTTCTAAGGCTTCTAAAAGCCCTGGATCACTCCCAACGCCAAGGGGGGATCGTTCCCGAATTTCTGTATAAATTTGTTCTCTCGTCATTTTTGTCTCCATGTTCTAGGGTTTTGGGGGGATTTTTCCAGAAAATCCCTCCGGGTTATCCGCCTTTATTTTCTTCAGTGCCTCTAGGCAAGCCTCATTGGTTTTTGTTCGATCACAGCCCGCATCCAGTAATCCTTGGCGGGTATCTTGCACCCCTTGCAATAAAGATTCTCGTGGATTCTGTGGCTTAAGTGTCTCATTTCTTTTGTGCATTAATTTTCGTCCTTGGGCTTGATGTAACCGTTCCGGCAAAGGAATCACTGCATTGTTTTTATACTTCCGTCCAGTAACCTTAAGGATTTCATCGGACTGAGCCACGGGCCATACATGGTGCTGTTCATGCTTGAGTCCAGTTTCTTGAGCTCGCTTTTCAACGATTTTATTTATTTCTTTACGTTGGTATTCTCCCACCGGCACAGGATTGTCTTTGTAGCGTTCGAAATACGCCTTTTGCTCTTGCGGGGTCATATCCTGAGTCCCCGCTTTCTTTTCCTGGCGCTGTTTTCCCGTGGCCTTTAGACCCGAAGCATTGCCGCCCTCTTTTTTCAGTATCCCCGGGCCCTTGTCTTTGCTTAAGGCGGTTCGCGCCAAGCGGAC
>NZ_PHHC01000069.1 GCF_002930195.1 Holospora curviuscula | reverse complement strand
ACGCCAAGGGAAGGCTATACCATTACCGATCACTGCTCAAGCGTAACTGCTTATAAAATAAGCATAGTTTAGCCCTAAATATACCCTTCATGATCGTACAATGCAGTGGGACAGTTACACAATTATAGTCTGTGTTCCTTTACTTTTATTCTAATATACGCTTAGTAATTGTAATGGGTTTTGAAAAATGGTTGATAGAAGTGCTCTGAAGACAATTTAGTTAGGCTGCCATCGATTCTCTGGGTAAAGCGATTGTTTAATTTTATTTGCGTCTTTTTACCCTTACTTGAAAGTTTTTTGAAAGCCATGCTTAAGGAATGAAATTGCATTCTAGAAGGTTTTGTTTGCTCCAGGATGTCAAATTCTTATCCAAGATACTTCTGACTTTTCCTATACACTCTGATTTTCTTGTGTCTTATGATTTTCTACACCCTGATTCGTCAACGTATTACTTTTATAAACAGCATGAACGCTATCTTGTAAAATAAGCCTTCCAAAAAAAAGAAATAGGACTGTATATTTTAACTTCTTCATATCAATAAGATCGTAAATATTTAATAAATTATTAATATAAAAATATTTTTCTATCTTTCTAACCCTGAAGGGGGTATAGGTGGATTACCTCTAGTGTTCTCTTGAATTTTTTTTACAATAGTTGAAGTGATGGTACTGACGGAAAACCCAAACGTTTCAAAGAGTGCTGAGCAGGACCCAGAAGCTCCAAAGCGTTCCATACCAATATTGAGCCCCCCTGGACCTGTAACTTGGTACCAGCCCAAAGGAGAGGCCGCCTCTATGGATACCTGAAGCTGGGCAGGAAACACACTCCAAGGTTCTGGATAGCGCTTAAGCCAGTACATCAGCCAGGGCACACTGTAAACTTGTGATGAAATATCATACCCTTCTCTTAGGTTTTCGGCTACTGCCAAGGCCAAAGAAACTTCAGAGCCACTGGCCCAAATATTGACTTTGGGGACCTGGACAGACACTAAAGGATACGCGCCTTCTTCACACTGATTTCCCTTTCCACCTTCATTTCTAAAATAAGGAAGAGGCTGGCGAGATAAACACAGCACCACAGGACCGTTCACTTTTAACGCAATTTCCCAACATTCCACTACTTCTATGCTGTCTCCAGGACGCAATACAGTTAAATTAGGGATAGCCCGTAAAGAAACCAAGTGTTCAATCGGTTGATGGGTTGGACCATCTTCTCCAAGACCAATAGAATCATGGGTCATGATATATATAACTTTTACTCCCATTAACGCAGAAAGTCGAAGGGCGGGACGAAGGTAGTCTGAAAACACTAAAAATGTACCGCCACAGGGAATAAAGCCACCATGCGCTGCAATTCCGTTCATAACAGCTGCCATGGCGTGTTCCCGAATACCGTAATGCAAAAAGGGACGGTAGGGATTCCAATGTTCTGGAGCAGTACAGGTGGAATCTTTAAGATCTGCTGACCCCGTTAACAATCGGGTATGGGGAAAAATCCCCGCTAATACGGCGCCAGAGGCGCTACGAGTAGAAATCCAGGGGCGTGTTTTTTCGTATTCAGAACGTTGGAGCTTGAGCTGCTCTATCGTCTCTTGGTTTAAAAGAGAACTGTTCAACGCATCGTAAAAACGAGCTTGGATTTGGGGACTTTGCTGAGAAAGTCGTGCTCTCCAAGCATTGCGCAATGTAAAAGACCGGTGCGTAAAGTATTTCCAGTCTATTAACAGCGACTCTGGCACAAAAAAAGGTTCTTCCCAAGGCCAGGAAAGTGCTTTTCTTACTGCCTGAGTTTCTTGAGCACCTAGCGGAGATCCGTGCACGTGACAAGACCCCATTTTATTAGGAGAACCATATCCAATACGTGTTCGGCACCCAATGAGCGTGGGCTGACATGCCTTATGCGCGCACTCAATGGCGCGATGGATGGCACTAAAATCATGGCCGTCGATGCTTAAAGTATTCCATCCAGAGGCTTTGAATCGCTGAATAATATCATCACTTTGGCTAAGACTCACAGGACCATCGATGGTGACACCATTATCATCCCAGAATACAATTAATTGATGCAAGCGCCAATGGCCTGCCAAACTCATT
>NZ_PHHC01000068.1 GCF_002930195.1 Holospora curviuscula | reverse complement strand
AATTGAGTAGTCGAAAATTTTCCTCAGAGATTCTTTTTGCGCCAAATAAAAATAACTTACTAGAGGACGAGTTTCTTTAAAATAAACCAAGTCATCCAAAATCATTTGATACAAAAAAGAATCTGCAGCATCTATCGCTCGGGGCAAAAGTTCATGAATACACCCCAACAGCACGGGAATGTAGTCTTCCCCAAAATAATCTGCATCGGTAATGCCATTACAGAGTTGCTCACTGGAATAATCCTCCATAAAGACTGAATCCTCTTTATCGTCATCATCTGAGGGAACATACTTCAGCAATGGGGGGATCACGGAAGGGTCCCCGTGATTGAAAATAGCTTCAGTAATAAACTCAAATAACGATTCGCATTGTTGAATATGTTCTATGTCTTCTTCTTTATCCGTACAATATATTTTTGGAAGACTTCCCCACTCTTGGTATAGGTCTTCTAGATCTTCCAATAAGTCTTCGTTTTCGAATAATTCCAAAGCTTCCAGTAATTCTGGCGCACTATAAATATCAAGAGGTGATCGTTCACGAATTTCATTATAAATTTGTTGTCTTGTCATTTGTATCTCCATTTTCTAGGGTTTGGGAGGGATTTTTCCAGAAAATCCTTCCGGGTTGTCCGCCTTAATTGTCTTCAGTGCCTCTAGGCAAGCCTCATTGGTCTTCATGGGATCACACCCCGCATTCAGCAAGCCTTGGCGAGTATCTTGCACCCCTTGCAATAGGGATTCTCTTGGATTCTGTGGCTTAAGTGTCTCATTTCTTTTGTGAATCAATTTACGCCCCTGGGCTTTATGTATTTTTTTAGGCAAAGGAATAACTGCACTATTTTTATACTGCTTTCCAGTAACTTTAGAAATTTCTCGAGACTGAGCCACGGGCCATACATGGTGCTGTTCATACTTGAGTCCAGTTTCTTTTGTACGTCCTCTAGCAATATACATGGTGCTGTTCATACTTGAGTCCAGTTTCTTTTGTACGTCCTCTAGCAATATCTTTCATTTTTTTCTCTTTATACTTACCCACCGGCACAGGATTGTCTTTGTAGCGTTCGAAATACGCCCGGGATTCCGCCGGGGTCATATCCGCTTTCTTTTCCTGGCGCTGTTTTCCTGTGGCCTTTAGACCCGAAGCATTGCTGCCCTCTTTTTTCAGTATCCCCGGGCCCTTGTCTTTGCTTAAGGCGGTTCGCGCCAGGCGGACTCCTGCCTTGGCCAGCGTGCTCCCCACCCCTGCGCTGGCTAGATCTAAGGTTACGGATCCGGCGGCTAGAGCCCCCTGAGCGGCGGCGCTCCAGTAATTGCCCTCCTGGATCTCGTCACGTACTTCCTGAACGCCCTGGGCTACATCGTAGGCTACTGCCAGAATGGTGGTGACAAAATTTTCCTCCAAGCCAGTGGTGGCCGCGGTGTCACAGGCCTGGATATCTCCGGAATCCTTGCCCGCCAAGGCTAACCCCGTAGCCAGGAGGATTCTTAGCGATGCCACCGCCCGACCTGCCAACGCCTGGGCTGCCTCCTGACAGCGCTCAGTGTAGGCCTCCTGCCCTTCCCCCTGGGCTCTTTGAGGCAGCTGGTCTCGAATTCCTTCTGTAACGCCCTGCGCACACGTCTCCACCGCCATGGTGGCGCCTGCCGCCAGAAGAGCCTGATTCCAGTCTCCAGTGCCGCTTTCCAGAGCCTGGAGGGATAGGCTAGAGGCCATGGCCAAGGCTCCGTGGAGTAATTTATGTTCCAGCCCCGAAAGACCGCTACGATAGGCCTGGCCGA
>NZ_PHHC01000067.1 GCF_002930195.1 Holospora curviuscula | reverse complement strand
TCTGCAGAACACCTTGGCGGGCAAGGGTTTTTACAGGATTTTCCTGATACACCAAGCTATGGGCTGCCGTCGTCTTAATCAGGTTCCCGGCGCTGCCCAGGTCCCCCACACCCAAGCTTAGCCCTTGCACTGCAAGGCTTTTTCCCGCTGCCTTGAGCATATCCGAGAGCTGGAGGGATTCGTGATTGGCCAAAGACTCCAGGCCTCCCTTCTGGATGAAGGCCTGAGCGGACGCTGCAAGCACGCCAGAGGCAATCCCTCCGCTGGCCCCTGCCAGAGCTGCAACGCCCACCCCCAGAGCGGCCTTAAAGGCAGGCTTAAAAATGGTACGAGGTCTCTGGGATTCTTGAGTAATAGAGGGCAGGACCGTGTGATGAATCTCGGTAAACTCGGGGCGAGGCGCCACCTCTAGGCCCGAGGGGCGCTGGCCCGTTGTGGAAATAACCTCCAGGTGCGGCGTATCCACCGCCAAATGACCCTGAACAGAACAGTCCAGGTAGTCCACCCCTTGGCCTTGGCGAGCCTGGATTTTCTGGAGAATGCGAGAGTCCTTTACCACCGAAACCTTCTCAAAGCTGTCATACTTCAGGGCGGGGCTCAGAAGGAGCTTCTCGCGAGCCTGAATGCGCACCTGGCCCTTAAACTGACTCCAAAGTTGAGTTAGGAAGGTCCAAAATTTCATCGCAGCCACGGCGCCTCTTGAGGTCCTTCCACCCAGGCTTGAGTCAAGGGTTTTTCCCCCAAGAACAGGTTGTTAGCCAGGATATCCAAGCTGTTCCGGGATTCCGGAGTGTCCTCCAACTCCAGCACCCGAGCCAAAATAAAGAAATATTCCGGGTGGATAAGGCGACTGTCCAGCTGCTCTAGTTGCTCCTGAGCCACCCGCTGCATGGCTTCAAAAGGCCGACCAAAAAGCGCCACCTCCTTGGCAAAAAAGGCAAACCTCAAAATAGGAAAAGGCACCCAAATCACCGCCTGGCTCCGGGGTGGGTCTTGGCCCTGAAGGTAGGGCCGGCGCCCATAGGGGGGGCCCGGACAGGGAAGCGGCCAAGCCATGAAAGGATCATATTGTTCTGTTATAAAATATTTCTCCTCCACGACTTTTATAGTACGACGGCCAACAAAAAGATCATTAGCAATCCCTATAAATTCTACAATATCACCACACATACCCCCATTGATCATTATCGTTTCTGAAATATAAAGCATAATTTCATGACTCGGATAATGATCTTCCATCTCCGCTTCTACCAAAGATGGAGTACTATCTTTAGCAAATTGAATAAGCTCAGATTCCCAAGGACTTTCCGATAGTTCATAAGTTCCCCAATGCTTCAATAATAAATCTTTCATCAAAAATCCCGCAAGGTAACGAGTAGTACCATTTCCTTGTTCTGCGTAAGGGTCATGAACCTTCCCTTGGTAATCTGTAAAGATATGCATTACTTTGACCCTCCTTTAAATCCTGCTTCCAGATCTTTTTGAGTAAGTGGATAATGAGGGCCATCCACCGCTTGACCATTTACTTCTTTAGGATGCACTCGATTAACGTTACCTTTCTGATCGTGACTTTCATGCCAAGATCTAACTTGCCCATTTTTTGGGTTATATTCTGTAACATGAGCAGCACCCTTCGTGGGACCAGGGTTCGTAGAAGCTCTTTCCGGAGCGTGATAACGGATTCTTTGGTCCGGAAGTACTCTCACTTCTACAGCATTTTTTTGAGCACTTTCTACAGCTTTAAATTTATTTTGAAGCGCTTCCATAGCATTAGGATTATTCGCCTCTATAATTTGGACACTTTCTTTAGATTGAACTTTTTCTTTAGCCAATTCCTGATCTGTATCCTTTTTCTTGTTTTTTTCGGGCTGCACTTCGGGCCGTACTTTCTTATCTCTTCCTCCGATCTGTTGATCCGAAGATTTTTGAGTCATTCTGCGAACGGTCTCCCCGCCTGCCAGGACTGCAGCAGGGCCCGCTCCAGGGGGAGGTTTTCCGGCGCCGCCCTCTTTAGAGTCTTCTTTTTGGTCTTGCTTAGGTTCCTGTTTTTGGGGATCTTTTTTCTCCTGATTCCAGTGATCCTGCTCAAGGACGTTCACCACTTTTTCCCCGGCCCAGAGGGTAGCGATGGTTCCTCCCACCACGGCGGCAGCCTCCAATAGTCCGGAAGCCACCGGAACTGCCAGCACAAAGTTATGTTGAAGAGCGTTATCCAAGGCTTCATCGCAGGCATGAATTTGGGAAGCCGATGCCCCCTCCAGCGCCTGAGCCGCCGCTGCCAGAACTCTCAACGGTGCAATGAGGGCTTGT
>NZ_PHHC01000066.1 GCF_002930195.1 Holospora curviuscula | reverse complement strand
TCTAATATCTCTCTTCTGCTGTGTTTCACAGGCCTGCCAGCCTTCTTAATATTTGGTATAAAATATTCCGATATTAATTCCCATTCTTTGTCTTTTAAATCTGTCTCATACGCTCTTCTATTCATTTATATTCCTCAATTGCATCCAACATCATCCAGATACACTAACATATCTCTCATTTGCGGACAAGCTCTAATTAAAATTATCAATGATATGCAATTAATTCTCCATGAATCCAAAATTGAATGCCATCTGTTTAGTGTCGTTTTTTGTATGATAAATCTTATTAATTCTTTTTTTGCTGTTCACTGCGCTGTTCACTGCTTTTATAAAGAGTATAATTGTTCCTCTTAACGCTATACTGTATGGACGCGGTGACATAGTTAACCGTTTTAAACGTTGATATATAGCCAAATCAGTATAAAATGACCATGAAAAATAGAGCGGAAATAACGCATCGATGGAGCAATTTCAGGAGTCTTTAGCCTAATCCCATTGGTTCTCAATAGGCTGAAGGCCAGAAGAATACGGAAGATCAATAAAAGAAAACATGACCAGCGCTTTCTCTCATCAGCTAGCTATCTTTTTCCTTGTGGAAAAAGCATTGTTCATGACACTACCCCTTTTTTCTGGAACATTAGGGAGTAATATATGTTTTACCCAACAAGTAAAAACATCCGTATTAACTGACCCACTCAATAGACCCATCGCAACTATTGTGGCGCCGATAAGCGCCCCTATAGCATGTGTTGTGTGTTTTTCCCCCATCATGAATCCCATAATAACACCTTACCTTCCAAGAATAGCTGTGTTTCTGGGGCATATCCTGGGACTTTTTTCTAGGTAATCCATTGATTTTCCGTCTTTTTCTTGTGCCTCAATCCTTTGGCAGAACATAGATCTTTTTTCTAGATCTGTTCTCGCAGGATGGAGTGTTTTTTTATAGGTCACGCCTAAACGCTTTATTGCATATTTATACTAAACTCGCTAATCCCTAATCTTTCGCCGCTTTCTCGACGATCGCTATCTGGGAACTGCTCTATATTATTTCTTAAACTGTCTTTGCTCAGATTTTTTCAAGGCTAATTTCTAGTGTTTTGAGGCTGTAACTTCTTGCTCCATCTAAATATCACTGCTCTCGATGTCCCAAATCTATCCGAAACTTCACTCTATGAAAGTGCTGCTTTAGCGTTTATTTTCAATACTTTTTTCTAAAATCTACTGAATATGTTCTATCTATTAATTCTTTCTTACTCTTATTATGCTCTGTTTAGGCTGCTTTGGTTATATCATTTTGGGATGCTTTTTTTCCTTTCCCTAGCAATTCTTGACACCTAAACCATCTTCCTCCTAGAATTTGAAGACGCATATTAGGGCGTTTTATGCAGAGCCACCTCATAAAAAAATTTTGTTGCAAGATACGGAAAAGTATGTCATCACTCCAGCCCCCCCCCATTTTTCTGAACCGCTTGATTGATTGTCCTGGCACATGAGCTTGTTCAGAGCTATATGCCTGCTTATTGCCATACTGTGGGGAGCGTTTTCTTTTCGTATTCTTCTTTGATCCTCACCAAATGACCTATCTACTACTCAATGTAAGGCCCAATGGCTTTTAATATATGAGAGCATTGTTTCAGGACTAACTTCTAAAGAAGATCCATACTACCGCACTTCACTAGAACACTTACCTTTTATCTCACGAGCCGATTCTATCCGCGCCATGCTTTTAATGGAAAGCCCATTAGGGGTATTTAAGATGAGCCATTGACTATCCTGACTTACCGAGCATTTTCTAACTTCAATCCTAGCGTTCCCCTTATCATAATTTTTGCAATATTTAATCTTTTCTAATGGTGCTTTTTCAAAATATCGCGTCACATCATCTAAAAGATTTCCCTGATTAC
The DNA here is from genome assembly GCF_002930195.1 of Holospora curviuscula. Classification (GTDB taxonomy): domain Bacteria; phylum Pseudomonadota; class Alphaproteobacteria; order Holosporales; family Holosporaceae; genus Holospora; species Holospora curviuscula. The sequence continues at coordinate 189 of NZ_PHHC01000066.1, read as the reverse complement.
CTTTGAGAGAAAATAGATAATGTCTTCCTTTACCCAGGATTTTATCTGCAATTTTTTTTGAAATCCCATGGCATCTATAGAGAGAATCGATCCTTTACTATTCAGCCAATCCAATATTTTCGGTATTACTGTGAGCGCGTTGCTTTTATTCATTCCCTTGGCCTAGCCTCTTTAGCAAAAGCGCGTATC
>NZ_PHHC01000065.1:42520-64953 GCF_002930195.1 Holospora curviuscula | reverse complement strand
AGGATAGAGGGGGGCTTTAAGGTTCAACGGAGACGATGGGTTGTAGAACGAACATTTGGATGGCTTGGTAGAAATAGAAGGCTATCAAAAGAATACGACTTGCTTTGTTCTTCTACAGAGAATAACATTTACATGTCACTTAACAGACTACTCTTGCGCAGATTCTTTCCTCCTAATTAATTTGCGGATAAGCTCTTACTCTTATAACACTGATTGGCTAGAATGTTGGTTAATTAAAGCGCTAACATCCGACTTAACTGTGGATTACGCTTCATTCCACACCTTTTAGAAAAAAGAATTGATTGAATTGGTTGACTGCGGTTTCGTTTTTCTTACCGCCATATTCTGTTGAACTGAACCCAACTAAGAAATTATGGGCTATTATGAAGCCATAGATTAGACTAAACATCACCTTATACCAAGGCTTATATCAGACTATAAGTACGTTTTTTGATATATTATAATTTCAATTTTTTTTACTATATTCAAATAATTATTAGGAATAATCTTTATGCCAATTTTTTAAATTTTCAAATCAATAAAAAATTTTTAGAATAACCTTAACAGCATTTCTGATTATTTTTTGCAAGTCCGCTTCGATGAATAAGTGTACAGACATTTAACTAAAGAACGGTTTTATGATAAAGTGCCAATATGAAATTAATTTAGACTTCCTAAACCATGCTTTGTTGCAAAAATACTTCTCTAAGAATGACACAAAATTTGTTCACATTCGTGGCTTTTAGCGCCATTAATACGTTCTGAATCCCCTTCTTTCCCAGAAAAACTTTGTTTTATTCGTTCCCATTGGTCGTCTTGTATCCTTCGTAATCTTATCTCTTCTTGTAACTAAACACCTTAATCTTACAACCGTTCATTATAAATGTCGACACACTTTATTAACCAAACGAACAACAATACTGGTCATCTCGTCCGATTTCTTTAAGCCGTAGCGTGGATAAGGTGCACCGTCCTTTAAAGCTTTTTTATTTCTTCCAGGACACTTCTCAAAATATTCTTAATTTCATCACTCCCTTCTTATTGTGTTTTAGTTGAATGTCTCTACAAAAGAATCCCTAATTTTTGTAGCATAGGGTCTACACCGCGAGGGTTTTTTGGCGTAAATGGATATCCGAAATCTCCGCATCGATCGCACTGAAAGCCGCGTATGTGGCTAGATTTTGTGTCATTCTTAGAAAAATATTTCTTGCAATAAAATATTCTTTATGGGGCTTAAATCAGGTTCATATTTGCACTTTTTCATAAGAACGTTCTGTAGTTAAATTTCTCTAATTTTAATTGTTTTTGTGTATATAGAGCATATTTAAGATAGCACAATTTATTAATTAATAATTGTATTTGAATTTGAAAATATTTCAAAATACTATAGAAATTCTACTTCTTTTTTTGCTGCTACCTAGAAAATAAAAAAGATGATGTTTTAAAGAAAATTTCGTGAATATGTTTTTAAAGCTAAAAACAATTGCTATATAAAATTTATTAACTATTTAGGACAACACTATAAAACGTAATAACTTTGTGCTTTGATCAAAAGATAATGCATGTAGACCTGTAAAAAATTTAAGAAGGATTTGCATCGCAGTGAAAAAAATGTTAGATATAAACGTGTATTTAAATATTAAAAAAAATTCAATGAAAAAGTTAACTGATTTCGATTCAAAGATATTTAAGTTAATAAGCGTCTTTTTTGTTGTGGCCACTTTTGACGTGAGAACAATGAAAGCCGCTGCTACGTTAGAGCTGAGTGTTCGCAAAGGAATTAGTATTGTGATCCCAGTATGTATTTCGGGTCTAAATGACGCGTCCGGTACACAAAAAATTATAGAGGATAATCTAAAGTGTTCTGGATTTTTTAGAATTTTACCCACAGTAGGAGAAAGTTCTGGTACTCCGAATTCTGAAGAATTTGTGGACACTGTAAATTTACAAAGTTGGTCCCATGTTCCAGGTGCAATGTTCGTGCAAGCATATCTTAAAGAAGAAAACGATCAACAAGTATGTCGGTTAAGTTTTTTTAATGCACTTACGAAACGATGCCTCGGAAGACGTGTAGTACGTCAAAAAGGAAGCAACAAGCGGCTTTTTGCTCACCGAATTTCCAATGCAATTTACAAACAGTTCACCGGAGAAGCCGGATATTTTCATTCAGTGATTGCCTATACATACGAAATTCAGGATTCAAGCTCAAGAGTAGCAAAACAGTGTGTAGCCTTGGTAAGTATTGATGGAAAAGAGTGTAAACTGATTACTTCCCCAAGTCGAACTGGAGCATTTTTACCGCATTGCGCAAGAACGCGTCCTATTGTCACGTATCTCATTGACCGGGGATACGGCCAGCACAAACAGATTGGTGTAATGAATTTTGTAGAGAAAACCGAATTTCGTCTTCCCTATCAACGCAATTTTAATTCTACCCGAATTTCTTCCGATGGGAGTGAAGTAATATTTTCTTGTTCTGGAGAAAATGGTGCTTCCTTGTTTACCTATAATTTAAACTCAGGTAAGGCTTATCCATTAACCAGTGCTTATAACTCTTGTATTGATGTTTCTCCCAGTTATTCTCCTGATGGAAAAAGAATGGTTTTTGTGTCAGATCGCGAAAAAGGTATTCCCCGACTCTTCGTTAGTGGTGTACACTCTGGCGATGCTCCATTGTGCATCAGTCAGGGAGAAGGACGCTACTTTGCTCCTGCCTGGTCGCCCTGTGGAAAATGGATTGCTTTTGTAAAAAGAGTACGGGGTATGCATTACTTATGTGTTTCAGATTGCAATGGAGGCCAAGAGAGAGCCATTGCTAGGGCGCTCGTAATTGATCGACCTTCTTGGGGACCTAACAGCCGTTGTCTGGCCTATGCGTCAAAAAGTGGGGATATGGCCCCCTACAAACTTTATATTGTCCATGCTTTTGGAAACCCTTCCGGGGGAAGCACTGTGCGGCTTGTTCCTACTATTATTCAAGGCGTTTCTCACGGCGCCAACCATCCTTCCTGGTATCCTTTGAGTTTAGAAGGACACAAAGAGTAGTATTGTTAAGAATACAGGGTGTAGGTCAATTAAAAATAGATGTTAGAAAGTTTTCGTAAAAAAATTTGTGATTCCGGCGCAGATAGTGCTCTTGTTTTTCGTACCAATCAATTTCTTCAAATACCACGTTTATCTGATCATCCAATGCATAAGCTTTCCGGATTTACCGGTTCCTCTGGAACGCTTTGGGTAGGACTTGAAGATATTGCGTTATTTACTGACGGACGTTATCTTTTACAGGCAGAAAAAGAGTGTAAGGACCGCGCTTGTGTTTATGAATATGATGCACTGTATCATCATATTCAATCTCATAGTCGTGTCGTGTTGATAGATCCTTGGCAAGTCTCTAAAGAGCAAGAAGAAACCATGTGTGTTCAATACGCTCCCTGTGAAGTCCGCTTTAAGAAGCTTTTTAGCTTTACTCAGGAGCCAGCACAGACTTTATTTAATCTTCCTGCGCTTGGAAGATCTTCTCAATCTTGGAAAAAATGGTTTCAACACCCCATCTTGGTTTGTAATTCTCAGGATCTATCTTTTTTATGTCGTCTTGGTACGAAAAATACTTTTCTTCCCACACTTCAAGGCTACGGTCTAGGGTGGTGGGATAATGCTCTCCAGGGCATTCAGTGGCTTATTGGTGTAGACGCTCCTATAATAGAAAAAGAGTCCTTACCTCCATCCATCACGTGTTTACCGTTAGAGCGTTGGAAGCGTATTGTTACGGAAAAATTTTCTAAAGTTTATTATATCCCTAAACAAACACCTTTAGGTCTTTTAGAATGGTTTCCTCAAGGGTACGTCATGGAACCTTGGAATCTGCAAGAAAAACGCTGTATCAAAACTCAGGAAGAATTGGACGCCATTCGTCAAGCGCATATTTTGGAAGGGGTTGCGTTTACACGATTTTTATACTGGATAGAAACACAAGGCGTAACTGGAAATTTTACAGAATATGATGCTAGTGTTCAGTTGGAAATTTTTCGTAGAGACTCTCCTTATTATCAAGGCCCAAGCTTTCCCACCATCTCTGCAGCAGGGCCCTTCGGGGCGATGATTCACTATATTCCTCTGCCAGAAGGAAAAAACTACATTCAAAATGGCCCTTATCTTATAGATGCGGGAGGACAATATTATTGGGGAACAACAGATATGACGCGCTCGGTATGGTTAGGCCTAGAGACTCCTGATTCCTTGTATCAAGAAGATTATACTCAAGTCCTTCAAGGACATATTGATGTGGCAATGGGAACCTTTCCAAAAGGAACCAATGGATGTGTACTGGATACTCTCGCACGCAATGCTCTATGGGGAGCTCACAAAAACTATGAGCATGCTACAGGACACGGGGTGGGTATTTTTTCCAATGTTCATGAAGGCCCCATTCAGCTTAGCGCTCACAGCAGAACACCGTTAGAACCTGGAATGGTTTTGTCCAATGAACCTGGGTATTATCGCAAAGGATTTTGGGGGATTCGACTAGAAAATCTTTTTTCCGTTGAAACAGATCAGCAAGAATGGCTGCGATTAAGCGTTTTAAGTCTTGCTCCTTTTCAACGACGCCTTATTCAACCAAAAATATTAGGAAAACAACGTATCTCTTGGTTAAATTCTTATCATCAAAAAGTTTTTGAAACGCTCAGTCCTTATCTTTCTTCGGAAATTACTCTATGGCTTCAAATCCAGACCCGTCCTTATGACGTGTGAGGAATTAAATTTCATATTCTATTTGGTATGTTATGTCCAAAATAAATAGGAGCTTGACTTTCGTTCTAAGTCTTGTTGTTAAATTATTATACGGCTTCAAAGATTGCTTCAGTGAATAGAGATAATTGCGATGAAAGAAGCGGTATTTTTTCATATTTTTTTGCTATGCCACACCCGTGTTAGCGGCGCAAAATGTGCTCCATAAAGCACCTAAGTTTCTAGAGTTCTTTTGATAGTCACGCAGATTACAATATACCTTGTGAAAAGACGTTCTGAAGAATCCTATCACTTTCCTAGTGTTTATCAGCTCGCACCATCTCCGATATCAGCTTGTCTATTAAGTCAGTAACTTTTTTCAGATCTTCTATGCTACCCGCGGTAATTATGGCTTCTATTAGCGTGTCTTGAGGCTCTAAGACTTGTCTCTTAGGGATACGCTTTTTTTATGTTTATCCGGATTTTCTTTTTTTATGCCTTCCACCTGGGGGAGTATTTTTTAGTAGCTCAAATATATTATAAGCAGCTTATAATCAACATTTTTAATGAACATTTCCAATCTTTTTTTCGCCAAAAACGAGCTTTGATTTGACTCCAGTGTCTAAAGTTCGGTGGAACTCCTACTACGGTGCATCAGTAGAAAGTATCCAGAATACTGTATTGAAAACAGTCGATTATGAATTAATGGGCCGACCCATAATCCCTTAACTCTACAGAAGAAAATTGCTTTGGCAATATTATAGCGTCGATGTTCTCATACTTATTTTAGAAGATCTTACCGCACACTTATTTTAATTTGAGGACGCGCTCTAGATTGAATAAGATTTTTATAAAATAATGCTGAAATTAATAAAATTGTTTAGCTATTTATTTAGATTATTCTGCCAGAATAAGTACAGAAAAAATTTAAGGAGCGAGATATGACGCAAAAAACTCTTCCCATTTTAGGCACCGTGTGTGCACTTTCTCTAGTTTTGTTAGGACTTATAGCAGGATGTAAAAAAAAAGAGGGAAAAGAAGAAACTTCTTCTGAAAAAACAGATGCTACAAAAGAACAGTCTTCAGGTGAAGAAAAAAAAGATATCAACTTATCTAGTATTCAAGAAAAGAGTGAAGAAACGAACAAAGATTCTGGAGAATTAAAAAAAGAAGTCAAGTCTACTATGAAAGAAGAAGAATCAGACAATAAAGAAGAAAAATCAAAGGAAAAAGAAGATAATAAAAAAGAAAAAAAAGAAGAATCAAAATTAAAAGATAAAGGAGATCAAAAGAGGGTGGCTTTAGTTGAAAAAACGTTAAAAAACATGGCGGTGGCACTTTCAGATCCCAAAGGAAAACCCATGTCTGTTGAAGATGATGTGCTGTTAGCTTAAAATTCTAAACATCATAATTGGAAGGAATAAGACTTTATGTGTAGGATGAGTTTTCAACGCGTACGCTGGAAAATAGAAATACTCATTTTTATTATGGTATCAACTTTTCCTTGTTTTTCAGATCCCCCTGATATTACACTACCTCCTCTCATCCCTCTTGGTCCAGGAGATCCCGGTGTTACACCGCTACCTCCACCCCCTGTAGAACCTCCTCCTGCAGAAGCTTCAGCTGAAGCTTCTGCCACTGTTCCGGTTCCTGGACAAGAAAAGATTGTCGAGCCTCCAGTGCCTAAAAATCTTATTGAATTGTATTATCCTACAGTTTTTACAGACTATTTTGGTCCCGCACCGTGGGTGATTTCTAGTACACCCTGAGTTGTTTAGCCCTAAATAATTATGAGGCTCATGGAGTAAATTCCAGACCGACAGGCGTATTGGATACAGAGATTTGTCTGATGAAAGGAGTGTATCAAATTCTGTGAAGCTTCGTAAATTCCAAAACTAAATTCAATCACTTTGCACTAGGTGTACAAACATAGTGGGATAAAAGGAAAAATATTCACTAGCCCATAGATTAATACAGTAAGTAAAGCCATAGAGGAAGGAACCAACAAGCGCACGGGAAAGCAAAGGAAAGTTACCCCCTAAGGATGCTAGACGAATATAGAGCGGCATAGTTTATATTGAAACACGGCTGTTTTGGAGGGATCGCCCTCAAGAGTTTAGGCCATGAAAGAGAGTATTGAATGACTTTAATAGGCTAAAGCATAGAGAAATCATTGAAGCATTGATGGATAAATCCAAAGATATCATTAGAATGAAGCAGTGAAAAAAGCAAAGTCCTAGCATAGGAATCATGAATAATCAGAACATGGACCCACGCTTTGTTAAACAATGAAGCGATAGAAGCAAGAAAAGGGTAAGAAAAAATATCTAGGGGGAAGCCCCTTAGGCTATTGGCTAAATGGTGATGTGCACAGCGCTAGGCCTCATGATAAAAAATGTGCCAAAAGAGTATTATTTTGCTTGAAGGAGAGCGCTCCAAGGCTAATAAGAATTTTAGCGCATCAAGGATATCTACACCAGTGGGTTGATCTTCATACGCAAGGGGCTTTGCTTAGCAGTGTAAAAGATGCAGAACACACTAATTGGGTTAAGGTCCAGCACAGGATTGTAGAGCGTTTATTTGCTTGATTCCATCATTGTAAAAGGCTATCCAAAGAGTATGAGAGGTCTACTTCATCAGCCAAAGTTATTCCACTAACCTTGACTAAAATATGCCTTAATAGGTTAGAAAAATAGTTTACGTCATTATAAATTTTACACACAGGTTACCCTACAAGATATACATTATGGAAAGGAAAAACTGGGATTTTTAAACTAAAACAGCTATTTTAATACACAGTATCAAAATGATCAAAATCATAGCTGGTAATGTGTAATAGTACGCAGGTTCCCTGTAAAACAAAGTAAGGTAATGCTTAAAAGTGGTTTTATGTTTTGGACGCAAAAGACACCTGTTCTTATACGATGGCTAAAAACAAGACGATAATACGCTTTTGTTCAGTACACCCAGAAAAAGTTTTTTGATTTATGTCGTTTTTCACAAAAAATCAGTACTTTTCTCTCTTTTAGCGCATAAAATCACTCAGATTTAAAGCCTACACTATTTTTTTTAGTAAAATGTTAAAGAGCATTGATTTCCAGGATAAAACGGTCTTAGTTTTGGGGTGTTCCCGTACTGTGTTATTCATTTTCAGTGTGATTACAACATTACTACTCCAATAAATCATTACTATCTATCCAACGGTTACATCCTTTTACTGTAATTAATCAAAGCTTACACCTTGATATAAACTCTCTTGCTTGCTCCGTGAAGTTTTTTACAAAAATAACCTTACAATTTACTGTAATAATCAATCCGAGGATTCAGAAGAATTTTTTCTGAATCGATCTAGAACAATAACTCTCGAATTTTTTTCTTGCGCTGCCTCTCCATTCTTAATACCCTCGTCTTGAGGAGGATAAAACTGAAGCGCAAATTTTGCATCAGGGTCAATGAATGAGCGTAACGCTTTAAATGGGACGACAATTAAGTGCTGCTCTTCATCAAAAGCGAGTTCTACAGAAAAAAGATCTTCTTTGATCCTTAAATTCCAAAATTGATCATGTAACAATATTGTCATCTCTTCTGTATATTTGAGGCGTAAATTTTTATCCATTTGCACTCCAGAAATCCGGGGATCAAAGGTAAAATAAAGTTGGGGAGGGTTTTCTATTCGTCTCGCAATATACTGAAGCGCTTTTCGAATAACACCATATTTTCCTTCTTCAACCCATGTTTGATATTGCATATCTCCTCTCTCACTCTCGGGAGCTTTCTGTTGCCCGGTGCTCCCAAAACCGCTGACTTAGGTTGATATACTAGAGCGCTCTAAGCAGCTATAGCATACCGTACACCGGCCGAAAGTTCACCATTCGCGGCTTTCTTAACGGCAACTTCGCCAAATGCGTTGTTAAAGTTCGCATTTATGTTTTTGGCCCAATACACTGGTACCATAGTGAACGAAAACCATATGGTCCAACGTACGTCGATCCTAATTCGCCCCCAGAGAAAAAGAATTGATTTCTTTTTTGGTGGAGGCGCCGGGTTCTGCCCCCGGGTCCGCAACGTTTACTGCACATAGCGTTTATCGTTATAGCCAAATGGCTTTTTCACTTTAACATACTGCAAGCTTAGTAGCAATAGTACTTTTTCTTATTGTGCATTTTAAAATTTTTTAACTCTAAGTTTAAGCGAAATTTTCTTATTATGGAAACATTTGATCGTTGGCCTCACTTTGTATCTGATATTTTTGCATGTATTGAGATAAAACTTCATTATTTTTTTAGAATTTTTAAACATTTTAATCGGCAGCTACTGTAAATTACCTTGCATTAAGTGCATAAATATCCTACAATAAAAAATAAAATAATAATTTAAAAAAAGTTAAGACAAAAAAAAGCATCATCAGTATTTAAGATACCCAGAAATACAGTTAGTAGATGGGGTAATCAATATAAAAAAAAATTAGCATGGTAAAAAAACGTTTAAGGCGTAAACGTAGCCTGAACTATTCAAAGCTACAATCGTTTGTCAAAGATAATAAAAATACTAGATTGTAGGATATTTATTCTCAGAACTTGTGTTCATGGATAAACGAAGGGAGTATAGTGAAGCTAGGGGGGTAATAAGAATGAGTAATCCAAGAGATTTAACCGATCAGGATAAGAGCGCATTAAGAATTATTTTGAATGGGGCAAGTATAGTAATAAAAGTAAACACGAGAAGCAAAAGCTAATGGAGTAGTTTACATAATAAAGAGTGGCTGCCCATGGCGAATGCTTCCTAAAGATTTTCCGAAATACTCCATCGTACATTCGTTTTCTCGAAGATTCAGGATCAAAAGAATATGGGAAAAGGTACTGAGCCAGTTTGTTAAGATAAGTCGGATAAAGGCTAGTGACAATGAACACCCGAGCTATAGCAGAATTGATTTACACAGTGTCAAAACTACCCGGGCTTGTGAACAACGCGACATTGGCGGAGGAAAAAAAGGACGTAAACGCTATCGTGTTGTGGATATACAAGGAAATCTGGTGCACGGTACTGTTTATGATGCTAATCACAGTAGGGGAGTGCAATGTTTTTTAAGAGACTCTGCAAAATATCCGACACTCAAAAGCGTTTTCGTCGATTTCGGGTATGGAAAAACCATGCTAGCGTTTGTGGGAAATGGTCTTAACAAGACAATTAAAATTTCAGAACCTTAGGATGGGCTGCACTCGCCAAAAGATGGGTCGTTAAACGAACCTTGGCTTGGCTCAAGCATTATCCAAGATTGTCTAAAGCGTACGAGATGGCTGTAGAAGCTGCCGAAAATAGGGTGATGATCGCGCATTCTATACGCTTGTTAAGGCGGATCGATAATCTATAAATATAGGTTCTGAGTATACTATACGCCCTAGTAATATTAAAGAAGCTGGGATTTAGCGATAAAAAACCTTTTCTTATGTGGAAGCAAATCAAAAAAAAGTCAGATGGATATTTGGAAGATATAAAGGATATTTTAGATCATGTTTCATTCCATAACTTTTACAAGATAAAAGCATGGATAGAATCAATTGGATGTAGGCTAATGTGCTCACCGCTATATTCGTCTGGCCTGAACCCTGTTAAAAAATTCTGAACTTACATAGAGCGATAATAGTACTCAATGATATAAAGTCTTACTTCAGTTCTTTCAAATTGATTTTCAAGCTAAATTAGTATAGATATTATATAATATTCTCATTATTTTTGACCAATTAATTCTGTCCTTGAATAATCTATTTTACGTTTACACGTTAAACGTTCTTTAGTATGGTAATTTGCCTTCTTGCTTATATTGATTGCGCTATCTACTTCTGATGCTTCCTTTTGTGTTTATTTTTTGCTTCGGGACTCTCTTTCTTTTTGCATTGCTACTTTATGGGTTTGTGGAAATTTTTTTATCTTACCTTCATTATACACCTAATTTAAGGTGATTGACCACATTCTCTTTTTGTATAGGTTAGAGCTTGACTATAATGATATACTGTACTAGTATACTACTGTAGCATAAAAACAGAGCTTATGCACATGAGAAAGCGTAACCGCAATAATCTAGAACATTTGTGTCAAGCGTTTCTTTTATTGGAGACCGAAGTGGAAGTTTACAATTTTTTGAAAGATTTATGTACCCCTTCAGAACTAGAAGCACTTTCGGAACGCTGGAATATCTGCAAACATCTCCATAAAGGACTGTCTTATCGAGAAATTCATGAAAAAACTGGTTCAAGTTTAACTACCATTGGAAAAGTAGCAAGATTTTTAAAAAATGAGCCCTACCAAGGATACACCACAATGCTAAAAAAATTAAAAAAAAGCTCAGGAGAATAATATGAATATTATTTTGGCATCCGCACTTCTCGAATTAAGCACTTTGAGCATGCAGACAGCACAATCCATAAAAAAAGTTTTTATTCAGAAAATTATTGAGCACCCTGCCCTAGATCAAACTACACGAGGCATCATTGATGGGTTGGAAAAAAATGGATATAGGCAGGGAATAAATATAGAAGTGTGTGTAGAATCTGCTCAAGGAAATCCCTCGTTAGCCTTACAGATTGCAGCAAAGTTTATAGGAAAGGAACCAGATGTAGTGGTGGGCGTTGCAACACTTGCTGCCCAAAGTTTTTTAAAGTATGTGAAAGAAAAGAAAGTAAACTTGGTGTTTAGCTCCATTACAGACCCGATAGAGGCTAAGCTTGTACAAAAGATAGATGCCCCAGGAAATCATACCTCTGGAGTATCAAATTTTGTTTCATTGACTCCTCAAATTCAAGTCTTTAAAAAAATTTATCCTGGATTAAAGCGATTAGGGTTTTTGTATAATCCCGGTGAAATGAATTCTTTAAGCTTGATAAAACAATTAGAAGCTTTATGTCCTAAGTTAGGAATTCGTTTAGTCTTACAGACTGCTAACAAAACTTCAGAGGTTTCTCAAGCCGCCACAAAACTTGCTTCCCAGGTAGACGCTATCTTTATTAGTAACGATAGCACAGCACTTTCGGCTTTAAAAACCATAATCAACGTAGCAACAAAGGTAAAAATTCCGGTTTATGTGAGCGATACAGATGCGGTTCACCTTGGCGCATTGGCGGCTTTGGGGCCTAATCAATATAAAATTGGTCTTCAAACCGCTCAAATTATTGTCAGATGCCTTAAAGGAGAAGATTTAAGCACTATTCCTGTAGAGTTTCCTAAAAACACTGAACTGTACCTTAATGAAGCAGCGGCAGAAAGGATTGGAATTATCCTTCCAGAATCCCTTAAAGCTCAGGCTGCCAAAATTATTCCAAGAGGCGGCTCATGAGACTGAACGAAATTATGATGAGTCTTGAAATAGGACTTATTTTTGGAATTGTAGCCATGGGAATCTACATGACCTTTCGTGTTATTCAATTTCCTGATTTAACCTGTGACGGCAGCTTCGTTCTGGGGGCTGCAGTGTCCAGCGTGCTTATTAAATTTGGCTGTGATCCCTATATATCATTACTAGCTTCATTGGGGGCAGGTGCCTTGGCTGGAGCCATTACAGGCATACTTCACATTCAATTTAAAATAACAGATCTTCTTTCTGGAATATTAACAGGCTTTATGCTTTATTCTATAAACTTACGTATTATGGGAGGAATTCCCAATATTACATTCATAAATAGTACTACTATATTTTCTGAAAATCCTATGGTTACGTTAATTATTATTGCAGGATCTCTCTGGATTGGGCTAGCCTACGTGCTGAGGACGGATTTTGGACTTGCTTTACAAAGCGTAGGACACAATAAGCAGTTAAGTCGTAATAGTGGAGTGAACGTATCCAAGATGATGTTGTTGGCCTTAGCTTTAAGTAATGCCCTCATCGCCTTAGCGGGAGGAGTGTTTAGTCATCATCAAGGCTTTGCAGATGTGGGAAGTGGAGTAGGTACGGTGATTGTTGGGCTTCTTTCCGTCATGATAGGGGAACGTATTTTACCCTACCACTCTATGAGCATAAAAATTTTAAGTTGTTTGATAGGTTCTGTGCTGTATCGCTTACTGATAGGGCTTGGGCTCCACAGTGAGGTACTAGGACTTACAACCTCTGACTTAAACGTATTAACAGGTATCATGGTGATTATTACTATGTGTATTCCAAGGAGGGATCCGTGCTGAGCAACCCTTTACATAACCCTAAAAACGTTATCGCCATAAAGCACAATGTGTGCTCTGGAAGAGTGGAAAAAAAATTCACAGATATTAATAAAAAGACCAGAAAAATAGCGCTTAATTTTTGTCAAAATGTTCTCGAGAGCACTGTATGTTAAGATTAGAACACGTAACTGTTACCTTAGGTAAAGGGACTCCGCTAGAGCGGAAAGTCCTAAATGGATTAAATGTACAGGTAAAAGAGGGAGAGTTTCTTGTAGTTGTAGGCAGTAATGGCGCTGGAAAATCTACACTTTTTAATCTTATCTCAGGGGCTATCACCCCTGACTCCGGTAAGATCTATATTCTTGGAAAGGATGTAACTTTTAGTACGCCCATGGAAAGATCTCGCTTAGTATCTATGGTCGTACAAGATCCTAAGGCTGGAACTATAGCACAAATGACTATTTTTGAAAACATGGCATTTGCTCTAAAAAGAGGACAAAAAAGAGGATTAAAACGATTCTTTACCCCTTATCGATGGACGTTGTGTAAAGAAAAATGCAGTATACTAGGTATAGGCCTTGAGCATAGGCTAAAAGAATTTGTCGGGAATTTATCTGGAGGACAAAGACAAGGACTCAGTCTTTTAATGGCGATCGCACAAGATTCCAGTATCTTACTACTCGATGAAATTACTGCAGCGCTAGACCCCATAAATAGTGATCGTATTATGGAATTAACCGCCAAGATTGTGACTCAGTATCAGCGCACCTGTATCATGATTACCCATAATATGGCTCAGGCAATTCGCTATGGAGACCGTGTTCTGGTACTTAAAAATGGAACCTTCGTAAAAGAATACACTGCGGCTGAAAAATCTAAATTACCCCCCTATGACAGGGCTTTTTGGGAATTTTTATAATCATGAGGATCATATGTTAACAAATATTTCCGGATTTCCAGAATTTCTACCCAGAGAACAAATTGCGTTTAATGCGCTACTGGATAAAATTAAAGAACAATTTGAATTGTACGGATTTACACCGCTAGAAACGCCCGCAGTGGAACGGGTATCTACACTTCTTGCTAAAGGAAACGATCATGAGATTTATGGAGTGCACCGATTGGCGCAGGAACAAGGTATAAAAGAAAAGGACTTAGCGCTTCGCTTTGATCTTACAGTACCCTTGGCTCGATATGTGGCACAGCATTACAGCAAACTTACATTTCCGTATCGACGCTATCATATTGCGCCAGTGTGGCGTGGTGAGCGTCCCCAAGCGGGAAGATATCGACAATTTTATCAGTGCGATATTGATATTGTGGGAGATGGAGCTTTGCCTCTAATTTATGATGCAGAAGTGTTATCTGTGATTTATAATGTATTTATATCTTTAGGGATAAAGCGGTTTGGTATCATCCTCAACAATCGAGCACTTTTGACGGGACTTCTGAAATCTTTGGGAGTCTCTGTGGGGACGCTTATCCCTATTTTAAGGATTTTGGATAAAGCAGAAAAGGTTTCTAAGGCAGTATTTACGAAAGAATTAGAGCATTATGGGATGTCCCCTGGGAATATAAAAGTATTAGAGCATTTAATGACCCAACAGTTAGATAATAAAGACTGGCTTAAGTACTTACCCACCTTGTGCACTACAAGAGAATTTATGACTGGCCTTCAAGAACTGGAAGAACTGATGAATAGACTGCAAGATTTTGAAGTGCCCGATACCTGCTTGCGCATAGATCCCATGCTGACCCGGGGTCTAACCTATTATACAGGCACTGTGTGCGAAGTTAAGCTGCTTGATTATCCCCAGCTGGGTAGTGTTTGTGGAGGAGGAAGATATGCAAATCTTGTAGAAAGTCTGAGTGATCGTGCACTTCCCGGTGTAGGATTTTCCATCGGTGTATCTCGATTACTTCCTAAGCTGATAGAAACGGGTATTATTCAAGCTCAGAAAGAAACTCCTGCAGAGGTTATGGTTACCAGTCAAAATATTCAGCATATGCAGTATTATATATATGTGGCAAAGATTCTTCGTACACACCATATTAATACGGAAATTTACTTAGCACAAAAACCCCTTAGTCTTCAGATAAAGTATGCTAGTAAAAAGGGAATTTCCTTTGTGATCATTGCCGATCATGAGGAGCTCGCACGTGAAGAAATTATTTTGCGAGCCCTTACAAAGGGCAAGCAAATGCGCGTTTCATTGGCGCAAGCGCTAGCAGTACTGAAACACCCTGAATTATTTCAAGAACTCACATAAACTAGAGGTAGGGATACTAAAACACTCCCCCTACCTTGGAATTTTATTTACTTTTTTAATCTTAATTTTTCTCGTCCTGCTTCACTTTTTTGATGATATTATCTTGATCTTCTTGAGGAGCGTTTCTGATAATGTTCGCAATCAAATCTTGAAGTTCCTTGGTGTGTTTATCAGCCAATCTTTCTCTTTCTGCTTGCTGCGCACCAATCAACGCTACTATTAAATCATTATTTCGAAATTGATTTACTTCTATATTCTGCGGTTGCTGCTGGTGCTGCTGTTGTGTTTGCTGCTGCTGTTGTGTTTGCTGCTGCTGTTGTTGCTGCTTCTGTTGTGGTTTCGGCTCACCGTTCTTAATGAGCACTGGATTTACAGGTTCCTGCTGCTGCTTTTTCTCTAGTTGCTGGGGTTGATGACCTAACCTCTGAAACGCGGGATCGTTCATAAACTTTTCTATCACCTCAGGAGTACAATCGTCTCGCTCTTTTTGTCGCTTTAGAAATTTATAATGTAACTCGTGCTTTATAAAAGCTACAACCTGTGGATCTTTGAATGTTCGTGCATATTCTAAATGTGACTGTACCAATGTATCCAATTCAGCCACATTAGACGGAAGTAGTGCTTTTGATTTATTGTTTATGTAACGATAGTGCTCATTCAAGCTACAAACAATCTTGTGTCTCATATTAATTCTTATTTGAGCTGAAATATCTTCACTATTCTTTTGTTTTAGTCGTTCTAATGTTTCCAATATTAGTCCACACAATTTGGTTTTAAAAAGGTCAAACTTACTTCTTTCAACATACTGTGAAACATAGTATATTGCTTCTGTTTCAATCATCTTCCAATCCTTATCGGATATTTTGTACATATTCGGAGGTCCAATTCGAAAATTTTCAAAATAAATCAAAAAATCATTTTTGTTCTGCTCTGCTTGTTCTGGAGTTAATACAGCAAAGGCTCCAACATTGATCATCGCTAAAAAATAGACGTATTTAAAATTTAATTTTCTCATAAGATTTTCTAATACAGTGTGCATTTTGACTCTAAACAAAGAGCTCTTTCCTGTCAATAGGAAAAATATTAAAACATTTAATCATCTGGCGGTTAAATAATAAATGCTTTTTTAAGTACTGCCTTACCTGTATTCTCTAAAAAAGAGAAGTGTACTTCTTAGTCCGAAAATCAGGCATGCCAGAAAACAGAGAATTTTCTTTGTGATGAATTTTCTTTGTGATCATTGCCGATCATGAGGAGCTCGCACGTGAAGAAATTATTTTGCCAGCCCTTACAAAGGGCAAGCAAATGCGCGTTTCATTGGCGCAAGCGCTGGCAGTACTGAAATACCCTGAATTATTTCAAGAACTCACATAAACTAGAGGTAGGGATACCAAAACACTCCCCCTACCTTGGAATTTTATTTACTTTTTTAATCTTAATTTTTCTCGTCCTGCTTCACTTTTTTGATGATATTATCTCCACCTTCTAGAGGAGCGTTTCCAACAGAACCATTTTTAATCTTCGCAATAAAATCTTGAAGTTCCTTGGTGTGCTTATTATCGAAGAATTCATTCGATTGTTTTTGTATATTCTCAAATGTTTCTTTCAATTTTTTATCAGCGCTTCTTTTCTCTTCGTCCTGCTGAGCAGTAAAGGCTGCTATTAAAATAATTTGGTCCTCAGTAAACTCGCCCCCATAAAACGGGTCATTTTGAAATTGATTCACTTCGATGTTCTGCAGTTGCTGCTGTTGTTGCTGAACTTGCTCATCAGTAAGCCAGTGCAGGTTAAATTGATTCACTTCGATGTTTTGCAGTTGCCGCTGGTGCTGCTGTTGCGGTTGCCACTGTTGTGGTTGCCACTGTTGCGGTTGCTGCTGTTGTGGTTGCGGTTCAGCATGCTTAATGAGCACTGGATTTACAGGTTCCTGCTGCTGCTTTTTCTCTAGTTGCTGGGGTTGATGACCTAACCTCTGAAACGCGGGATCGTTCATAAACTTTTCTATTGTTTCAAAAGGACAATCGTTCCGCTCTTGGTGTCGCCTTATAAGTGCAAACTCTAAATCTTTTTTTACCTTCTTCAAAACCTCTGGATCTTTGAATGTACGTGCATATTTTAAATATGACTCTACCAATGTATCCAATTTAGGCACATTATACGGAAGTAGTGGTTCTTCTAAGTCCTTTTTATGTACGTAACTATAGAGATCATTCAAGCTACAAGCAACACTGTCTTCCATAGCAAGTGTTATTTTAAGTCTAATCTGTTCACTATCCCCTTGTTGTATTCGTTCTAATGTTTCCAATATTAGTCCACACAATTTGGTTTTAAAAAGGTCAAACTTACTTCTTTCAACATACTGTGAAACATAGAACATTGCGTCTTTTTCAATCTTCTTCCAATCCGCAGTGGATATTTTGTACATATTCGGAGGTCCAATTCGAAGATTTTCAAAATAAATCAAAAAATCATTTTTGTTCTGCTCTGCTTGTTCTGGAGTTAATACAGCAAAGGCTCCAACATTGATCATCGCTAAAAAATAGACGTATTTAAAATTTAATTTTCTCATAAGATTTTCTTAACTAAGATTTACATTTTCATTCTAAACAAAGAGCTTTTTCCTGTCAATAGGAAACATATTCAAACATTTAATCATCTGGCGGTTAAATAATAAATGCTTTTTTAAGTACTGCCTAACCTGTATTCCCTAAAAAAGAGAAGTGTACTTCTTAGTCCGAAAATCAGGCATGCCAGAAAACAGAGAATTTCCTTTGTGATCATTGCCGATCATGAGGAGCTCCCACGTGAAGAAATTATTTTGCAAGCCCTCACAAAGGGCAAGCAAATGCGCGTTTCATTGGCGCAAGCACTGGCAGTACTGAAATACCCTGAATTATTTCAAGAACTCACATAAACTAGAGGTAGGGATACCAAAATATCTCCCTACCTTGGCCTGTTAATGATTCCTTATTTTTCATGGATTCTATTTGCTAGCTACTTGAACTTTTATATATGGTGGTGTAATTAGCTGAAAGTGATGTATAATTTGTGCATGTATTTTCGGGTACCAATTTCTAGCTTGACTAACTATACATTCGAGGTATGATATCCTTAAAGTCTTTATTCACTAAAAATTATTTTCTGGGTTTAGCTTTGAAGGCTAAGCAATACCTTTAAACCTTACTCTACTTGATACATTCAGAAAAATGTAAAGTATCTGAACCGCGTGCTAGCTTGCATTCTACCTTCTGTGTAGTTTTATATGTTATCTTTGTAAAAAAATATAAGGAAGATTATGAAAGAAAATTTTTTGCAACTTATGTTAGTAACAAATAAAGGTAATACTCCCACAGTGCCTTATCTCGAGTTTATTGAAGCGTGTCTCAAAGGGGGTGTCACATGCGTACAGCTTAGAGAAAAGTCTTTGCTACATGAAGATTTATTGTATTTTGGAAGCGCGTTAAAACGTCTAATGGATGTATACAATGTTCCCTTGATCGTCAATGATGATATCGATCTTTGTATAAAACTTAGAGCTTTTGGTGTTCACTTAGGTCAAGCAGATACTGAAATTACAAAAGCACGCTCTGTCTTAGGATCAGATAAAATCATTGGCTTAAGCGTAAATACAATGGTACACATTCAAAACTCACTTACTCTGCCCATAGATTATATAGGAGTTGGTGCAATTTTCCCCACCAATAACAAACCTAATATTGAAACCATATGGGGCTTAGACGGGCTCAATCACGCATTTCTTGTTTCATCTCGCCCTATTGTAGCAATAGGCGGAATAGATGAAAGTAATGCCTTTTCTGTCATAAATTCTGGTGCCAATGGAATCGCAGCCATAGGTGCATTTCATCAAGCAAAAGATCCTTTTTTAACAACAAAGAATTTAATAAACATTATAAAGGAGGGAAATAATGATAGATAAAATAGAAAAATCTTTGGTTAAGGTCAGGAGCCAAAAACCCCTTATTCTTTGCCTTACAAATTTTGTCACCATGGAATTTGTTGCAAATAGCTTACTTGCACTTGGGGCAGCACCCATTATGAGTATATGCGATGAAGAAATTGAAGAATTGGTAAAAGTGGCAGCAGCGCTTTATGTCAATATAGGAACACTGGATTATAATTTTATTGGGTTAGCTAAAAAAGCGATAGATATTGCGAAACAATACAAAAAATCTATTGTTTTTGATCCGGTAGGTAGTGGTGCTACAACCATAAGAACCGACATCTCTAAATCTATCTTGTCTTCTGCAAAATTTATCAGAGGTAATAGTAGCGAAATTATGTCGCTGTCTAATAATAATTACACAACTTATGGAGTTGAAGCCAATATTAGGACTGATGAGGTGGAAGAAATAGCAAAACGCTTAAGCCTAGATAATCATTCAATCGTTGTAGTGAGCGGTTCAGTAGACTTTATAACAAATGGAGAGAAATCGATTAAGGTCCCATTCGGTTCGCCTCTCATGCAAAGGGTTACAGGCATGGGTTGCAGCTTGACAGCGGTAATTTCAGCATTCTGTTCGGCAGTAGAAGATTATTTTGAATCTGCAGTTATAGCCGTGCATTACTTTGCACTGTGTGGAGAAATAGCATCAAAAAAACAGAACTCTCTTGGTGCTTTCAAAATAGCGTTTTTGGATCAATTACATAGCCCAGATTTTACATTAATGCGCGATGTATATGATCAGCGAAGATAAAATAATCCAGGATCTAAAGACAGCTTCAAGAGGGTTTATCGGTGATGATGCTGCTATTTTGCCTCATGTAAATCCAGGTAATAGGTATGTCATTAGTAAGGATGTTTTTATAGAGGATGTACATTTTCGCACTTCTTACTTCACCTCAGCTGACCTTGCTCATAAAGCTCTGCACGTCAATTTAAGTGATATCGCTGCTATGGGGGCAGAGCCATTGTATATTTTATGCGGAATTTCCATTCCAAGTAACGAGCAGGACTATGCAATCAGATTTTTAGATTCATTAACCGCTATATGCCAAAATATTGGTGTTACTTTGATTGGTGGAGATACTACTGCATCTCTAGACCGCCTCTTTGTCAGTATAACAGCTCTAGGACAGGCCCCTGAAGCTAACATTAAATATAGAAACGCTTCTAAAGTTGGTGATCTAATTTGTGTAATAGGAAATTTAGGCTTTGCGCATTTGGGATTTTTAGGCTTAGAGCAATCTTTAACTACCAGTACGAAATATATAAACAGCTTTTTGCGCCCCCAGGCTAAAATTAAAGAAGGAATATGGTTAGGAAACCAACCTGTTGTTAGCAGTATGATGGATATTTCAGATGGACTTTATATTGATTTGAAGCGGCTAGCGTCAAGTTCAAAAAAGCATGCTGTGATAGATATGGATTGGTTACAAAGTCATTTAACTCCTGAGGTATCGTTGCACATTGCTTTAGAAGGTGGGGAGGATTATGGATTGCTTGTGACGGTGCATCAAGATTCATTAGAAGAATTATCTTATAGATTTACGGAAAGCTTTGGTTATAACTTAAAAATTATTGGGCATATTACTAATGGAGAGGGTGTATCGTTTACAGAAGATAACAAACCCGCTGAGATAATTGTCAATCATTTTGCACATTTTGGAGAAAGGCTATGAAATACAAGTGTTTATCTATTGCAGGGTTTGATGGTTCCGGCGGCGCCGGAATTCAGGCTGATCTCAAAACATTTTCTGCAACTGGATCTTATGGAATGACTGTGCTCACGAGCTTACCAGTACAAAACACATGCGGTGTAAGATCGTGTTATGATATCCCGCTTTCATGCATCAAAGAACAACTTGAAGCCATATTTGATGATATAAGACCAAGTGCGATAAAAATTGGAATGCTCTTTTCTACTGATATCATACAGCTAGTGACGGCTTTTTTGATACAGCGTGCAAGGGGTATTCCAATAGTTTTGGACCCAGTAATGGTGGCTAAAAGTGGTGATCCTCTGCTGCAAGCGGATGCTGTGGAAGCTTTAAAAACAAAATTGATACCAATTACGAGCATTATTACCCCAAATTTACCGGAAGCTCGAATATTAGTACCAGGATATAATAATAAAAAGACATTAGCACTAAAGCTATTAGAATTAGGATGTGGAGCTATTCTTTTGAAGGGAGGGCATGAAGACTCTATCAGTTCCGATGATGTGTTTTTATCGCATGATCTTACAGAAACATTATCTGTGCCACGTATCAAGTCTAAAAATACTCATGGAACAGGATGTACTTTGTCTGCAGCGATGGCAAGCTTTATTGCTCAAGGCTTTTCTACTTTAGATGCATGTAGAAAAGCAAAATTGTATTTATATGATGCTATGCTTCATAGCAAAGACGAGAGTATAGGAAAAGGATATGGTCCTGTTCATCATTTTCATCATTTATGGAAATATTTATAGCAATCAATTTGAGCTTAAACGAAATGAAAAAATTATCAGAAGCTGCATTGGCAAACTGTGAGCGGATTATTCAGGGTGTAAAAGACTATAATTTTAAGAAAAAGCCGCTTAATATAGAGAAATTTACTTATTATATATAGTAAGGTACTCTATTTAGACTATAGTAAATTATATAGTTCTAGGGTCGGAAAAGAAGCGATTTTTTGTCTTATCTGATTGAGTAAATTTTGTAATTCTATCCTGAGTCTATGGTTCCATATTCTCCTAAAATTTTTTTATATAGTAATTGAGCTTAAAAATAGGGTTAGAGTTGTTATAATTTTCAGAACATGACAAAAAACAATACAGAATAGAGTTAAAGAAAAGCGTAATAGAATATATAAACTTAGGTAATCAGCAAAATACAAACGCTAAGTAGAGGGTGGGGGGATACGCTAGGAAAAAGAAGGCGTCATTAAGCCTAAAGTACGTAGGAAGTAAACGAACCATAAATCCAAATCCGCTAAAAATGTATGTTGAAAATAATGAAGCTAAACCATGAGAAAGAAATCGCTAGGCTATCTAACGCACGCATTAGTGTTGTCTATAAGAGGCTTAAAAAGTGAAGCTTTAGCGATAAAAACTCTTTACCTCCGGAGAAGAGGGTGAAAAAATACATCAGAAGAAACCATCAACGATACGGAGCCTGAACGTCTTGTATAGAGTGAGGAGAGTGGTATAGAGATGACAATTTTCAAAGAAAAAAGATTAGAGTAAGAAAAGTGAAACACTGGTTGGTAAGAAGCGTAGTATATATTCCAAAAGAACTCGTAATATCCTTAGAATACGCAATCCATCGCGCCCATAACGGCTCTTGCAA
>NZ_PHHC01000065.1:31794-41976 GCF_002930195.1 Holospora curviuscula | reverse complement strand
AGGATAGAGGGGGGCTTTAAGGTTCAACGGAGACGATGGGTTGTAGAACGAACATTTGGATGGCTTGGTAGAAATAGAAGGCTATCAAAAGAATACGACTTGCTTTGTTCTTCTACAGAGAATAACATTTACATGTCACTTAACAGACTACTCTTGCGCAGATTCTTTCCTCCTAATTAATTTGCGGATAAGCTCTTAACAAGATAATTGAAATTTTAGAACCCATACCTAAAGGATGGGCGGTGTTTGCTAAAAGATGCGTTGTTGAAGGAACCGTTGCTTGGCTCAATCATTATCCAAGATTGTGTAAAGATTACAAAATTTCTGTAGCACCTGCAGAAAATAGAGTGATGATCGCTCATTCTATGCTCTTGTTAAGATGGATCGCTTATCCATAAATACAGGCTCTAATACTTCCAAGGTAAAAAATATAATTCTGGTATGCGACGCATATTCACTTGTTCTGCTAAAATATGACGAATTTTTCCGCTTTTTTGGCGAATTACCTCAAACACCTCCGGTAAGCTGGTACTTAAAAAAACGTTTACTTTTCGTAAGTCTTTGGACGCATACACCTCCATTACAGTAACTCGCATATTTTCTGCACCGCGCTCAAAATACAAAATATTTTGTAACACTTTGGCAATTTCTTGGTGTAAAAAGTGCTCTAATTTTTTTTTGCGCTGGGCTTTGGAATCAACGAACATATTGCTCTCAATTTGGTATCAGTTTTTCTATGAAACTATCTCTGGGTAAAATTAAATTATTTTGTGCTTTTTTTATTGTTTTTATCTTTAACTCTTTCGGGGTGGGATTCTTTTAAACAAAAACTTAGTATAAATGCTATCACAAAAAATACATAAATTGCAATACACCCAGTCTGATAATTGTCCAGTGTGTACAAAGGGTGATGTCCTTGGTAACGACCATCCCAAGACCACTGAATACAGTACCCCATCAGCGGGTTGTGAAGTGCTCCACTGAGCATAAGAATTGCATTAATGGTCCCTACGGAAAGGCCCGAAAGTCGACTAGGGCCACTTTCAGCACCCGTCACAAACACAAGAATTTGGCCTCCAGAAAAAAATCCAAAGAAAAATAGACAAAACCCCGCAGTCCAAAAAGATACCTGAGGACCAAAAAATATTAGACCACTCAGTATCAGCACACACGTTACAGACAATTTTAAGAAAAATACTCTTTTTTTAAAGATATCTGAAAAAAAAGAAATCAACGGAGCGCCACAACTAGAACCTATGGCCACCAATGCGGCTAATTTTCCTGCCTGTTGCGTAGGAACTTGCAACCATAGTTCTATGAAACGAATAGAAAACGTATCACTAAAGACTGAAAGTGTGAGGTACAAAGAATATCCATAAAGTCCCAGTATCCATATGGAACGTTTTTTTGCAATGCACAAAAATTCTTCACGAATTTTTTTCCAATTTAGTTCAGAGATTGCAGGAACAAACACGTCTTTGGGGCCGTTTTTCCCCACAATCCATACCAATCCGGCTAAAAGCATTCCTATAATACTAAGAAATAAAATAATCTGCTTCCAAACTTGAGATTCATTTGGGGTATTATTCTGCAACCAGTTTACCAAGAAGGGAAGGCCAAAGTTGGCACAGGCACCCCCAATTTTTCCAATAGCGGATAATAGTCCTATAACAAAAGCTAAATAACTTGAATGAAACCACAATGTATTCATACGAATACTTCCAATAAAAGATACTGCGGCTCCAGCTCCAATAAGACATCGCGCCAACACCGCCATAGCAAAACTTTCAGAGCATCCAAATAAAAATGCGCCTCCTACACACACAAGCATTCCAATGCGTAAAATTCGTTTAGGACCAAAAATATCCAACAACATTCCAAGAGGAATCTGTAAAGATGCGTAAGTCCAATAATAAACAGAAGAAAAAATTCCTAAAGTTTGCGCGTCAATACGGAATTGTTCCATCAGTTGAGGTGCTAATGCATTGGGAGAGCTGCGTAAAAAAAATTGAAATCCATAAAATAAACTGGTCAAAAGCCAGACCCATATTGCATAAAAATGAAATTTATGATATTGATTTTTTTGCATTTCGACTTTTTAACCATCGTGTTTTCTAATCTAACCCATTATAAGAAAAAATTCTAAAAGGTCAAAAGTTTTTTCATCCCGTAATTTGGATAGCTTTAGGGAAGGGGGTATAAGTTTAAATGTCGTGTAGAGCAGAAATTTTTATTTTAGAAAAAATTAAAAAAATTTGTATTTCTTTGGGCCTATGATCCACACAACATTCAGTTAAAACAATGATTATTTCTTTAATTTTTTGAACTGTTTGACTATATTTATTTAACAGAAATCTAAACATAGTTCCTCAATTAATAAATAGTCTTTCTAAAAATTTTTTGCCAAAAAAATATATACATAATTCAAGAAATTGTGTTATTTACTTTTTCTTTTTTTTGATTTTAATCTTCTTCATTTTTAGAGCATAAGCCTTGTTTTGAACCTATAAATCGTCAACCCAATCGTCCCATACTTTTTAGTGTAACATTCCTCTCATCCCAGAATCAAATTCGTAATTTATTAGATCATATCAATCCAAACGAATAGGAAAAATCTTTTTCTTCTTTATGGTAATTACCGTTCTTGATCAACATGAGCCAGCATTTTAATGGACTCGCCCTGGTTAAAAAAGGGTTGATTCTGCTCCTTGATGATAGTCAAGTGTTTTCGTGAAAAGTAATTCCAATCTTGTTTAGAGCGTTTAGTCAAGCAATAAAAGGTATTCTACGGTTCTTCCAGAACGGAGAAGAAGTAGCTAGTGTGACATAGGTCATTTACTGATTGTATTCCTGTGTCCTTCAAACACTTCTGATGCTTCTTTTTGTGTTTTTTCTTTACCCAGGGAATGTATTACTTTTTTTCTTGCATCGTTACTCTATGCGCTTGTGGAAAATTTTCTTTTTATAGTACCATGAATCTAATTCGAGGTAATTGACTATAAAGTGTTTAAATTAAATCAAATTAGTCCGATCTCCTTAACTTTTTTAAATACATAAAACGATGCATCTAGCCTAGTGCGAGGGGCTTTGACTATTACAGTTTATAATGTTATACAAATTTTTCTCATAGTGTAGTATAATAAAAAAAATTCAGAGTAAATAGTAAAATAGGTCTAAATCGTGTTAAAAAACTGGCTAGAGATTTTCTTTAGAGCATTGTGCGTGGGTATTATAAGCTCTATTCCTTTAGGGGTTGCGGGTGTGGTATGCATTCGAGAAACCGTTACACATGGGCGTTATCGGGGACTTTCTGTAGGGTTTGGTGCAGCCTGTGGGGAAGCCTTGTGTGCGTTAGTCTCTGTTCTGGGCGTTCCTTATACTTTTTTTTGGCGGCAATATGCCCGATGGCTCAACATGCTTATGGGGATGGTATTATTGGGTGTTGCCATTAAATCTTTGAAATATCCCAAGCCTCATGCACTAGTTCTTTTGGGGGATACTGTATCTACCCAAAAAGATACGTTACATACGCGTTTATGTGTTACTGCGTTTTTATTAATTATGACCAATCCACTTTCTATTTTGGGGATGGTAGCGTTGATAGGAGCATTAGATATTCAGGTTCATTCTTGGTTTTCTCTAATCAACGTTGTATTGGGAGTATTTTTGGGTGCATTATCTTGGTGGATCGGGATAGTATGGGGCGTGAAAAGCTTGGGAAAAAACTTTTCAATGACAGTGACACAGCGGTTACAAATAGCAACTACCTATCTTCTTCTGCTTTTGGGAGGGGGCTTAGTGTTGGAGGGGGGAGTCCACCTCATACTAAAATCTTCTCTAAGTGCCTAGAAATTATAGAATTTGAGTGTGTAATGCTATTTCCGTAAAATCAGTATAAAAGAAAAAATACAGCTTATAGCTTAGATTTTAACAAAAATACTATAATTTAAAAACAAAATTTTTAAGAGGTCCTCTTTACCCCAATTGAATTTTAAGTTATGATATGGCAAAAGTATTTTTTTTGGAAAATGATTTACTCATGACAATGAAATTGCGGTTAGCACGCCACGGTAGAAAAGGAATTCCATTTTTCTGGGTTATGGCGGCAGATGCTCGTTGCCGACGAGAAACTGGAAAAGAGAAGTTAGGCACTTATGATCCTTGTCTTTCTCAAGGCGATAGGCCTAAAGTAACTTTGAACAAAGAAAGGATACAGTATTGGCTTGCTTGTGGTGCTCAACCCACGGATAGAGTTCGACGCATTCTTGCGGAAGAAGGGGTATTGCCTCAATATAAGTTTCGTGAAACTCCTAAAAAATCTGCTCTCAGAAAAAAAGCGTTAGAGCGACAAAAGCAGACCTAATATGCTTTTTTGAATTTTTTCGTAAAATACAAAGTAAAATTATTGTACGCAAAGCTTAAAACAAAAGGAAAAAATATGCATACGTTCAGCTTAAGGGCAAAAGACATTGAAAAAAAATGGTACCTAATTGATGCAAAAGGATTGATTCTAGGACGTTTAGCAGCTATTGTTGCTCAAATTTTAAATGGTAAGCATAAGGCAGTGTACAGCCCTCATTTGGATGCGGGAGATCGGGTGATCATCGTTAATGCTGGGCACGTAGCGCTTACGGGAAATAAACTTAAGCAAAAGCAATATTATTGGCACACCAATTATCCGGGGGGAATTAAGTCTCGATCTGCAAAAGACATTCTTCAAGGACGTTTTCCAGAACGCGTTGTAGAAAAAGCAGTAGAGCGCATGATGAAAAAAGCTTGCCCGCTGCGACGCCAGCGTATTCGAGGTCTCTTTGTGTACGCTGGTCCAGAAAATCCGCATACAGCTCAATGCCCAAAAATATTAGATATTGGTTTATGGAATAGAAAAAACCTGTGTAAGCACGAAGGAGTGTAATCGATGGAACAGCACTTACAAAATAATCATTCCCAAGAGACAACTGCCCAACGTCAACCCATACGGGCAGATTCTAAAGGCCGTTTTTATGCTACAGGTCGCCGTAAATCTTCCGTAGCCCGGGTTTGGATTAAGCCTGGATTAGGACGGTATTCCGTGAATGGAAGAGCATTAGAGCAGTATTTTTTTATTCCTGCTCTTAAAGTTTTAGCACAACTTTCTTTTAAAGCAGTAGAGCAGTTAAATCATTATGATGTAACTTGCACAGTTCAGGGCGGAGGGTTATCAGGTCAAGCTGGAGCTCTCTGTCATGGGATTAGTTGTGCTCTAGCAGGAAGCGACCTGAGTTTACGACCTTTACTAAAAAAGCAGGGATTTCTAACCCGAGATGCTCGGCGGGTAGAACGTAAAAAGCCTGGAAAACCCAAGGCTCGAAAAAGCTTTCAGTTTTCTAAGCGTTAACGTGTGGTATGTCATTTTATATGAGGAGAGTTAAAAAATGCCAACTTTAAATCAGCTTGTTCGGGGTATTCGATCGCCCAGAAAAACAAGAGAAAATTCTTTTGCCTTGGAAAAATGTCCTCAAAAGCGGGGAGTGTGCACAAGGGTGTATACTCAGACTCCTCGTAAACCCAATTCCGCGTTACGTAAAGTTGCGCGTGTTCGCTTAAGTAATGGTGAAGAGGTAACCGGATACATTGGGGGGGAAGGGCATAATCTCCAAGAGCACTCTGTTGTGTTGTTACGAGGTGGTTCTGTAAAAGATTTACCTGGATGTCGATATCATATTGTGCGGGGTGCACTTGATACGAAAGGAGTAAAAGATCGAAAGCAGGGACGCTCAAAGTATGGCGCAAAAAAACCAAAGTAATAGGAGAGAAAAAATATGGCTCGTCGTCGTCGCTCAGAAAAAAGACAGATAGCTCCGGACTTACGGTATGAGGATAGTGTAGTTGCGAAGTTTATTAATTGTTTAATGTGGAAAGGAAAAAAAACCATTGCACAGAACATCGTATATGGTGCTTTGGATCGTGCTGCTGCGAAATTACAAAAAGATCCTCGAGAATTGTTTCATTCTGCCTTGGGAAATGTTCGTCCTAATGTAGAAGTACGTGCTCGACGTGTAGGGGGTGCAACCTATACTGTTCCCGTTGCAGTTTCCGTGGATCGGGGGCAAATTTTGGCGGTGCGGTGGT
Source organism: Holospora curviuscula (assembly GCF_002930195.1). Taxonomy (GTDB): domain Bacteria; phylum Pseudomonadota; class Alphaproteobacteria; order Holosporales; family Holosporaceae; genus Holospora; species Holospora curviuscula. The sequence goes on along the minus strand of NZ_PHHC01000065.1, from coordinate 35,865 downwards.
TAATTCATTATGCCCGACTGCGTCCTGAGAAAACTATGGAAGAACGGCTCGGAGAAGAATTAAGGAGTGCGGCAGAGGGCACTGGAGGAGCTGTGAAAAAGCGTTCTGATACCCATAGAATGGCGGAGGCAAATCGTGCTTTTTCTCATTATCGATTCTAAAAAATTCATTCATTCTTTTGGATGACCTAGAGAGAAATTTTCAACCGTTATTGATTATCTAATCTTTTTCTTAAATGCTTTGTGGGAGTCGTAAAGTAATTTCTAAACTCCCCAATCTTCTCTGGAATAACTCATCCACGTATCAGGCGAGAATACTTCCGATGTATCCATCAAAAACAATAAAGATACAGGCGGCAGCACTGCTTTTGTGGTACCGCCTTCAAGGTGTGCGCACTGCTTACGGTGTACGGGACCAAGAATCTGTAAAAAGAAACCAATACCATGAAGCAGAAATCCATTGTCCCTCCCAGGCCTCTCTTGAGATGAACTTAAGTGTTTTGTACCAAGAAATAAAAAAATTTAGAGGATGTGCGCTTTCAGCATCTTGCTTGAATACTGTGTTTTCCGATGGGAATCCTCGTGCACCCGTTATGATTGTGGGGGAAGCCCCTGGAGCAGAAGAAGATCGGTTAGCAAAGCCTTTCGTGGGTCTTAGCGGGCAGGTTCTGGACAAGATGCTTTGGGTTTTGGGTTGGGATCGTACTTCTTGCTATATTACAAATATTATTCCTTGGCGCCCTCCTTTTAATCGCCAACCTTCTGCGGTGGAAGTGGACTTATGTTTACCCTTTGTGGATCGACATATTCAGATTATTAAACCGAAAATTTTATTGTGTGTAGGGTCGGTGGCTTGTAGAGCATTGTTAAGGACTCAACGTAATATCAGCGTCCTGCAAAAAAGCGATCTGACTTATATTAACCCCCTGAACCAAGATTCTATTCCCGTTTTTGCTTTTTATCATCCAGCTTACTTATTGCGTTCCCCTGGACAAAAACGTGTTGTGTGGTATCATATGCTTCGAATGAAGCGCCGTCTATTAGAAACGCCTGAGTATCGTGAATTGTGTACGAACATTATATAACTTAAGGAGATTTCTACAACAATTCTCAGACAACAGAGGGGGGTGGTTTGATGATAAAAAATGGAATACGAAATCAATAGCCTAACCTATATTATACTTTTTCTATTCTTTTTAACTTTGGAGAAAGCGATGCTGAGGAAGACAAATGTTAACAAATATAATAGATCACAATTTTTTTAAGTTTTCAACGCTATGATGACATTGAGGAGATTGAGGGACACGGATATTTATGCATTCTCAACCATATATGCTTAATCGAGCATTATTAGAAATTCGTTCATCCTTTATTATTTCTCCAACTTTTTATCTAAGATTTTGGTTTTTTTTAGGAAGCGTTCTGGCGACGGGAAGTATTGTTGGATTCTGGACTGTCACTCTTGCGCCACGTCCTGGTAGTATTCAGATGAAAACCTGGCAAACTCTTGCGCACTTGAAATCTCCACTCCATCAACAACTTAGTTTGGACTACATTCAGGCTTTAGACCGTAAGAACATATATCGAATCGAAACGCTACAAAAAATTTTATATGCTTTAACACAAGATCAGCGCCTTGTGGCGCAGCTTTATGTATTAGAAAAGCAGCATCAGAAAAAAGTGCTTGAAAGTACATTTCATCGTCGATTATGGAAAAATCTTTGGATCTCATTTTATGTCTTCATGGGGAGTCCGTGTTGTTTTTTGGGAGGATTTTTTTTACTACGAAAGTATTTAAGACGCATGGGGTACTCTTTTCAAGGAAGGCTTCTCTTTTTTCGTATTGCTACTCCTTCTGTATTTAAGTTGGCTGGAATGTTGTGTTGGGGATATGGAGGATTTTTATCGTACCAAGTATGGACCCCCTCTTCTTGGATGGTCCCTCAAGTTAATCCTTTTTTATTTACTTCGCAAGAACTTGCTTCTTCTCCGTTAATTTCTCGAGCTCACTTAGAATTTTTAAACATTCAGCAAAAAAAAGAAGTTTTGCAGGAGCGTTGGGTCCAAAGCTTACTTTTTTACGGATTTTGTGGAGGAATTTTTTTGGGCTTGGGACGGCGTTGGTGTCAATTACCGCGACAAAATTTTGGGTGAGGATAAGAGCACTATGGTTCAATCATCGTTCTGTGGAATAATACACAGTAAACAGTCTAAGATGCGTACCCTTAAATCGTTTTGAAGCGATTTAAGGACGTTGATCACAACAGAGACTCCGAAAAAGGATAAAAAAGGCAAAATAATAGGTCAAGTATATCAAGAGTCCACGATATAATTTTAGATTATATCGTAAATCATATGGTATTAGGGGATGAGAAGAAGTGAGTTATAGCTCCATATCATTGAACGAATTTTCTAATTCTATCCTTAATCCATCGTTTCATAGTGGCCCAGAATTGATCTATAGAATTTAAATTGAGTGAATAAGGGGGTAGAAATATTATTTTGCAGTCAATAGATTGGATCAGCCCTCTTTTCTTTTGTGGTGTATGAAATGAGGCATTCCCCAAAATTAGCCCAAGCTTTAGCGTTTTGATTCAACACTGTGCTTCCCAATGATTAAAAGATTCATTATGGGTTCTATTGATTGATTGTTCCAGTCATACTAAAAATTTTTGTAATAATTACCACGCTTTTTCCCTAAGAATTCTTTTTTTTCTTCACCCCATCTCCTCTTTTTTCAAACCACTATAGCAATATCACTTTTATCAATATATACAAGAATACCAGAGTTTTAGGCGCTATATCGTTGATTGATATTTATTTCTTTAAAAGCCTCCCTAGAGATAAGCCGTTTATATACAAAAGCAATATTTGCGTTAAATAGCCTAGTGATCTCTGTTTATATTTTATTTTTATTATTTTAAAGTTACCTTTTTAGCGTATTTGAATCTATTTTTTTCTTTTCTTCCTAATTGTGCTTTAGAATTAATTGCTCCTTCTTTTTCTTAGTTTATTCACCCTATACTTATGCTATTTTTGCTAACCATAACTATTTTTTCCTTTGTTTTTTGATCACTACCTAATTTTCTGTATTCTATAGCAAACTAACTCTAGAACAGTTATAAAGAATAGTGCGTCAATTGAACAATGTGTAGAACATCGTATCTGTTTAGCGTGAGCCCATTGTTTCTCAATCGGATTAAGCTTAGGAGAATAAAGAGGTAGGAAAGTATGACCAGCATCCTTAATCATTTTCTGCATAGTTTTACCTTTACGGTATCCATGAGAATCCCACGGTTTTCTGGGATATTGTTTAGAAACATTTCTTTTACCCAACAAGTCAATATCTCTAGAAAACTAGTAAGTAATATAATTTCCTCTAAAGTAGAGCTCATTAAAACGCCTATAGCATTTGTTCTGCTTTTGGCACCCACAATCCTGTTTTCCCTAACAATGCTGCCCTTTTACAGAATACCTGTGCGTTGTCTTGGCATATCATGGGCCAATCCACGTTCATCAACTTTTCTGTTTAATGCATCATGCTTTTAGCACAATACAGATCTTTTTTCTGGATCTGCCTTTGGATGATTTAAGAATCTGTATTCATGGATAAAAGGAGGGAGTATAGTCAAGTTTGGAGGTAATCAGAACGTGTGATCCAAGAAATTTAATAGATCATGAATGAAAGCTCATTAAAGATCATTTTGCATGGGGCAAGTATGGTAATATAAGTAAACACCAGAAGAAAGAGCGTGTTAATGGAGTAGTTTACATAATAACGACCGGCTTCCCATGGCGAATGCTTCCTAAAGATTTTCCGCCATACTCGCCTGTACAATCGTTTTATCGAAGATGCAGGATCAAAGAAATATGAAAAAAAGTACTGAGCGCGCTTGTCAAGATAAAGTGGATCAAGGCTGGTGAAAGTGAAGACCCGAGCTACCACAAGATTGATTCACACAGTGTCAAAACTACCGGAGCTTGTGAACAACACGGTATTGATGGAGAAAAAAAGGGACGTAAACGCCATCGTGTTGTGGATACACAAGGCAATTGAGTGCTTGGGACTGTT
>NZ_PHHC01000065.1:22359-30700 GCF_002930195.1 Holospora curviuscula | reverse complement strand
ATAGTCTAACAGACACATACAGTCATCTTTTGCACACTAAAGTCTAGGAAGCCCATATTGATAATACGGCTGGAGCCTGTTCTGTCTTTCAAGAAGCTTTAAGAAACGATCCAAGGCTTAAAGATGTTTGTGCGGATACCGGTAAAAATGTCTTAAAGCACACACGTGAGATATCGGGGCGCTTGACTCAAGGGGGGGGGCTTATTTTGGCAAAAAATTGGGCGTGGAGCACACATTTCTTGGCTTAATAACGTTCCCAGGCGCTTCAAAGAGTATGAACTTTTTGTCTTGATGGCGGAAAGTAATATTAATATATCACCCAGTACATTATTAAAAATAGAGTCTAAACAAAACGTTCACTTTTTATTAAAGTCATGAATTCTTTTTTGCGAGGGCTGACCGCTTCTACCCACTTCTGTTCTGCTTCATCTCTGTTTATTTCTTTAATCAATTGACATCAGTTCTGTGCAGCCAAGTAAAAAAAAGAAAGCATCAATTCCTTAAAAGTAACAGTATACTGGTCTAGCCTAATGAAAAAGGAGGATTTTTTCTCATCGATATTTTGATATCGGGAGAAATGGTGTACCTTTTTTAGTTACGGATATATTAACGTGTAAAGCTTCTGACTTTTTTTACATATTTCAGTCAATATTTTTGAAACTTGATCTTTCAGAGCAGACACAATCCAGCGTAAAGAATAGCGTGGACCAGGAGTATAGTCTACATACTCCAAGTGTTTTAGAGTGCTTTTTTCTTTCTTCGCCCATTCTAGTGCATCGGAAAAATGTCCTAAATTGTCTACAAGTCCTAGAGCTTTTGCTTCCTCTCCTGTCCAAACTTGACCCTGAGCCAATGCGTGTACTGTTTTTTTGCTCATTCCTCGTGCTTCCGCAACCAATAAAAGAAAATGTTCATACCCAAAAGATGTAACTTTTTCCCAACGTTTTCTTTGTTCTTGATCCCAGCTGGTGTATAAACTTTCACTAGAACCTGCTCCCAAGCCGACAAATCCAAATCCTACTCCCCAATGAGCTAACGCCTCTTGAACATCAAATTTTCCTGCATATACTCCGATAGACCCCGTGAGTGTAGCAGGTTGAGCCCAAATTTTTTCTCCCGCACAAGCAATCCAATATCCTCCAGACGCTGCCACACTTTCCATGATAATGACTGTGAGCTTGCCTGCAATACGACAACACATCACGCCGTAACGCAATGCTTCTGCCGCGGAAGAAGTTCCTCCTGGAGTATTTAAAAGAATAAATACCGCTTTTATTGCAGGATTTTGTGACACCTCCACCAATTGATCACAAAATTGTTGGGTATTCAACAGCGTACTCCCTAATTCGCCCTCAATACGCAATACCCCAATATGGTGGCGATGTAGAAGCTTAGAGTAACCCCAAGTCCAAATATTTTTTTTGTTTTGAATGTATGTTTTCGCATCTGAACTTTCTGCATCAGGACAATATTGATGCTTTACTTGACTCCAACAAGATGCTAGTTGATCAACCCATCCTAATTTTTTTGCTTCCTGGGCGGAGCATGTGAGATCAATCATTCCAGCTTTTAGTACACTAGGCTTAAGACGTTTGTCCTCTATTAAATTTTTTATAATCTGACCATGCCAGCGGGTTAAAATACGATGCATCATGGCTTTTTCTTGTACGGACATATTTGAACGTGTAAACCCATCGGGTCCGGATTTGTATTCCCCTTGAGCAACAAAATTGCTTTTTATTCCTAAATTTTTTAAACATTTTCCGAAGTATAAACGCTCTATGCTCGCTCCTTCTAACATGATATGACCACATAGACCAAGATAAAACTGATTGGCGCAAGAGCCCAAATAATACCCAGAAAGCCCAACTTCTCCTAATGTACCAATAGCTTGGGCATAGCATACGATTTTTTTTCCCTGCGCTTTCAGTTTTTGAAAAAGTCCTCTAAACACTTGAACGTCTGCTATGCTCATGTCCGTGTCCAAGTGGACTACGATGCGCTCAAGGTAAGGATCCGTTAATCCACGATAAAGTGCCAATTTCCAGGTCTCAAAACAGGAACCTCGATCCAGAAGATCTGTACTATGTTCTAAAACTAAAACTCGAGTGGGAGCCGAAGGCAATCCTCGACGAAAAAAAACCACAACTAAAACGAAGGTTACTGTATAACCTACAAGGATGAATAAACGATTGAGTCCTAAACGAATTTTTTTTCCAATACGATGGATGATTACGCCTATTTTCATACAAGCCCTATAATTTTCTCAGAAAAACTTCTAAGCACTTTTTGTAATGTCTGGTGCATCCACTAATTTCATGCCAATTACATGATAGCCAGAATCAACATGATGAATCTCTCCTGTAACTTTTGAAGATAATGGACTAAAAAAATATAATGCCGCGTTCCCTACATCTTCTTGACTTACCCCCGTACGCAAAGGAGCGTTATGAACGGTCCAATCTAAAATATATCGAAACCCATCAATGCCTCCTGCGGCTGCAAGGGTACGCACAGGTCCTGGAGAAATCGCATTGACGCGAATTCCTTGGGAACCTAAATCTGCTGCTAAATATCTCACGCTGGACTCTAATGCAGCTTTAGCTACTCCCATAACGTTGTAGTGGGGAATAACTTTTTCTGCACCGTAATAAGATAGGGTAACAATGCTGCCTCCATCAGTCATCAGCGTAGCGGCTTCTTTTACCATTTCGATAAAAGAAAAACAAGAAATATTTAGAGTACGGGTAAAGTTTTCCTTTGTGGTATCCAAGAATTTTCCTGTAAGCGCGTGTTTGTCCGAATATGCTGCACCATGCAACATAAAATCTAGTTTCCCCCAGGTACTTCGAATGTGTTGAAAAAGATGAGTAATTTGATCGGAATTTTCTACATCGCAAGGAAAAATAGAAGCCTTTTCTAATGTTTTTGCCAAGGGCTCTACTCTACGTTTTAATGTATCGGTTTGATAGGTGATAATCAACTCAGCTCCTTCTTCTGAAGCTTTTTTTGCTACTCCCCAGCAAATGGATTCTCGATTGGCAACCCCTAAAATTAGGCCTTTTTTTTCTTTTAACAACATTTGTATGAAGCTACCGATATGATTTTCTAAGAAAAAATTATACATATATTTTTTTACAATATCAATTGGAGTTTTACGTTATAATTTCACTCATTAAAAAAAGAGCGTAGCTTTTATCTTGGAGTTCCGTTTTATTAAAAAAAATTTTCTGAGAATGGAAATTTTTTCTTGATTCCTCTTTCATCTTTTAAATAAAATACTTTTCATTTATTAATTTTAAAAATTTTTTCTAGCTTAAAATCACTATGCTTGAATTACTATGAAATATTAAAACCTTTAATTGCAGAATTTTCTCTAGTTTCTGGCTTAAAAAAAAGTTATAATAACAATGCATCGGAGTATAGCGCAGCTTGGTAGCGCATCACGCTGGGGGTGTGAGGGTCGTGGGTTCAAATCCCGCTACTCCGACAGAATATTATTTCTTTAAAAGCGTGTTTCACTTTCTTCCTAAACTGTAAAAAAAAAATTGCCTACTGGAAGGCATACGCTGTTTAATATAAAATAGTGAAGTGATAAAAAGTAAGTGGTTGAACCGTGAGAATAAGTTGGAGGGTGTATGCTGCCATCACAGTATGGGCTAGTCCTGAAGTTTTTGCAAAAAAGAAACTTTTTTGTTACGTTGTACTAGATCCAATAAAGCGTGCTGTTATTGAGGGAAAAAATACAGAATCCCGGATTTTTCCTGCGTCTTTAGCAAAATTGATGACGTTATTTATTACTTTTGACGCGCTCTCAAAAAAAAAGATCAAATTTAATACCTGGTTCTCGGTCTCTCATCATGCAAGTCAATGTCTTCCTTCCAAGCTTTGGGTTAAACCAGGACAAAAGTTAACAGTAGAGCAGTGCATTCAAGCTGTATGTGTTTCTTCTTGTAACGATGTGGCGACAATGATCGCAGAAAATTTAGCAGGTAATGTTCCAAATTTTGTAAAAATGATGAATTATTATGCACGTACCTTGGGAATGCGAAACACAGTGTTTAAAAATCCTTCTGGCTGGCATGATCCGGATCAAGTTACGTCTTCAAAAGATATTGCTTTGCTGATGCGGGCTATTTGGCTTAGATTTTCCAGATATGGTCATTTTTTGGGTGGAAAAACTTTTTGCTATAAAGGAAGAGTGTATCAAAATACTAATCGCTTATTGGGAAAAGTGGAAGGATTACGTATGGGAAAAACTGGATATACCTCCCATGCGGGATATAATTTATCTACGTTTACTATGCGACATCACCGTCCAGTAATTGTTGTGCTCACTGGAGCGCCGACCCGTACAGCACGAGATAATAAAGTACGCGCTTTAATTGAAAAATTTTATCATCGTAAGGGTTCTGGCAAAATTTCTAAAAATCCTATTCTCTATCGTGGTGGTCCTAAACAAAAAGTGTATGTCAAAAAGAATTCACATATTTCTTAATGTATAATAAGAAAAAAGTCATTTAGAATTTTTTTTATCTAGATATTTTTACAAATATAAAAATAAATTATCTTTGTGCTGACTAAACTTTATTCTAATTTCATTTTTTTTGAAAAAGTCTTGTATTTTTTCTTGGTTAGATGCATACTCTTGTTAAGATATGCTTGAGATATAAATTACTTTGAAGCCCCTAAACGTTGTATTTCTGTGGGGACTGCTTGTTACGCAGGAAGTATGTTCTGTAGATTCTGTAAATCCTCCTTCTGCCTCCGTAGAGCCAGTTATAGAAGCGCCTAGTAATTCAGGGGGAGAACCTGCTTTAGGAAAAGTTCTTGTGAAACCTAAAAATACGGCTCCTTCTTCTGAACCTGGAAATTCTTCTAATAATATAGATTCTGGAGCAGCGCTCCCCCCGCTTCCCTCTAGCGCAGAAGTTGAATCCGAAACAGAAGGAGATTTTTACAGTAATCAAGTAGCTCCGGAAGCTTTAGAGTCTTTTCGTCCCGCAAAACCTGATATGCTCCCTAAAAAAACCGGTGCGCTCTTTCCGGAAACTTCTGTAGATTCTCTTCAAGATAAAAAAATTATTCGTGAAGTAAACGTCGTGGGTATACGTCGTGTAGACCGTCAAGCCATTTTGGATCATCTTCCGGAACATACGTCTTGTACTCAAGCAGAGTTAGATGTATTTGTTAAAAATCTCTTTAACAGTGGATTGTTTAAGGAAGTGTCTGTTTTTTTAGAGAATAGTGTATTGACAGTACGAGTTCAAGAAAATCCTTCCATTGCAGAAGTACGCTTTGAAGGGAATGATAAGATATCGCGCTCAGACTTGAAAGAGGAGTCTACGTTACAGCCCCGAGATATTTTTTCCAAAGAATCTGTGTCTAATGAAGTGAAGCGTGTGGTTCAGTTGTACAGTAATAAAGGATATTACGCAGTCAAGGTTCGCCCTTTAATTCAACGCTTAAAGCAAAATCGTGTTAATATTATTTTTCATATTGAAGAAGGGCACCGTAGTTATAATAAACAAATTCGTTTTTTGATGGACGCTAAAGATCCGGGGTTTAGCGAAAGTGCTTTAAGAGATGTCATTACAAGTCTAGAAGATCGTTGGTGGCGTATTCTTGGAGATCCAGCAGAATGTTATGATAAAGCTCGAGTAGAATATGACTGTGACTTGCTGCGTAAACATTATTATAGAAACGGCTATTTGGATGTACGAGTGACAGCTCATACCCAGTTAGCAAAAAACAGAGAGCATTTCTATATCACTTTTTTTATTCATGAAGGTCCTCAATACTGTATTTCTGATATAAAGATTAAAAGTGATCTTAAAAATTTAAACTTGGATGGTCTTGAAACTCACATTACATTGAAAAAAGGGAGCGTTTTTAATGCAGAAATGCCTGAAAAAGTTGCATCGCGCATGGCACAAGAGCTTGAGATGCGAGGATTATCTTTTCTAGAAGTGCGTCCAGTGATTAACAAAAATGAGCTTCGTAAAGAAGTCTCCTTATGTTTTCTTGCGTGTAAAGCGCCAGTAGTCTATGCAGGAAAAGTGTTTGTGAAGGGAAATTACGCGACAAATGATGAAATTATTCGTCGTATGTTAAAATTTTCTGAAGGCGATCCTCTAAGTATGAACAAAGTGAATAGTTCTAAAGAAATGTTAGAAAGCATGGATTTTTTTGAATCCATAGATATTAAACCGGTGGCTTCTGCAGATCCTAAAATTCAAGATGTCACACTGGAAGTGAAAGAAAAAGGAACGGGAGATGTAAAATTTTCTGGCGGATACAGTACACAAGATGGAATTATTGGCCAAATTGGGTTGGAAGAACGTAACTTATTTGGACGTGCTTTGTACGGTAATTTAAGTGCCATGGTTGCGCAGCATGGGATGGATTTTCGGGTGGGTATGGCAAACCCTTTTAGTTTTGGTCGAAACTTAACTCTGGGAGGAACACTATTTTACAATCGATTTCGAAGTACGACGAAAGGAAGTTTTTCTGGAGAAGGCGCCTATAAACAAAGTGCTGGTGGTGCGGATGTCTATGCCCGGTACCCTTTGTCCCAAACCCTTTCTCAGTTTTGGGGGTACAGTATTCACGCAGATCATGTCAGTCACTTTTCTCCCTATATGTCCCCTTATATTTGGTCTAATATGCAAGGTAAATATAATATTTTAAATGCTTCTGTGGAGCATAAATTAGAATATGGCAAGACCAACGTTGAAAATGGGGAATACGTCAGTGGTAGTGGAGTTCAATGGAGTACTGTTCTTCATGGCGTAGGAGGGGAAGTAAAATGTCTTAAAAATATTATTATGGCTACTCACTATATTCCTTTGAATAGCGAGAAAACATTACTTTTGAAATTTGAAGCTCAGGGTGGATTTATCCACAAGATGGGATATATGCGTTTTTCAGACCAATTTACACTAGGCTTATTTTCTTTTCCAGGCTTCCGGTTTTCTGGGCTCGGACCTCGGGACGAGCGTACAGGAGATGCATTGTTTGCACGATGCTACTACACTGCGTCAGCAAAATTATACTGGGGATTAGGTTTTTTAGGTATTCCTAAAGACACTCCTCTAAGAGCAGTGGTGTTCGCTTATACAGGATCTTTATGGAACTCTATTTTTGGAAAACAAGATAATAATGCGTATATTTTAAGCCCGAACTTTCAAAATCGCGCGTCTTGTGGTGTAGGATTAATATGGACATTGCCTATGATGGGAAATATTGGCTTTTTGTTTTCAAAACCTGTACAACGCCAGGATTGGGATCAAACCCAGAATTTTCTGTTTGTATGGGGACAATCGTTTTGAAGCGGAGTAAATCGTAAACTTCTTTATCTCTTGCTAAATAGATCCAGGTGCTTTATCCTAAAAAGCATATAGAATATGTGTTTAGGTTGAAAAAATGATTATTAAGAAAGCATGGGTTTTTACACTGATGGTAGTGGGATTGTTGGGATGTGATCCTCAAAATTCTCCTAAATTAGGCCAAATGGGGGGGCTTATTTTGGGCGGCGCTACTGGAGGATTTCTGGGGTCTACTATTGGAAAAGGTCGGGGACGCGTTATTGCTACGGCAGTAGGTGCCGTTCTTGGAGGAGCGCTTGGAAGTATGATTGGTTCTCAATTAGATCCTAAAGAACAACGAGAAGTTAAAAATTCTACTGTCTACGCTTTAGAATCCGGGCAAGTTCAGACCTGGAAGAGCTCCACTAAAAATGCCCGATGCATGGTACAACCCAGCGTGATAGATTCCACAGGATGCAGAGAATACAAAACCATTGTTATCATTGATGGACGAAGACAGGAGGCTTATGGACGCGCCTGTAAAGATGAATTTGGTCAATGGAGGATTGAGAATTAGGAGTTGGTTTCTGAATAAGACTAAAATATATTTAAAAATTTATCTTTAGAGCGATTCATGTTTTGTTTTTTTTTTAAAAGATTTCTTCTGCGTTTTGCAAGAACGAGCTCTTGTAGCGGAATCAATATTTAGCTTTTGTTAATAAACGCATTCTCCTATAAAGTTTCCTATAACTCCTCACAGATAGTGGGTAAAAAATTTAGTTCGTAACAAATAAAGGGTTTAATAAGGTTATCCCAAAGTAATTCAGAGTGTTTCTCTGCCAGTTACTTCAAACGCAGAGGATTGTATTGTACCCTTTTGTATTTTTTTAAAAGGAGGCTCTCAAAAAAAAACTGCCTTTAAAATTTTTTTATTTTCATAATGGACACAGTCTTTCGAACTCTTTTAAATAGAATAGAATTATAATGTTAACTAAGCTTGACAAGAGTAAATTTTTTTGGTAAAATAAATGAAG
>NZ_PHHC01000065.1:0-22199 GCF_002930195.1 Holospora curviuscula | reverse complement strand
TAGCCTTATGGGTCTTGACAAAAGTAGAATTTATCATGAACCATTCAAAATCAGGATCATCTACGAAGATCCCAAGTAAATTCCTTGTCACGCCCTCTACAAAACTGCCTGTGTACATGGTTCTAATGACCATAATCTGGTGGTAAATCTCGCCAGGATGCACTCGTTCTAAAGATTCACATTATTGCGGTGCAATCCCGCCCCAGTTCTTACGCTACCAGAAAAATACCCTTCTATTTTGCTTCATAATTTATCGCTTATATCATGTCTACGGTGACTTTAGTCCATCATCTTAACTCCATTTTTTGCTGTTCTCATTCATAATAAACGATTATCGCATTACTACTATGCACTCAAAATCTCGTGATGACACACCCTAGCATTGTTTTTTCTTAAAAAATGTTCAGCAGTTAACGGTACATCAGAACGCTAAAAGCGTTCCTTTCAGTACAATGAATCTACAATCAATGAGAACCTTGAATGTAAGAAAACGCTTTCAAGAAATTTATAAAAACTAGGATCATTTTCTGAATCAATGATATTTAGGGCTGCGCACTCACGGTTAACATCACGCATCAAAGCAGCCAAGCAGATAAAAACGTTGGAATGGCCTGAAAGAAATACCTTATTAAAAATAGTCTTCTGGCAGGATTTCATTCCATACTTTAAGCGGCTACGAGAAAAGCTAGGGAAGTACAGTGAAACACTTCAAAATAAGTTCTGTTACTTGCTAGCTGGAAAGATGCCTTTGAAGACCATTAATTCTTTTATTACTTAGTCATTGTTCATAAGAGTTCTTTTTAGCTAATTTCTCAACAAAAATCTCATATTTTATGTTTTCAAACTATTTTTTTTGGCTGCTATCGAAAATTTTTATTTCTATACAGATTTTTTTTACGTCGTTTTTGTTTAAAGTTTCTTTCTTTTGTGGAGGGGTGTATAAAAGTCTTCAAGGTATTTATTACCGGAACACTGTCCCATTCTTTAGCACCTACACCATTCCACAAAAGCTTTCCCGCGGCGTCAAACAAAAAGAAAGCGGGAATACTTTGAACGCGATATTTTGCTAAAAAATCTTGATTATTTTTCCCCTGATTGATATAAAATAAGGGAAGGGTAGAAGTAATGTCATTAGGGCCGTCTATCGCAACACAGACAATTTTTAAATTTGGCATCAAGCTTGCTAAGCGCTCTAAACTGGGAAATTCTCTTAAACAGGGTCCACAAAAAGAGCCCCAAAAGATCAGTAAAATGGGTAATTTATAGGAATATTCTTTTAAGGTTAAAATTTTTTTTCCCTCCATAGAAGAGAATCGTAATTCTTGATACAATGTATAAGATTTGGAGGCTTCTAGTCTAGTCTTTTTTATGGAAGACTTTTTCCTTAGAGGGGGAGAGAGTTGTGGTAGGTCTACTAAATCTTTATCCAGGTCTTCCATAATATCTTTAGCAAGAGGATCCTGAGCTCCCTTCGGGGCATCTAACCAAAAAAAACTGATAGCAATCAAAGTAATGAATCTATTAAATACTTTTTTTTTCACTTTTAAAACTTTTGTTTTCCTTTTTTTTAAGGTAGCATAATACAAATTTAATCTCAAGAAGAGAAAATGAGAACCCCCATTCTTTTATGGAGTGCAAAAATACTTTTTCTAATTATGCTTATGGGCTGTGGTATGAAAGGAAAGTTACGTCCTGTGGAAAAAGATTCTTACCCAAGATCTTATCCAGAAAAAAAAATCGAAAATATCAATAAAAAGAAATAAAAAACAAAAAAATCAAAATAATTTTATTTTAAAATTTTTCGAATACAATAAAAATAATGAATCCCAGCTCAAAAAAAATGACTAATATTATTGATTTAGATTTTTATAGAAATTTTAATATTGTTCTTACGATAGAAGAATCTGATCTTATGAGTTTTTGCTACTATCTTCAACCCGTATTTAAGTCCGATCCTACCCAAAGAAATTCAGAACAAGAAGAATAAGGCTTTGGGATTGCTCCCGAGAGCCTGTTGAAAAGAAAAAACTCGTTTTTCGTTACGGATGTGTTTGAAAAATGCTCCAATAAGAGGTAACAGGAGAAGAATCTGGAATATGATGTATAGGATCGGGGATTCCAATATGCTTCCAATGAGCAATAATTTTAGTGGTATAGTAATGTAAAGGTAAAACATAACAACCACGTTTAAGGATACGATCTAAAATACGAAGCCATAATTCATATTTTTTCTGATTATTCAAGGATAACATCATGTTCTGACAGGCAAAATCAACATTAGGATCTTGAATACAAGAATAATTTTTACCCTGGGGACCTGCATGTTCTGAAGTCCAGTAATAGACTTGTTCAGCACCGGGGGAATTAGAAATTCTCCGTTCTTCCACCACTACATCGAAGTCTTTTTGTGAAATTTTTTGATAATACGCTGTCTCATCTACTTCTTTTACTTGGGCGTCAATACCAAAATCTTTTAGGTATATAGAAAATCGTCCAGCCCACACTTTTTCTTCCTTTCTCTTGACCGTAATGGTAAAAGACATAGGGACTCCATCTTTTTGTAAAAGATTATTTTTTAATCGCCATCCCGAAATTTTGAAATGATCTGAGATTGCCTTTTTGCTTTGGAGCGTCGGGCCAAAAATATCTGTAAGAGGTAGAGGAAGAGTCAAAAGTAGGGCCTGTTCTTCAGGGCTTAATGGCTCTAACGCAGCATAGGGAGTACCTTGAAAAAAACTACGGATACGACAAGATTGCTTTCCTAGAATACGCTGGAAATCTAAAAATTTTAAATTTAATATTGCGCTGATTCCCTGTCTAACTCGAATATCTCGAAATAAAGGACGCTTGCTATTCAAAAAAAATCCCATCATTCCTATGGGTTCATTGTGAATAATTTTATGAATTTTTATGGAAGAACCCTGGGCAGGAAAAGAGGCGTAATTTTCCCACTGATGGGGATTATCTTCTATCCATACATCTACTTCCCCTCTGCGAAATGCTGCAAAAGCTGCCTCTTTTGTAAGAAATCGTCTATAGTGGAGGGTATCCGCATTGGCAATTCCTTGAAACTGCGGAAGATTCTTGCCCCAAAAATCCGGAACTCTTTCGTAAATCGTGACATGGTCTGTATGTTGACGCAACCGATAGGGACCACTGCCCATTAAGGGATTCATTAAATTTTCAACACCGTTTCTATGACGAAGATCCTCTTCAGACAGCACAGGAAGTCCTGCAATGACTAAAGGAAACTCGGGGTCGTAACGGGGACTACACCCCGATTTTTCTTCGATAGGAGCGATATAAAACGTAATCGTTCTAGTGTTTTCTACCGAAATACGAGAAATTTTTGTTCCAATTCGCTTACGATGAGCAGATCCATAGCGACAAAAATAGTTAAAGGTCGCCAAAACGTCTTGAGCAGTTATAGGGCGTCCATCATGAAAGCGCGCGTTAGGATCAAGATAAAACGTAATCCAAGAATTATCTTTTGCTTTACGAATTTTTTGAGCACAATAGGGAATCATGTGAAAAGGACACTCCCAACATCGCATCATAAGAGAAGAAATAGCCATACCAGGAACATAGGCTGAGTAGAGTCCAGGCGGAACACTGATGGATACGAACGGATCTAAAGAGGTAAAAGAAGGTGCCACCATTGCCAATCGGATAAGCCCTCCTTTAGGTGCTCTGGGGTTGACTAATCTTTGCGCATGAAACGTGTGGTCTACACGATACATAGTAAAATTTGTACCCTCTTCAAAAGACTTCTTAAAAAAAGAAGAGGTTTCCTGGAAGTTAATAGGTACAGGGTTTAAGGTGCACATATCACCCACAGTATCCCGTGTTTCTTTTTTAATAGATTCCGTTATTTTTTTAGCGCTACCACCTAGATTTGACATGCTTATTGTGGCACAATAAAAGACAGCCTTATTTAATTTTTTTCTCATTATACTAATTAAAAATGTTTCTAAAAACTTTAACTGAATGTATAAAAAAATGCAATCCCAAAAGGTAAGTTTCTTATGAATAACTCCTCTGAAGCAGTACTTATTTTTACAGAGCGAGGTGCTGCTCAGCTAAAACAGGTGGAACACGCTAGAGGAGCACCAGTGGTGTTACGAGTTCGTGTTACTGGTGGTGGATGTGCCGGATTCCAGTACGTACTCTCCTTAGAAGATCCTAAGGTTATGGAAAAAAATTCTGAAGATATATGCATCACTCAAGCTGGTGTGTCTGCTGTGACAGATAAGCGTTCTCTTGCCTATATTCAAGGGAGCACTATTGATTATCAAGAAACTCTTATGATGAGTCAGTTTGTTATTTTAAATCCGAATTCTGATGGACAGTGTAGTTGTGGCAGCTCATTTCAAATAAAGTCCTAAGTGCATTATTACTCTAGGGAGTAGAATACAATGTTTTTCTTGAACAATATTGTGAAGGGAAGTTTTTCTAATTGGTACATAAGTATTTTTTGGATTGTGCTTGGATACGTTCTAGGAAGCATTCCTTTTGGGCTAATTATTCCTAAAATTTGGAAGAATGTTGATCCTAGAAAATGGGGATCGGGAAGCTCTGGGACCACCAACGTGTATCGAAGTGCGGGCTGGAAATGTGCAGTTTGTGTAGCTTTTGCAGACATATTAAAAAGTATGGTGCCTGTACTCTGTGTGCTTAAGGGCTTAGGATGCGTTTCTTTAGCGATGGGGGTTGCGCTCAGTGGTGTTGTAGGACATATTTGGTCATGCTTTTTGAAATTCAAAGGAGGAAAAGGAGTGGCCACAGGGGCAGGCGCCTTGTTCCCGTTTATTCCTTATTGGATTGGAATTTCCATGGTACTATGGTTTGTATTAGCACGGTATACTCGGTATGCAGTACTTGCCAGTATTATCGCTACAGTAACAGTTATAGTGGGAGGATCGTTGACGCGATTTGATGCTTTGTTTACGCTGTTCACCATGACTTTAGGGGGTATTATTTTTTTCGCGCACAAAAAGAATTTTGTGCGCCTGACTCAAGGTAAAGAAAATAGAATTGACACAAAGATCCATGAACATAAAATATTATAGAATATCATTGGAAAGCATACCTTAAAAAATCCTTAAAATCCTATAATCTATTAAAGTGCTGTGAACCAAAAAGCTATCCTTAGTTAAATGGTTTTTCTGTACCAGTCAAGCATTATTCTGACGAAGGATATTCATTTATTGTATAGGAGACTCGAAGCCATTATAAGGTTTAGATAACGTATTAGATTTTGCAAGTATTGATGCATTTTGAGTCGAAGAACGTTTATCTGGGGCTTGTCACCATAGTTAAAACAGTTCTATGATAAGAACAATAAATGTAAAAGCTTTTTATCAACGCCGTCTTTTGGATATTGCGCACTGGCGCACCCTGGAGAGATTTACCTCCTGACTTATGGCCACTGAAAAAACACGCATCGACGCTTTTGCAGATGGCGGGACAAAGGCGTTTGGCAAGGGGTGTTAGAATCACTTGTGATGGAGCCTGATTTTGAGTGGCTCATGATTTGATGCAAGCCCTATCAAAGTACACCCTCATGCAGCAGGAGCGCGTGATGGAAACCAAGTCATGGAACGAACAAAAGGGGGCTCAATTCCAAAATACATATAGCCGTGGATGCAACTGGTATGCCAGTGCGAATCCTTGTTACAGAAGATAGCACAGCTGATTGTACACAGGCTGAGGCTTTTATTGAGGGCATAAACGCCCAAGGTCTTTTAGCCGACAAAGGCTATGATTCAGATGCTGTACTAGACATGGCAAACAGTCAAACCATTCAAGCGATGATTCCTGCAAAAAAGAAGGGAAAAGAACAGTGCTTCTATGACAAAGAAATACCTTCTTGCATCTTAAGCGATGGAGAGGCATCGCCACGCGATACGCCAAAAACAGCTCCTCCTTTCTTGCAGCCGCCCAAATACGCTGTCTTACCCTTTGGCTCAATATCTCGTAACGACACTATCTAGGGTGATGGTTGTATTTTATTGTATCACAAGATTTAAGTTTCGTGGGTGCCCTCATCAGAATGCGTTAAACTTATTTGTGTACGACCTTGAGATTTTTGAGGAAACCTGCTTTTTTCTTAAAGTACGGTGCTCACTTTATCTTTAAACCCAAAGACTTTTTGGACGATTCTGGATACCTGCCAAGATGCTCCATATATGTTCATGGGTGTAGGGTAAGAGCTCTTCCAATGGTAATGCTTCGCCCCATAACGTGACCGGATCTCCCACTCGAGCATAAGGCATCCCACGCAAATCTACGGTTAACATATCCATAGAGATACGCCCTGCAATTTTGCACAATGCATTATTCACCAAAATTGGAGCACCATCACGAATTGTAGAAGGATAACCATCTCCATAGCCTACGGCGACTACTCCCACAGGCATAGAAGTTTTACAGACATATCTTCCGCCATAGCCTAAAGTTTGCCCTTGCTCTGCCTGAAAAACCCGAATGAGTTGACTGGTTAAAGACATAACCGGTTTTAATCCTAGAGCCTGGGCACTGTGTTCTGGAAATGGACTGCATCCGTACAAAAGCAACCCAGGGCGGACGACGTCACTAATCTTTCCCTGGGGTATCAAACAAGACGCAGAATTTTCCAAACTTTTAATGGCAGATTTTCCCTCTAAAAATTTAGAAAATGCTTGGTATTGTAAAACATTCATGGGGTGTCCTGTAATATCTGCGCAGGCAAAATGAGACATTATTCCAAAGGGGGCCTCGATAGAGTTATGATGGTACATTTCTTCGTATATCCGTTCTGCCTCTAGAAGAGTAAACCCTAAGCGTCCCATTCCAGTATCTATTTTTAACCACGCTTTTACAGGTACAGGAGCTGCTTTAAACCATTCCCATTGTTGAGAGGATTGAAACACGACCGAAAGTCCATGTTTCCAAGCCAACATAAACTCAGAGGGACAAAACACACCCTCCATTAAAATAATAGGAGTTTGAACAGAAAAATTACGTAAAACTAGGGCCTCATCTATACTTGAAACGCCAAAATACTCTACATGCCCTTCTAAAATACCAGAGACTCTGCGGATTCCATGACCATAGGCGTTGGCTTTTACCATAGCAATAACTTTACATAGGGGATAACGCGCCCGTATAGTGGACAAATTGTAACGTAAATTTTCTTGAGAAAGGACTATATACGTGGGACGCGCCATACTTAAATTTTCTTACTTTTTTTTATTTTAGGGCAAGGACGTTCTATATTCAAGCATTTGGACAAGATAAGCTTAAAAGCAGAGTTGAAATTACAAACAAAGTATTTTATTCTTGTCACCAGAGACTAAAAAGCTTTATATTATTTGTACACATTTTTAGAGTCTGCGCAAGCCCTTTTAAATGAACTTTTCTTTCGTCTTCATGACTTCGAAGAAATACTTCATTGGGATATCAATGAAAGAGAGGGCGTTATGGAAGTGCGTATTCCGGGAGTACCTTCGGTGTATTTGATTCATCGACATGATGCGTTGCAGCAAATTTGGCTTTCTTCTCCTCTTTCTGGAGGATGGCATTTTAGTTTTGATGGTCAGCGCAATGGATGGTACGATACGAGGAGAGATCAGCCGTTATTTTCCATGCTTTTTTTAGAATTGAAGCCTTATATTCCTAAGTCTTTATGGGGAAAATGGGAATAAAATATATGATAGGCTTAGGTGTGGAAAGTATTTTTTTTATTTGATTTTTGCGAAAGGCTGTATTTCGTATAAAAATTAATTGAACGATTATGATGATGTTTAGCGTGTGTTGGATTAATTTTACGTAGCTTTAAGGTGTTTTTATGTATAATCCCTTGTCTGTTGTCTACACCCACAGTTTAGCACTTTATGAAATGGCTAAATCTCTTCCAGAAAATCTTCCTTACTGTATAAACAAATTACACACCACAAAGGGGCGTATTATATGTGTGGGTATTGGAAAAAGTGCTTTTATTTTACAAAAAATTTCTAGTAGCTTTGCCTCCGTTGGTTTGGCTTCTCAATTTCTAGATCCCATCCAAGGTGCTCATGGAGATTTGGGTGGATTGAAAGAACATGATATAATTTTAGCAGGATCTTATGGAGGGGAATCTACTGAGCTTATTCCGATATTATCGTTTACTCAGGAAAAAAATATATTTTCTATCCTTATGACGGCGTTCCCCTCGAAGCGCTTAGCTCAAATAGCTACAGCGACCTTGCTTCTTCCGCAGGTTAAAGAAGCGGGTCCTCTAGGGTGTGTCCCCAGTACATCTTCATTGGTCATGCTGGTACTGGGAGATATTTTGGTAAGCGCATTAGAATGCAATATAACTTTAGAACAGTATCGTTCCCATCATCCCCATGGTGCTTTAGGGTTCAAGCTGGCGCCTGTTACCCAAACTATGAGTTCGGGCAATGATCTCCCTTTGGTTACACTGACGACACCCACTATGGAAACTTTAATGATTATGAGTGAAAAACGTCTTGGATGTGCAGGGGTATTAAATGAAGCAGGACAGCTGGTTGGCGTCATTTCAGATGGCGATGTGCGACGGGCTTGCGTAAATTTAGGAGATATTACTCCTTATTTTGCTTCAGATATTATGAAGAAAAATCCTAAAACCGTACCGGCTCACGCCATCGTAGAGGATGCACTGAAGGTTATGGAACATTATAAAATTACATTTGTTTTTGTTGTAAGTTCTGAGCATAAACCTTTAGGAATGATTCATATGCATGATAGCTGGAAGAATGTCCGATAGCGCAGTGTTTAGTAGCGTAATTAGTTTATATAAAAAAATATATTTTTTCTTTAGCACCATTATCAGAGCGTATTGATGATTTAATAAAAGTGAAAATATAAAGCAGTGATCTAAGATTAGCAGTCATAGCACATGTCAAATTAGGGACTCATTAAAAATCAGTAGCTGCATTATTTTTAATTAGAAAGAATGTTGTTACCAGTGAGTGCGCAAGGTGCAGGGAAAAAAAGTGCGTTTTAGTAAAACCCAAAAGGTGTAGTAAAAAAATAAATCTAGGTGGGTTAAACTACTTATGTTAAGCCTATGCCTAATAAATCCCTACAAAAAACAGAAAAAGAGTTCGATGTTAGCCATTCTGCCATTCATAAAAGACTAAAGCTTTTGGGATTTAGGTATAAAAGAAAGACTTTAAATATTTGGAAGCAAGTTAGGAAAAAGAAGATCTTATGTAGAAAAAATAAAATAAATTATTTATGGAGATACCATACTGTGCATTAGACTTTGTGCGTAAGGATCAAATTTAAAACGTTGAACGTTCACTCTATTTGATGTGACACGGCAACACGCATAAAAGACAAGTCAGGAAAACGATCTTGTTTTTAGAAAAAGTAGAGTCTAGGTTATTATAAAAAACCTGGACATACTTTCACATCACCCTTTAAAGACATGCTTGTTTTAGTATCCAAGATATAAAACAAATATATAGCCCATCAAAAAAGAACCCACTTTAAGTTAAAAGAACATTGAGTGCTTTTTAGAAGACACTCTAAGAACTGGTCTCAATGAATGTATTTAAAGATTAGGCTGGATTTGATATAAATCTTCTAAAAGGGAGGATTTATGGTTTATCCAAGTGATTTAAGGGACCGAGATTGGGAGTTGATCAAGGATCATTTTGCCACAGGAAAGTATGGAAACTGCGCGGTTCATAGCCGTCGCAGTCTTGTGAATGGGATTTTGTACGTCGTCAAAACGGGGTGTCAGTGGCGCATGTTGCCTAAGGATTTTCCGCCTTGGAAGACGGTTTATGGATATTTTCGACGCCTGTCAAAGCTCGGAATTTGGGAAAAAGTTCTGGCCGATTTGGTGAAAATCAAGCGTCTGAAAAGTGCCCGAAATGAGCATCCAAGCCTCCTCATCATCGATGCACAAAGCGTAAAAACCTCTAGAAAAGGCGAACAACGCGGCTTTGATGGGGGAAAAAAAGGTCAAGGGGCGTAAGCGCAAGATCGTCGTGGACACGCAAGGCAACCTTCACCAAGTACTCGTTCACGCAGCGAATATCCAGGATTCCAAGGGCGGGGCCGTGCTGGCGGATATCGTTTTGAGACAACAGAAAGATGTGAAGAGACTGTTGGCTAACCTGGGTTACAGAAAATTTTTTGAGGAAGTTGTGACGCGTTTGCATAAGCGTTCAGTCACATTTTCATCAAAAATCACAGGGCAGTTTGTGATTCAGCCAAAGCGCTGGATCGTTGAGCGCACCATCGCCTGGCTCAACTGGGCACGGTGTCTTTCCAAGGATTTTGAGCAAAAATGTATCTATTCTGAAAACATCCTCCGTATCTCAGCGATTGCTTTAACGTTGAGGCAAATCCATTGAGACAGGTTCTAAAACCTACGCTCTGTGTGCAAATAAAACCCTTATTACGGCGGTAAGAAAAAACGGCATCCACTCAAGAAAAAAATTCCCAGAAAAATGTTGACCGTGGTTTTGCTCAGCCCAAAATTATGTATTGGCTGAAGTCTACAAAATAATGCAAAAGGTTCGCCATTAATTTGAATATTATCGCTGATATCGTTAATCTCAAAAACTGATTCTGCCCCATCTAAAAGTTGTTATGATTAGAACTACAGGATCTATTCCCTAGTCCCTAAAATTTTTTCATCTCGTAGCTCATTTTTAATCTTGATTTTTAAATGTAGTCAAGGATTAGATACACCATATTCCTCTTCAGCAATTTTTTTTCTGATGAACAATACTGATTCAAAAAAATATTTATTTATTAAAATAAACAATGTGAACAGCTGAATATTAATTTATTAATTGTTCAAAGCGAATAGTTTTTTCTTGAAAGCCTTTTGAATCCTCTTCTATTTAATCCAAATAGGTGGTACCATAGAAAAAATTAAGGAAAATAAGAGGAAAAAAACTCGGTGAAATTTTTTCTAGATAGTGTTTCCATCACAGAAATTTCTGATAGTGTACAGTTGGGAATTATTCGGGGAATTACAACGAATCCCTCTCTTTTAGCGAAAGAAGCAGATGGATCTAGAGGGGGGCAGTTTAATATTTCTCTCAAGGAATACATAAAAGCGATTTGCAATGCCGGTCCTGGGCTTCCCGTTAGCGTTGAGGTCACCGGAGAAACCACTGATGAAATGGTGCAACAAGGTCTGTGGTTTTCTCAGTGGTCTCCTCAGATTGTTGTAAAGGTTCCATTAACTGGTGCAGGTCTAAAAGCATGTCGTGGGTTAGCAGAAAAGGGAATTTCTGTAAACGTTACGCTATGCTTTTCTTTGAATCAAGCGCTGTTAGCAGCCCAGGCAGGTGCTACATACCTTTCAGTGTTTTGGGGACGTCTTGAGGATGATGGGCAAGATGCTTTTAGTGTAATAAAAGAAATCCATCATATGCTTCAAGAAACTAAATGTTCTACCCAACTTTTGGTAGCCTCCATACGGAATATGGATCAAGTACGTCGAGCACTCTTTACTGGAGCGCCCATCGCAACACTTCCTTTTTCTGTGTTAAAAGCGATGCTTCAACATTCCTTAACGGATAAAGGACTAGAGCAATTTCGACAAGACAGCAAAATTTGGGCTCATTATCTTTTCCAAGATCATCATCAACCTTGGGAGCGTGCTTTAGGAACAGGACTTCACGGATAGAGTTTTTACGAAATAGAATTTAATTCAAAGAGTAAAATTAAAACTACATTTTTTTATCATAAGGGAGCGCACATCCCATTCATTTGCTTTTTTCCCTTGTGCTACTAGTATCAGGAGTACGCCTCATGAATTTTTTGTATAGAACAGAGTATTGCGGGACATTAAGACCACATCATGATGGAACAATCGTCAAGCTTTCAGGCTGGATTCATCGTAAACGAGATCATGGCCAGCTTTTGTTCATTGATTTGCGAGACCATTACGGAATAGCTCAGTGTGTTATTAATCCTTCTAGTCCAGCGTTTTCTATATTGGAACATGCTCCCTTAGAGTCTGTAGTATCCGTAGAAGGACAAGTCGTACTGCGCCAAGCACATCTTATTAACGAAAAAATAGAAACCGGGGCAATAGAAGTACAGATCCAGTCTTCAGTCATTTTATCTCAAGCAGACCCCCTACCTCTTAGTGTCAATTCCGATATCCCTTTTCCTGAAGAAACAAGACTGAAGTATCGATTTTTAGATTTACGCCGCCCTAAGCTTCATGAACAAATCGTGCTACGAAGTCATATCATCCAATTTTTAAGAGACCATATGCAAAAACAGGGATTTTTAGAAATTCAAACACCAATTTTGACTGGAACCAGTCCGGAAGGAGCGCGAGATTACGTAGTTCCCAGTAGGCTTTATCCTGGACAATTTTATGCACTTCCTCAAGCTCCTCAGCAATTTAAGCAACTTCTTATGGCTTCAGGATTTGATAAATATTTTCAAATTTCTCCTTGTTTTCGAGATGAAGATCCAAGGGCGGATCGTTCCCCTGGAGAATTTTATCAGCTAGATATGGAAATGGCTTTTGTAACACAGGAAGATGTGTTTTCTGTGTTGGAGCCCCTGCTGCGTAATACCTTTCAAAAGTTTGCACCAAAAGGCTGGGAAGTACCGTTAGATCGGTTTCCCCGCATTTCTTATGATCAGGCTATTGAAGATTATGGGACGGATAAACCAGATTTACGTAATCCGTTAAAAATTTTTAATGTGTCCTCTATTTTGAGCCGTTCTACTTTTTCTCCTTTTCGAGATGCATTATCTCACAAAGGTGTGGTGCGCGCATTAAAAGTTCCTGGGTTAGGGGAGCAAACGCGCCAATTCTTAAAAAATCTGGAAGCTTGGTCACTGGAACAGGGGGCTCCCGGATTGGGGTACATTGTACGCAAAGGAGGAAAATGGCAAGGCCCCTTGGTTAAATTTTTTTCTGATGAAGAGCAATACACATTATCTAGTATGTTCGGAGACGAAGAAGGATTGGGGCTATGTTTTATGGCAGGATCTTGTAAAGAAAGCGCACATTTTCTAGGTAAATTACGTGTACATGTATGGAAATTGCTGAATCCTTTAGGAGAAAAAACGTTTCAATTTTGTTGGATTGTGGATTTTCCTATGTATGAACAGGATCTTGTAACGAAACAGATTATTTTTTCTCACAATCCATTTTCTATGCCCCAGGGAGGGATGAAAGCGTTGTTGTCTTGTGAACCCTTGAATATTAAGGCGTTTCAGTACGATATTGTCTGTAATGGTGTAGAATTGTGCAGTGGCGCTATACGAAATCATGATCCAAAAATTATGCAAAAAGCTTTTGAAATAGCGGGCTATGATGCGCAGGACGTAGAACGTCAATTTGGTGCCTTACTTAATGCTTTTCGTTATGGGGTTCCTCCTCATGGAGGGGCAGCTCCAGGAATCGAACGTATGGTTATGTTACTCTGTGAAGCGCCAAATATTCGTGAAGTTATTGCGTTTCCTTGGACACAACAAGGAAAAGATCTTTTGATGCAGGCGCCCGGTCCATTACCTTTAGAGCGTTGGAAAGAGCTTCATCTACGTCCTGGAGAAGCGCTACACTCAGTAAAGTAGGTTTTTTGTGCTAAGAATTTTTTTGAATTATTAACATAAAATAGTCTTAATGAAAAACTACCTTAAGGAAATGCACTTCATAGCAGGTGATATACTTATAGCACTTCGTTTTTCATAAAACCTACGGAAGTAACGCCTAGAAGTTAAGCCACATTTTCAACAGCGTGAATTAATTTTTACGCACTTATGGATGACGTGATGTGCCAATGATTTAAAAATTTTCTAGGGTTTTTGAGTAACGATTGCTTAGTATCCTCTAATAAGTTTTATTTTTCAAAAATTTACCTAAAGAACGCTTTTATAATAAAATGAAAATATAAAATTGATTTAGATCACTAAACGATGACTTGTTTCCAGAAATTTTTCTTTAAGAATTACACAAAAGCTTTTCACCTCACGGCTTTTAGTGCGATCGATTCGGAAATCTCGAATACCAATGTACGTCCATAAAACCTTGTGAGGGAGGCCTGCGCTGTGCAAGTTAGGGGAGGGGGCGCCTATTGTGGCGTGACTTTTAAGAGTTCTGTTCAGGCTATCTTCAAGTGAATTCGCGCTGCTTCAGATTTCGTGCAGAAGCCTCAGGAACCCTCGGAAGAGGTTATGCAAGGAGACGAACATTAAAAATTCTTCTGTGAATGGAAAAAAATTTGGCTCTGGAGAGCGATTTTTGGGCATCACGCACGCTCTCAAATGGTATCTCCAGTAAAGGGCGTTCTGACAAATATTTAATGCAGTTTATTCATAAAATTGACAACACTTCCTGTGTTTTTGTATCCGAGGAATTTTTTCGTATTTTACCTGAAAGTCGAGACTTTTTTAGTAAAGATTTGACGTATATTATTGAGCAAACGCACAGCGACATCTCTCCGGATTTAAAAAACAAAGTCTTCAAGCCGTAGCGTGGATAGAGTTTACCCTTATTTTCAAGCTTTTTTATTTCTTTCAGCACACTCTTCAAAATAGTCTTATTTTTATTACTCTCTTCTTATCGTTCTTTCGTTGAATGTCTTTTATTTTTTTACCACAAAAATAGTCTTTTAGGAATTTTTGATTTAAATACGGTACTCCTACTTTGGCGTGCTGCGCCCTTGACTTTTTTTTCTTATACAGCGCATAGTATTTAGAATATTATTTAGAAATCTGTAAAAATGTGTGGTATCGTAGGTGTTTGGGATTTAAAACATCGTTACAATCCTGAAACTTTGCGAGAGTTTGTAACTCAAGTCTGTGAAGCATTGCGTTGGAGAGGTCCAGATGATGGCGGAATGTGGAGTGATGACCAATCTGGTATTGTATTAGGGCATCGACGATTATCGATTTTAGATCTCTCTCCTGGAGGTCATCAGCCTATGGTTTCTGCTTCTGGACGTTATGTAATAATTTATAATGGAGAAGTTTATAATGCTTTAGATTATCGAGACACTTTCTCTACACTTCAAGGTCAAAGTGATACAGAAATTCTTTTAGAAGGCTGTGAAGCTTGGGGACCGGTCGAGGCGTGTCGTCGTTTTCGTGGAATGTTTGCTTTTGCATTGTGGGATAGTGCGACTAAAACTTTATATTTAGCAAGAGACCGTGTAGGGGTAAAGCCCTTGTATTGGGGGAAAGTAGAATCACTTTTTGTATTTACCTCAGAGCTTAAAGCATTACACCATTGTCCTGGTTGGAAAGGTACTCTATGTCAGCAGGCAGTATCTTGCTTTTTTCAGTTAGGGTACGTGATGGATCCCTTGGCGATTTACGAGGGCTTTCAGAAACTAGTTCCAGGAACTGTAATGGAAATTTCTTTTCAAGGCTCTATGGTCTCTCATTGTTTCTGGGATCATAAAACGCTAATCCATGAGACACCTTTAGCGTTTCGTTCTACAGAAGAACAACTGCGTATCTTAGAAAATTTGTTATTGGATAATGTACAGCGACGAATGATCTGTGATGTTCCGGTAGGAGCTTTTTTGTCTGGGGGAATTGATAGCGGCTTGGTGACTGCGATGATGCAGAAGCTCCAAAAAAACACTCCCGTACATTCTTTTTCTATCGGATTTGGGGTCAAAGCATACAATGAAGCTCATAGCGCAGAAGCGGTGGCGCGTCACATCGGAACACAGCATCTTACCACTTATATGACAGGAAAAGATGCATTAGATATACTCTTTGAAGCGTATTGGGATGAACCTTTTGCGGACAGTTCTCAGCTCGCTACAGCCTTTTTGTGTAAACAAGCAAGAAGTCATGGTGTTCTTGTATGTTTGTCTGGAGATGGAGGAGATGAATCGTTTGCTGGGTATACCCGATATTTTGCCCTGGAGATGTTGAGAAGAAAATTGGCTTGGATTCCTTCTTGGGTAAGAAAAGCTGTCGGTACACTAGGGCTACGCTGCGCTTGGATATCACGCCAAAAAGTAAAAACACTGCTTCGAGTCTTAAAAACAGACGATCTTTATGAATCTTACAAGGAAATATGTACCCAACAGCCCACAAAAGGGTTATGGAAAGTACCTTTATTTCCGCTTCCCTTTCCTGGGACTCGTTTATGGGATTCGATTGCATCTATGCAGTATTGGGATATGTTAAGCTATCTTCCCGGGGATATTTTAACCAAAGTAGACCGAGCCAGTATGGCCTACGGTCTAGAAGTTCGCAGTCCCTTTTTAGACCAAACCGTTATTGAGTACGGTTGGACGCTTCCTTTACACCATCGAATTTACCAAGGGCAATCAAAATACTTATTAAGACAGTTGGCATTAAAATGGATTCCCCGGTGTGTTGTACATAATAAAAAAATGGGGTTTGGTGTTCCATTGGGTCATTGGTTACGCACAGATTTGCGTCAGTGGGCAGACGCATTACTGACTTCAGAATCTTTAAATGAAGCAGGGTTCCATGCACAGGCTATTCGCAACCTTTGGAGTACACACCTCAAAGAAAAAGCAGATTTTGGCTACCGTATTTGGAATACTTTAATGTTTTTATATTGGATCCAGAACAGGAAACGAATCTAAAGTTATAAAATACTTTACGACTATACGAAAAAAACTCAATTTTATAAAATTAAGACAGTGAATTATAATTAAAAAAATGAATGATACTGCATAGTAGCTGACGTGGTCAATAATAAATCCATGTCTACGATGATTTTTAACGATTCTTGTAAGACTGGTCTTTTTAATTGTTGGGGAGAGAATTTTTTTTACTACAGTCAAATAAGCCATCATTACCCTATTTTCGACAGCTTCTATAGTAATTTCCTAATCTTTAGACAATCTTGGATAATGATTGAGCCAAGCAAAGATTCGTTTAGCGACCTATCTTTTGGCGAATATCGCCCATCTTGGGGTTCTGAAATTTCAATTGTCTTGTTAAGACCGTTTCCCACAAACGCTAGCATAGTTTTTCCATACCCGGAATCGGCGCAAACACCTTTGAGTGTTGGATATTGTGGCAGAGCCTTTTGAACAATATTGCGCCCCCTTACTGTATCATGTTGATTGGCGTCATCAACAGTAGCATGCACGAGATTACCCTGTGTATCCACAACACTATGGCGTTTAGGTTCCTTTATTTTTTCCTTTGTCAATTCCTCGTTGTTCACAAGCCCCGGTAGTTTTTACACTGTGTGAATCAATCCTGCGATAGCTCGGGTGTTCACTTCCACCAGCCTTTATTTGACGTATCTTGACAAACGCGCTTATTACTTTTTCCCATATTCTTTTGATCTTGCATCTTTGATAAAACGAATGTACAGTGGAGTATGGCGGAAAATCTTTCGGAAGTATTCGCCATGAGAATCCGCTCTTTTTTCTGGTGTTTACTTCTATTACCATACTTGCCCGATTCAAAATGATTGTTAATTAGCGCTCATTCATGATCTATTCAATGCTTTGGATCACTCATTCTGATTACCTTTTAGCCTCCGTATACTCCCTCTTTTTATCCATGAATACAGGTTCTTAGAGAGATGCTTTTCCCAATTATGGCGATTGAAAGAATATACAGTCAAATCTCGGCAGACGGAGCGCAAAAGGTATTTCGCAAAACCTTTTGGATAAAATGATTATAAATCCAGGTTATAAATGATCTATGATCGATGAAAGCCCTGTTATAAGGAATCTTCTGGGATAAACGTAAAGAGCCTTAACCACCCCAAAAAAAGCTCAACAGGAAGCTAAATTTGGTCGTAAATAAGTCTGGGAGTGCAGATCATAGTCACTATTCTATCAGTCACCATTGCTTATTTCACACCAGAGAATAAAGAGTATTGAAATGATATTCACAATCTCCTTGCTGATAAAGAATACGATACCAATGAAATTTTTTATAAATTAATAAAATAAAACGTCAATTTTGTTGTTTTACCAAAGCACAATAGAAAAGAATAAAGAGCGTAGGACAACTATATTTAAAAATACAGCTATCTTTTGAACAATGCTTCTCTGCATCTAAAACTATGGAGAGGGAAACAACACGATAGATCAAAAATATAATACCTTTTCTCGCTTCTGTTCAAATAAGATGACTTTTTACTTGGTTAAATATCTTATGACGGCACGATTTAGGAAAGCTTATCAAGCAGGTTTAAAAAATCTTAATAGGCTTCATATAAAAGAAATTCTACTAAGAAAGAATTTCTTTTATGAATTTTATAGAACCTTCTTTAAACATTAGTTCTATCTGGCTTAAAAAAAGTGAACGTTCATCAATACTTTCTAAATTTAGATTTAAACACTGCTATCTGTATATCTTGCTGACGCTAAGTATACATGGAAAACCTTATACGTCCCTGAAAATGTTGAGCCTGTTTATCCTTTATATCTACTTTCTTGAGTTTAATCCGAGGTTTTGACAATATATTAACATAATTTAATACAACCTCTACACATCGTTTTCATCCCTTATCAACGCGCTGGTCTTGTTTCTTCTTCTATCTTTTCTTTATTGTACACTGCTTCAGAGGTATTTATTTAATTTATGCAAATGGTGTAAAATGTTATAAATATTCTACTCATTTTGTGGTGAGACCTTATTTTAAAAGTGTACAAAAAACAATCTATTAAAACACTTTAAAAAAAAGAATATTTTTTTCTTAGGCTTTTAGGGGCTTCCTTTTAAAAAAAAATTTGATATAATTCAAAGCAGAGGCCCGCTTGGCGTAACGGTAGCCGCAGCAGACTTAAAATCTGCCGATCTGTTTGATCGTGCCGGTTCGAATCTGGCAGCGGGCACTCTAAGGAACTAACAAAAAATCATGAACTTATCTGTATCAGAAAAACCAAAAGTTTTTGGTAAACCTTTAATTCGCATTTGTGATGTTTCCAAATATTACGGTGATGTTCCAGTTATTCAGGACCTAGATTTAGAAATTTATTCTCGAGAATTCTTTTCTATCTTAGGTGGTTCTGGATGTGGGAAGACCACCTTACTAAGGTTATTGGCAGGTCTTGAAAAACCCTCCAAAGGTAAAATTTATGTCGATGACATTGATGTTACTTTAACCCCTTTGTACCAGCTTCCCATTAATATGATGTTTCAGTCTTACGCGCTCTTTCCTCACATGACCGTTATGAATAACATCGCATTCGGATTGCGTAGTCAAAAGTGGTCCACTAATGCTATTCAATCTCGCGTAGAAGAAATGCTTGAATTAGTCCATATGAAAGAATTCATTCATCGTAAACCTTCTCAACTTTCAGGAGGACAGCGTCAACGGGTAGCATTAGCTCGAGCTTTGGCCAGTTCCCCAAAAGTGTTGCTCTTGGATGAGCCAATGGCAGCTTTAGACAAAAAGCTTAGAGAGCGCACTCAATTTGAGCTCGTCAATATTCAAGAACAACTGGGTATTACATTTGTGGTGGTTACCCACGATCAAGAAGAGGCCATGACTATGTCTTCTCGTATTGGAATTATGGAGGCTGGCCGTATCAAACAAGTAGGAACTCCAGGAGAAATTTATGAATATCCTAATTCACTTTCCGTGGCAAAGTTTCTAGGATCTATCAATGTATTTAAAGGTCAAGTTACGACCACTTCAGAAGATTATGTATACGTTTATTGCCCTGTGTTGGATCAAGAACTAGAGGTCTCCTACTCTTCTAGTGCTCCTGTCGGCGCTGATGTACACGTCACAGTTCGACCGGAAAAAATTGTGCTTTCTATCAAGGAATTTGAACCAGTCTCCAATACAACGCAAGGCGTTGTAACGGACGTAGCCTATCTTGGCGATGTCTCTATTTATTACGTAACACTTGCGTCGGGACATGTGATTCTGGCTACTCAGCCTAATTTGATGCGTCTTGCAGAGCGCCCTATTACCTGGGACAGTAAAGTATTTTTGTACTGGCGTCCAGAAAGTAGTATCATGTTAACCATTTAAAAAGTTTAGCTCGTATTTGTATGGGAAATTAACATTGCACTATTTTTTATGTTCGATGAGCTGTTTTTTAATAGGTTCCCTGACTCTGGATTACATTATGTGCCTAGAGTGTTTAATGAAAATGAGATCAGACCGACAGGTCAGTAAAAATACCACGTAATCTCTGGTAGTTTCCTTCTTTTTCTTATGTTTGCAACCGAGTGAACTAAAAATTCTTTATCCTCCTCTTACTGATTTAGGGTATTGTAATAAATCCATTGCGCCTAAAATATTTAACGAATCTTATAACACCCAAGCGTTGAAGTAGGAAGAACAGTGGTTAATTAAGGCACTCACAATCAGCCAAGTTATACAGTGATACAATGCTTTATTTCACACATTGCAGAAGACAAGCATTGATGAAATTTTTGGATTACAGACGGATTTTCTTACCTCCCTATTCTTCTGATCTGAACCCCACTAAGAAATTTTAGACTAATATGAAGCGATGAAGTACAGGAAATATTACTTAATTTTTGGTATTATATCAATAATTAAGTAATATTTTCAAATAGTATATAGAATACATTTAATATAAATTATTATTTAAAATATTATTCAAATTTATATTAATTGTATTAATAAAAAACTCACCGCACTACTGGTACCGCATGGCTCCTGTCATACTGTTTTATTTAAAACTTGGGTAGAGCAAAGATTCATAAACGCGCTCCATTCCTTAGCTTGATTTCAAGATAATGCTGTCTTTTATCCATCCAGGAACATAAAAAAATGCACAGAATCCATAAAGTGTAGAATATTTTTTCCGCCTTAGATCTAAATACTCTATAAAAATTCTTGGATCTAGGAGAATATAAAAGGAATAGATGAAAAAATATCCCACATTTTGATCTAGGATACGATACACTTTCTTATTTCTTTTTCGCTAATTAATGCTAACTTACTTTATCGACTAAGCGCCCAAATTTCCTCTAGTTTTTTTGAAATTTTTTCTGTGAGTTCTGCAGTTGTTTTTATTCTGTCTAAAGCTTTTTTAATTCGATCTTGAGAATTTTTTAAGGACTGTGTGTCTAGAGTAGAAAGATCAGCAGATACTGTAGTGTTTAGACTGTGAAATAATTTTATTGCCAGAAATAATTTTTTTGCTGATAAAAGCATTTTTTTGAAACTGTTGAGCGTTGTTTTTGCGTCTTGAAATAAATTTTTTCTACTTGCGCTTACATTCGCTATACTCGTGTCATTTTTTTGGACATTTTCCGTTATTTTTTCTTTCATATCTTTCATATTAATATTGTTCATAATAGAGAAAAATTCTTCACGTTTTTTATCGTACTCTTTTAGCAATGTGTTAGCCTCTAAAAAAGCAGAATAATTTTTCCGTAAATGCACTACACTTTTCTCAAGAGAATAAGCCTTCATTTCTATCATATCTTGATAAAATGCTCCTAATAAATATATAATTCTTTGATCAAGCTCTTGATCTGTAAGAAAATTTTTTTTTCCATTTATTGTTGATGTAAAAAAACTACTCAAAATTTTTTTAGCAGAATTTTTATTGAAAGTTTTTTCTCCATAACTAATTTTTTTTCTTTCTAAGAGATTGCTGAAAATTTTTCCATACTCTTCTATTCTGTTTTTGGTTACAAATAGATTAAATAGGTATTCTTTGTTATTTTTTAATTCAGCAGAGGAAATATCAATTGGTTCTATTGTTTCAATGCTTTGAAAGAATTGATTTGCCTCTTCAATTTCTTGAAAGAGTTTTACCCACCTGACCTGCCCTAATCTCTCTATTTCCAATACCTTTTGTTGTACACTTGGACCCCTTATTTCAGAAGACTCTTTCCGTTCATCATCATTAGCCATCAGGCAACAACTTAAAGAAAATAAAAACCATATAATATTTTTTTTCATTTATTTATTGAACTAGAACTCGTATTTTCATTCTAATATTTTTTTTTTAACAAATAATTACACCTGAAATGTTATTAAAAAAAATAAATTTTTACACTTTTTTTTGTTAATCTTAGGATAAGAGAAAAGAGCTGTTAGGTAAATAGCCAACTAACTATAAAACAGTTGTAAAGAGTAGCGCGTCAATTGAACAATGTGTAGAACATCGCACCCGTTTAGCCTG
The DNA here is from genome assembly GCF_002930195.1 of Holospora curviuscula. GTDB lineage: Bacteria > Pseudomonadota > Alphaproteobacteria > Holosporales > Holosporaceae > Holospora > Holospora curviuscula. The sequence goes on along the minus strand of NZ_PHHC01000065.1, from coordinate 117 downwards.
AGCCCGTTGTTTCTCAATGGGATTAAGGTCAGGAGAATAAGGAGGTAGGTAAAGTAAAGTATGACCAACATCTTTAATTATTTTTCCGTATAGCTTTACCTTTATGGAAAGCAGCGT
>NZ_PHHC01000064.1:79393-84551 GCF_002930195.1 Holospora curviuscula | reverse complement strand
GTAGTAAAGGAAGCCCCTAGCAAAAAGAAAAAGCATGGTCGTTTGGAAAAAAGCGTGTTACGCGTTGGCTTGGATCTGCTGCGGGAATTATTTTTTAAAATTGATCGTTCGGTTAACAATTTCGTGAATGATATTGCGTCAATTTTTAATCAAAAAACTGTAATTGAGCGGGTATTTACAGGGAGATAAACTTTTGTCCTGTACAGAGACGTTTTATTTATTTTTTCAAGAAGGAACTTAAGTAGTATTGACACATTATTTAAACGATATTCAGATATCGGCAATAGTGAAGAAAGCTAGGAAAGCTGTTTTTATTATGTCATAGCACGTTCTAACACGCAAAAAATGCTTAATTTTATTGAACGCGCGCTTCATAAAATTGCCCGCTTTAGCAAGGTCTTTTTCAAAATCTCACGGTTTTTTGCCATGAAATTTTGAAGAAATAATTATTTTTACTCTATATTTTAACATTTTCTGTCACTACATAATCTGCATCTTATCTTTTGTCTTCTAGGATGGTTTTGGCTTTCAGACCGTCCAAAAGCCTTAAAGCGTCTGTAATCGGACGCTTCTCCGTCTGTTAAAACAAATTGAATGCGGGTAGCGAGCGCATTGCAAGCAGCATGAATCTTGTGAGAAAATCCACTACAAGAGCGCTCTAATGCTTGAATTTGAAGCGCTTTTTACACAAGTTGTGTACTGATGTGCACGCACAATATTGGAATTAATCATCCCTTATTCCATGTCCGCATCTTCCACCGGGGTATTGAAACCCATCCGAAATGCACCCTTTTTTGCCAAGTGTTTAAAGCGTTTATGAATGCTCGACAAAACTCTTGGAGAGAGCGCCACGGATTTTTGTTTTGGTCAACAAACCCACATCATATCTTCCACAAAACGACCATTGTCATCCAAAAAGTATCCCTAGAAACAGCAGGTAATGCATCCTCTATACTCCGCATTGATCGTCTTTCAGGTGCTTTATACAAAACATAGATCTCCCCTTTTCATACACAAATACTACTGCTTTCAAAATATGTCGCCACTGCCTAGTAATAACCGTTGGATTTTAATATAAAAAATAATACATTAGAAGTTAGAAAGGTTAAATATATCAACAAGTCCATATAGCATAAAGTTAAAAGAAAAAGTTATACGCTTTATCAAAGCAGTGAATAGAAAAATAAAAGTATGAATACGGGTTTTGTATACATACAAGGACACTAAACAGATGGTATGTGCGTATTATCCCTCCTTACACCTTGTCTAGGGCGTAGTTTTTTTATCAAAAATGCATTAAATTTCAAAGAATTTCCTATTATAAATCCTCTTGAAACGTAATGGCGCCTAGCTATCATAGTTATTCGCCCATAGTATTTGACACGTTTTTTAGCTTTTTTTGCCTTACGTTCTGTCTTTTCAAAGATTGATTCCAATGCTATACACAAGATTTTGGAGCAATATTATATTTTATATTTGCTTGGTAACTTTTTCTTTAGGGGCTTCTCCATAGGAATAAGCTTTTTTATGCCTGAATCTTAATTTACGAAGCCAATAGAATGTTCCCGCAGCACGTATACCAAAATTCTCTCCCATTTTAGATAAAATAAGGCTTTTTCTTTACATACTGTGCTCTTTCTTTTCTATTGACTCTTTCTTTTTACTGTCTAATTTCCTTACTCAATCCTTTTCTTTTAATTGATATCTTTGATACCTATTCCTTACTGTGTGTGATACTATTTTAAACTGTATTGAGGCTTTTTCATAAGTTAATCTCTTTTTCTACTATTTCCCTTAAAAAATATCAGTATCTATATTCAAACTTAAACCTAATTTATCATATCTTTTCACGTGTTTCTCTCAAATAAAATACTGCAATAGAAGTAGACAATATTCACAGTCTAAAATTTAAGGTACACTTTTTTGTGATTTTAAGGTTTCTAGATTCGAAAAATACGCTTGCATTAACTGAGGAAATGATAAGCCATTAATCGTTAACTCTTCCATTTTAAAACGATCTACATTGTATTTAATAAATACATCAGTTTCAATATGAGAAACGTCTTTATTTTTATTAATAATACTCAACGCAGAATCTAAAAGTTTACGAGCATTTTTATAACTTTTCGGTGTTTTTTTTTCAAAATATTTTAACAAAGACCCCCAATTAAGCTCTAGGTGAGCACGAACATTGGCTATATCTTTAGAAGGTGTATCCTGTTCAAAGTAAAGGATAAACTTACTTTTTCCTTCCTCTGCAATATTTACATCAAAAATGGTTTCCTGTCTAAAAGGAACTCCCGAAAAAATTTTCAACCAGTTCAACCAGTTCAGAATCAAATCATTATTTAAGGGATGAGGTTCTGCAGTGTGATTATAATTTTCATGATTTTTGAGATATAGACGAAACGCTTCTGAGCTCATCCATAGTTTTAAAGATGTATCTAACCTAAAAGGAAGTAAAAGATCTTTTAGGTGTTGAGTGTTTACCTGCAACCATGAAAAAACTTCTGGAAAAACTTTTAACTTACCTAGAACTTCAGAAATTAAAGAAAAAAATTCTGATTCAAATCTAAAATTTATATATGTTTTTACAGGAATAAAATCTGGAGGGGTTTCATCGAATCCACGTCCAGAGCTTAAGAGTTCATCTTTCTTGTACAGTGTATAAGACCAACATTCTTCGCGAGGTTTTGGACTCTTCACATTGATAATCCCCGTATATTCTTGAAATTTGAAATTCCCATGACCTTCTAACTTTTCAAGTGTGGCCCAGAAGCGCAGTGCGTCCGTCAAAGAGTTTAGATTTTTTCTAGGATCAAAGATTCCTTTTACCCTAGCAGTTCCTGTGAGATCGGGGCCTGTTAGACGAAAATTTGCAACGCACCGAGCCCATTGTCCAGAAAAAATTCCTGGTAGAAAAGGAGAAATGTTTAACAGGGTATCAATTTTCAACTCTTTTTGTTTAATAGAGTTAAGTTGAATTTTTACAACAGGAAACGGAAAATACTCTATCTTTATGCTTTGAGGATGCGAAAATTTTACCAGCTTCCGGGCTCGAGAGAGCATATACTGTCCTATTCCAATACAAGATCCTGCATATAGTACTGTCGCACACCCCATTAGCACCCAGAAAAATCGTTGATATCCAAAAGAAGAACTTTTTTTTTCTGTCATAGCGTGCTCAATAGTAAAAGTAATTATTCTGAATTATATCATAAAAAAAATCAAAGCGCAAGATAAAACTCAATTAATACTACGACCTAAGCTCTGTTAAGCAATTTTTTAAATCTATGAATGTTTAGTAATTTATTGATCTGTGCTGCAAGATTATGATGTCATTTGCAAACCCACAAAAAGATATGCTAGAGTGTTGCAAGTATTTTAAGGAATTTGAGGATGGGCAAAACAATTATAAAGCATGTATTTTTTGGGATGCTATTGACAGTGGCAGCGTTTATATTTGCAGATTTAACCACGCAATTTACAAAAAAATTGAGAGAAGTGCCCATAACGGTACGAGGAATTTCAGAACGAGAAGTAAAATCAGACTTAGCGCGATGGATTATATCAGCGCAGTTTTTAGGCACTGATATGGATACCACGGTAAAAAAAGCAGAAGACTTCAAGAAAAAATTTTTTGAATTTTGTAAGGTGAAAGGGCTGAAAGATGTTTTAGATCCAAATTTTTTTACTATCGAGATTGAGGATAACTGGGTTCGCCAATATGAAGGCACACCTGTATCACGAGAACAAAATAATTTTAGATATGCCGTTACGGTGAATGGTGTAGTGGAATCCAAAGATGTGGATAAAATTCAACAAGCCAATGCGGAGGTGTTTTCTCACATGCCTTATGTTGCTTTTTCTGGAAAAATAGAATTTGCGTATACAAAATTTAACATACTGCGCAATGAAATGGTTCAAGAATCTTTTGCAGATGCACAAAGAGTAGCCGAGCATATTGCAAAAAGTGCTAACGTGAAGCTTGAACGCATCCAAAAATTATCTCAAGGCCCCTTTACAATGGTTGGCACCATGAATCGATCCGATGAAAGTGATTATCAAGAGAGAAAAAGTGTTATGAAGATCATTCGTACAGTAAGCACTGTTACGTTTACAGTAAAATAATATAGTAATTAAGATGAGGGTTCCCGGAGTATACGGACGGCTGTGTGGTAAGAAGCTAAATCCTAGATTACAAACAATATATGATACAGAGTTACCCTTAGTAGATTGTAGTGAAGCTTTTTTAGGACAGGAATCCACTTTAATTGATCCTTCCACGCCATGGTGGATGGAAATTGGGTTTGGAGATGGAATTCATTTGCGTACCCAGCTTCAACGGAATCCTCATGTGCATTTTTTAGGTGTTGAGGTGTTTCGTCCTGGTATTGCGCAATGTCTCAAAGATCTTTCCCAAAATGCGCGAAACCAACTCCATATTTTTCCACATAATGTGCATCTTTTGATGCCTCGCTTACCTAAAACAGTAATAGAAAAAATCTTTATTTTATTCCCAGACCCTTGGCCTAAATATCGTCACCACAAACGGCGATTACTGCAACCTGAATTTTTAAGTCAATGTTGGAAGGTCTTAAAAGATGAAGGAAAACTTATTATTGCGAGTGATGTTATCCCTCTTATTCACTGGATGCAAAATAATCTCCTGGAACACCAAGGATTTCAATACGTTGAGGGCGCCTACTCTTCTGATCCTCTGGAGTGGCCAGCATGGCCTTGCGATCTTACCCTATCCACCTATGGACGAAAAGCTGTTCATAAAACTTATTTTATATGGAAAAAATGTTTGAAACAAATGCACGTGTGAAAAATTTTACGTGTTTAGTCTCAAATTAGGTCACAACCAACGTAATCCCTCCATCGTAAAGGCTATGGGGGTGAGGAAAGTAGAGCTGGATAAGATCGATCTGAGGTGATCGAGGATGTCTTAGAAGTGCACATTTTCTTGCGTAGCGCGTTTAATCTAGGTGAACACATATCAGACCGTTCTTTTTCAACGTTGATGCATTGCTGCGTAAAATCGCATGTGGATCAGCGCCCTAGGCTGTTTGCAAACACCTTGAAACTTTTTGCTGCACCTTCATCCATTCGCAGATCCCGTTCGGCTACATTATTTGTAAACGGCACCCAGGGA
>NZ_PHHC01000064.1:67875-77703 GCF_002930195.1 Holospora curviuscula | reverse complement strand
CTGTAGATTTTATCTTTTTAGGTCCCATGGGAAGGTCTTTCGTATCTTCTCTTTTTCTCCACTTGATGATTGTTTTTGGGTTAACATTAAATCTTTTAGCCGCTTTTCCTATACTCTCTTTACTATCACGGATCTCTCTACGGATTGCCTCCGTTGTTCTGGCATTTGCGTGTAATACTTGTCCCATAAGCTTTTTCTCCATGCATTATTATCTTCATAATATATATCATAACTCTCTGGGATCAAACAATCCAAAAGTTTGAGCATCTTGGGGGAACTTCGGTGCGTTTGGCATCTACCTTTTCCTGACCAAATACCGGCTGATTATTATGGCACCAAGCACGAACGATATGGAATGCTTTATCTTTGTCGCTGTTGCCAATGGTGTTACCCTCAATACTCGTGACGTCACTGGCTGCTGTGTCAAGGCTGGCAAACTTGGATAAACCATGGGTTACATTGAGTCACTCTTGAAGACCACTCACGCGATGGGTTCCAGATTAGGTCTCCAGTAAGCGTGTGCCCATTAAAGGGATTAAAGGACGGTCTTCATTAGGTAACGATCCTGGACCTTCACGGCTTGCACCGTAAGTGCTGCGTGTTTCTTTCATAATTCACAATTTATCTCAACTCTTTCCTTATGTCCCTTGGTTTTATGTATAGGTTCTGAGAAGTATCAAAAGGTTAGAATCTTCAAAAAAAGCTCTAAGGACCGCATTCAGTAACTCAAGAGCCCAAATTAATTTGTTTACATACGCTTTAGACTACGCTTAAATTTTTTACAAAAATTTTCTACACGTTTAATTTATTAGATAAAGTTCACCATTTTTAAGCTTTACCATTTATTTTAATAGAAATTTCCATTTGTTGATTTTTATATTTTCACTATTTTTCGAACAAGAATTTCTGTCTCTTCATTTTGAAATTTATTAAGAATAAATTGGCTGGCCTCACTAACCGTGAAAAATGAACTTGGTATAGCATTTTCATTTTTACTCTTTATACTATATGTTGCAATCTTTCCGTATTTTAAAACTTTAAATTCTTCACTTTCACCGACGAGACCATTTTGATAGCGGAGCAGTTGTGTACCAACTTATTAATAACGGGAGCACTATCCTTAAATTTTCAGGACCATTAAATATTTAAAGTTTGAAATTTCTCAAGAATAAATTTCTTTACATTATCAAGAAAAGGAATATCCCGAAAGGACTGAATCTTCAAATTTGGATTTCGTTCACAGATCTGATTCTTATCAATCCCATCTGCTTGTTTTAATTTATGAAATATGAATTGTTTACTTTCACCTGCGGGACCATTTTGATAGAAAATCAAACTTTTTGTACCATATTTTAATAATCTGAGTACTTCAGTTCAATATGTTTTAAGGGTATTATTAAAACCCATTGCATCCTCTATTTATATAATATCTTTGTTCAATTTTTATATCTTGGAATAATCCAGGCTCAGGAGTACGCTGAATATCTCTGTATTGCCACTGCAGATACGTTTTAAGTTTGGTACTGTTTTTTGTATTTATCGCAGTCCATTCGTCCCATTCATCTTCATTCATCAACTTAAGAATATGTTCTACTACACGATCCGGGTTAGAACACGAAAAGAAAGTCCTAAAATCCTCTGATTTTTTTCATGGGGCTTCGTTTCTCAACACTCTACTCTTTCTGCCTTTACTCACCGCTTCTCGTTACCAAAATATCTTTGTTATTAAAACATGAGAACAATAGCGATTTGTTCGGGAATTGGTTGGTATGCAGAAGGGAGTCTAACACGTCCTTCTTATTGGGAAAACGTAATAGAGAACATGTTTCTTCGTCGAGATTACAGACAGAACAAATATAAATTCTATCCATTTTATATGGTTCTATTGAGTGTAATATTGTTAAAACCAACGTATCTTTTATCGCTGCCTTCCTTAACACCGTCATTAGGATCGTAAAATACGATTTTTCCCTCTGTATTTATATACATTGCCAAAGCGTGTCCTGCCTCCTGCTGACGATTGTGAACAGCAAAATAAAAAATCTTTTTTTCTGGAATAAAGGAATTAAAGACTGTTTTAAATTTTCTACCTGCTTAGTCTTTTCAATCCCTGACTCAAAATTAATTATTCTATTAAGATGAGGTATAACGCAAAATTTGATAAGCTTCTAAACTATAATGAGGATCGTTCACAAAAAATTTCTTCTCAGCCTGTATGTTAGGCCGAGACTTTTCATTTTTAGGTTGAAACGACTGAATAAGAATTGTCTTATTTAAAATCCGGTCAAAGTTCTTGCTTTCCTCAGATGCTCGCGGCTCGTCTCTGTGCATTTTCTCAATAGATTGGGTAAATTAAAGATTAGGTAAATTAAGAAAATTTTTTTGATCCATTATTTTGATCCATTAAATAATACTATTCATAATCCATGCCTAAGCAAACCAATAGAATTCCCCCTTGCTGTTTTTAAACCGTTTCACAATGTCTGGTTAAATGATTCATTTCTAGAGGTTTGCTTATTTTTCAAATATTTTACAATAGTTCCTATACTTCTACTTTGCATGTAATGACTTGGCGATGCTTCTGGAAATTTTTTAATCGATGCCTCAGCTAAGGGATGATTTTGAGTGCTTGAACCAGAATTTTCTTGGGCAACGTTTAAAATTGTCAAAAAAATATAAGAAAATAAATTTTCTTAAAATTTTGCAAACAGTCCATATCTAGTTCTATATCAGTCTACCTTGCACGCTAACCCCATCAAATAATGTTCTGGGGTTACACTTCCATTAAATTTTTCTCATGAGCTAGGTGCGTTTAAACCGTATTCATGGCAAAAAGTTTATGAGCTGTTCTACAGACTGAATAGAGTGAGATAAACTTTGTATCAATCCCGGTCTTTGATCCAGTAAATACTCCATACGACATTGAATTTCGTAAGCAACGGTGCGCCCTAAAGCAGATAAGGTGACTACTATTTTGCGTCTGTCTTCTTCATGGCATTTTTTTTCAATAAGTCCATGCTCAGACAATTTTTTTAGAATATAAGAAGGGTTTAACCCTCCATACCAATGATTTGCAATGATGTGATGAATAGAACAAGATCGATCCGAAACTTTTGCATGTAAATACACCAATACCAAAGCTTTTTCTGTAGAAAGTGCATATTTTTTAGCAATACAATGACGGATCACGTCTCTTAGCGGGCGATTAAGTTGGGTATATTTTATCAGAAATGTAAAATAAGTTTCCAAAGTTTCATGAGATGGTGCAAGATAATTTTGTTCAATAGGCATACTACATTTTCACGTATAGGATACAAAACCTATTGGAAACATATTTCTTTTTTTTGTCAAAAAGTTTTTAATTATACAGATGAATCAAAAAGTTAAGAAGTTAAAATTTTATACTTAAATAAATGTGAATTACTTACGCGCTTGATACCTCAACCATAATGAAGATAAAAAGATCACACAAGCCCTTATTCAAAGAAACCCAAAAAAATCTGTACAAGAACTATTAAAAATAGTTTCCCCCCCCTGAAACATATTGATCACTTTTCTGAGTTATTTTTAGTAGTTTTTTGTATTCACTTCGATACTGCGACCTTTTTGAACGTTTTTTTACTTTCTACTCCTTTCTTTATTCTTACACCAACAATTTAATCTACAAAACAATATTAGCAAAAGCGTCTATGTTCAAAAATTTTAGAGAACTACACTCTGGGAAAATGACATTAAATATCGTAAGATCTTAATGGAAATTAAGTAAAAATATTTTAGAGGTGTATCGTGATTAATACGTACATCATCAACCTAGATCGTGGAAAAGAACGCTGGGAAAGAATGATGCTCCAGTTAGCCCAGTTTTCTACTTTTCATATTCAACGTATTTCTGGTGTGGACGGAAAACACGAAAATATTTCACATATTCGTGTGAATTCTAAAAAAAGTATTCAATATTTTGGACAACCCTTAAGCGTTGGAACAATAGGCTGTTATTTAGGTCATGTTAGAGCTTGGGAAATGTTTTGTCATTCCCAGCACGCCTACGGGCTTATTTTAGAAGACGACGCACTGTTCAATCCTCCTTTATTGCTTTATGTGTTAAATCGGTTGGGAGCCTTGCACACATCCTCTTTCGAAAAAAAAGAACGAGTAGATTGGGATATATGTAGTTTTCAACTGAATCACAGAGGGATGCCTTTACCGATTGGGCACTTTGAAAAAGGATATCAGTTGTGTACCTACTTAACCTCAGTGACGGGTGCGGGTGCTTACGTATTAACCAAACGTGGTGCTCATGGTTTATTATCTAAGGCTTTTCCAATCGTACTTCCGGTGGATCACTATTACACAAAGTCTCATCAATTAAACCTGCGTTTTGTGGGAGTCGAACCTCGAATTGTGACACAAGCATCAGGCTTATCTTTTATTGAAGAAATAGGAAGAGAACACCTTAAAATTCTTCCACCCTGGAGACGGGTTAAGTGTGGTCTCTTTAGAGTGAAAGAAGAAGTGCGTCAAGCGCTCTACAATATACGTTGGGCGTATCCTTTGTATCAACAATATCGGCGTTCTCATCAAGTTTTTTAGGAATCTTTTGAAAAGTATAGAGAAGCTTTTCAACGTTTGAGAGTGTGAACAAAAAGAGTGAAATGGCTGTGTCCGAGCCTTCAGTACTGAAAAGATCTTTCGACTCCTAAATTTTATCAATGGTAATGGGCGATATAAACAACGAAAAAACAGCCGAAAAAACCCTTCTGTGTCGTTCTCTATAATATTGGGACGCCTTCTTTTTTTTTATATTTGTTAAGATTTTTCAGTATAGTCCTTCTAGTATTTATCGATAGGCTGTGAAAGGTATAGGCAATACCCAAGAGTTTCAGATTTTCTCAACCATCCATGAGAGTGGGATGAATATAGTATTTTCTTCAAAAAATCATACACTTTATACCATCAAAGCAATGAATCATTCCAACAGGCCCACTGTATACTGGGTTACTGGGGGATCTTGGGATAATGCTGTACGATTCAAGTGACTTTATAAAAAAAGTAAAACATTTGAAAAATGTATGCTCGTTCAAAACTTTTCCGAAGCACCAGCATGGTATTGGAGCAAGCAGGATGGCTTCATCGAGCTCAATAACGCCAATACAAGACATCATCGCTGTATGATCCGTTACACGAAGACTCTGTGCAAAAGAGAATTTGTAATCATTGCCTCCTAAAAATGTCAAAAATCTTTCAGTACTATCAAAACACCCTTCTATTTATTTTCAGGAAAAGCTTTCCCGATTTTTCACATGCTTAGATGTAGTAAATCACTTTGAATTATCAGGAAAATAAAAAAGAAAAATATCCAAAAGTCCATAAATTTAAAAAAAGAAATACATTCCCTAATCAAAATAAAAATACAAAAGAAAACCTCAAAAGCGTTTGAGATACACACGAATATAGTCAGTGAGATCGAGGCATAACTTATAAGAAAGACGGAAAAGTACGATGCTAGAAAACGTTTAGGGTGTAAACGTAGACTAAATTATTCAAAAGTAGAATTATTTATCAAAAATAAATGAGAATGCTAAATTGAAGTATATGCCGTAGAAGCTAAGATTTAGCAGCGATAAAAACCTTTGCTTATATGGAAGCAGATGAAAAAAAGTGAGATGAATATCTAGAAGTCATAAAAGAGATAACGAAAGAAAGTTTTATGTATTATTGATAAAAGTGATGTTGATATGGCGATTTGATAAGATAGCGGATGGGGGAAAAGCGTATAGGTAAAGCGCCTGGAACCAAAGAACCCATACTAGAGGTGGCTTAGTGAATAATCAATCCATAGCACCCATGGCTTTTCATTGATCTTGGAATACGAAGATTTGTAAGGATTGGGAATAAAACAGTGTTGAATGAAAGCACTAACGCTTGGGCTTATGGATAATCCTTCATTCCATGCATTAAAAGATAAGCGCCATCATCGCATCTGTGGGCTGAAAAACAATACTTTTATCCCCTTGTACACCCGATCTAAATCTTATAGAGCAATTCTGGACTTATATGAAACAATGTATTAAGAATAGAATTAGATAATTATTTCAATACTATGAGGCTATAATCTACTTCTTTTTTTCACCGAATACTATATAGTTTATTATAGGATTCATAAAAAATATTTTAATACCATAATGAATATAGCGCACTTTATTCTCTGTCCTTAGAGTTTTTTTATTTCTTCTTTACGATATTACTACCGTCATATTCTCGATTAGTTCAACGTACGTGCAATTCACTGAAGGTGCGTTCGAATTTATTAATACTCTGAGCACCTAATTTTTCTCTTTGGCAGCATGAGGATGAACCTTTCCACCAAGCTCTCTTAATCACTTGAAGTATTCACTAATTTTTTTCAGCCTCCATAAGTAGGAAGCCAATTTTTCTGTGGAGTGCTGCGGAGTAATATCCAAAATACTGTATGGATCTAAAAACTTGTTATTTTTCGTATTAGTTTTTCAGGATTCAGAGATTTCAGATAAACTCAATGTGCTGAATGATACCTAAGGTTCACTGCTTTCGTAGAACGTTTTGTAAACAGTAATTTTTTCTATACCACTTTCTTTATTTCGTAACTACATTAGCTAAAGAAGCACCTCTTGACCCAGGGTCTATTATTTTTTAAATTGAATACCATGGCAGTGCTTTGAGTACAAATGTTGTGGAGAATTTTAGGATTCCCTTCGATATTCAAGAAGAATGGAATGCTCTAGTTACAGAGATTCGGATGCATAATCGTTTGTATTATGAGGAAAATCTTCCTTTGATTTCTGATGACGCTTATGATTCACTATACCGGCGTTTGGTATACTTAGAACAGCGCTTTCCTGGATTGGTAACTTTTGATAGTCCCACTCAACAGGTTCAGACGAGTTTACTACAGGACGGAAAAGCACGTATTTCCCATTTATTTCCTCTATATTCTTTGGACAGCGTATATTCCCCCGAGGAGATAGCCCAGTTTATAAAACGTACTTCTAAAGCGTTGGACGGAGATCTCGTTCGCTTTGTAATGGAAGGAAAAATTGATGGACTGACTCTAGCACTCCAGTATAAAAAAGGCAATCTTGTCTCGGCGGCCACTCGAGGAGACGGTCAAATGGGAGAAAATGTTACCCAACATGTAAGACATATTGCCCATATTCCCTTAGAGATTGATTTTAAAGATATGCCAGAAGATCTAGAGATAAGGGGAGAAGTTTATATTGAAAAAGAAGATTTTGAATCCTTTAATCGCGATCGACGTCATAGAGGAGAGCTGTGCTTTTCAAATCCTCGTAATGCCGCTGCTGGTGCTTTACGCCATTTAGATTCAGTGCATGTAATGCACAGAGGATTGAAATTTGCGGTACATGGAGTATGGCCTCAGCTTAAGGCTTCTTATGGTGAGGCTATGGAATGTTTACGAAGATTAGGATTTTGTATGCCTTTATCCTATGGGTTCGGAACTACAGCAGACGGGTTACTAGAATGTTTCGAAAAGGTTTTATCCGAAAGAGAAACATTGAAGTGTGAAATTGACGGTCTCGTTTATAAAATAGATTCTTGGAGTCACCATGACCGGTTAGGGTATCGTGCAAAAAGTCCTCGTTTTGCTATTGCCCATAAATTTCCTGCGAAAAGTAGTATTACAGAGCTGCAGGATATCCAAATTCAAGTGGGACGCACAGGAATATTAACACCCGTGGCAATTTTATCCCCGGTACTTTTGGGGGGTGTACAAGTTGCACGGGCAAGTTTACATAACGAAGATGAGATTTTAAAAAAGGATTTACGCATTGGCGATCGTGTTCGAGTTCAACGCGCAGGAGACGTGATTCCTCAAGTTTGTGAAGTAGTGTATCCTAGACGTTCCCTTGATGAAACTAATACAGATAGGCGTCAGTTTATGTTTCCCCGATTTTGTCCTGTATGTCAAGGGCCTGTGGTTCGGCTGGAAGAAGAAGCTGCCCATCGATGTATTTCTGGGTTAAAATGTTCAGCGCAAAAAATTTGGGCCCTCCATCACTTTGTGTCTAAAGATGCCATGGACATCGAAGGATTAGGTCTAAAAAATGTACACAGATTGCATAAAGAAGGAATTTTAAACGAGGTAGTGGATCTATTCACTTTGTCCCAGTACAAAAATCATTGGATGACTTTGGATGGTTGGGGAAAAAAATCTGTGAATGGAGTGTTAGAGTCTATTGAGTATAAACGCCATAATGTTCCTAGAGGACGGTTTTTTTATGCTTTAAGTATTCCCCATGTAGGCAAAACAACCGCGAACATATTGGGAAAAAAGTTTTCTCCCGAAACTTTACTGGCTATGCCTAGGGATGCCTTGCACGAAATATTGATTCAGATACAAGGATTTGGGTATGTATTAGCCCAATCTATCACAGATTTTTTTCATCACAACGCTGCACAAATTCAAAATATTATGAGATATCTTACCTTTGAGAAAAACGAAACTGTTCAAGTGTTTTTACCATTTCAGGGGAAGCACGTCGTATTTACCGGAAAATTTCACCACGCACCTCGGAGCCGTTTAATAAATGATGCCCAGCATCTTGGAGCAACTGTGAGTACTCATCTTTCTAAGAGAACAGATTATCTTGTGGTGGGGACTGATCCGGGGTCAAAATACCTAAAAGCTCAGGCTCTTCACATTCAAACCCTTACAGAAGAAGAATGGATGGAATTGTTGGCAGCTTTTTAGGCTTAGAAAATGGAATCACGAGACATTCCTCTATAAATTGATATAGAAAATTTATAATAATTTGACTTAAAAATGGGATTTTAAAGAATTAAAGTAAGGTTTTATATTATTCCGTAAATTGAGTAATGTTACGGTTAATCCATGGGTTCATAGTAGCCCAAAATTTTTCTAGAGCACTTAGATGGTGTGAATAAGGGAGTAGAAATATTAATACGAAGCCAACAGAGTGGATCAATGCGCTTGTTTTTTGTGATTAATGGAATAAAGTATGATGCATCCGGTACTCTTTTTAATTACTGAATTCCTGTGTACCTCAAACACTTCGGATACTTTTTTTGTGGTGTTTTTTTGCGCAGGGCATAGATTACGTTTTTTCTGAAATTGTTACTCTATAACCTTGTAAACACTTCTCTTTTTATCCTATTATGGATATACATCTAATTCAAAGTGATTTACTATAATATAGCCAACTAACTATAGAACGGTTATAGAAAATGGCGCCTCAATTCAACACGTTGTAGAACGTCGTATCCGTGTAGCGTGAGCCCATTATTTCACAATGGGATTAAGGTCAGGAGAATAAGGAGGTAGGTCAAGTCAAGTATGATCAGCACCCTTAATTCATTTGCTGACTCGCTTTCCCTTGATGGAAGGCAGCATTATCCATGACACTACCACGGTTTTCTGGGATATTGGTAAGTACCCTTTCCTCTAGCCAACAAGTCAATACCTCTACAGAACTCGTACACAATCTAATGAGCCCTAAAGTAGAACTCATTCAAGCGTATAGAGCATTTGGTTTACTTTTGGCACTCCAACTCTTGTTTTCCGTAACAACGCTTCTCTTTTACAGAATACTCGTGAATTCTTGACATATCATCAGCAATTTCACGTTCATCAACTTTTTTGGTTAATTTATTATGCTTTTGGCACAATACAGATCTTTTTTCGAGATCCGCCTTTGGATTTTTTATAGCGAACCCCAAGACGTCTCAGGGCTTTCAAAATGCCAACAGCGCTAACTCCAAAGCGCTCTGGTTCATAGGCATCAAGGGATCCATCGTGATATCGTGTTCTAA
>NZ_PHHC01000064.1:62379-64735 GCF_002930195.1 Holospora curviuscula | reverse complement strand
TTATTCTTGACCCTTATCAATAAGGACAACTTCATATTCCATATCGCTTTTAAGGAGCGCTTTCCTACCTGGTAAAGCAAAATCAGGATGCTTGATGAACGTATCTTCTATCCATCTGATAGTTTTATAACCACTACTCTCTGATATCCCCTATGAAGATGCACATTAATAGCCTTTTTTCCATCGCTAGCGCATCTGGTTTTCCACCTCTTGCTTTTTTTTCTTCTCAGCCTCTTTTAGTAGTGCTATTATCTTTTTAAATGTAGATCTCTTCACACCACTTAATCTACGAAACGCTTCATCTTTATAATTTTTGATTTTTTCGTATTTCATCTCAACCTCTTTTATGGAGCTGAGTTAACGCTTATTTCTTAGGTTATGCAACAGGTCTAATTAAGGATGCTGATAACCTACCTCCTTATTCTCCTGACCTTAATCCCATTGAGAAACAATGCGCTCCCACTAAACAGATACGATGTTCTACACATTGTTCAATGGACGTGTTATTCTCTATCACTATTCTATGGGTATTTGGCTATATTTGAGGCAATTAGCACAGGCTTTACACGCAAAGTAGTAGAGTAAAAGCAGCGTTTTGGAGTGTTTGTTTTGAACGCTCGAAAAAGAAAAAATTCATTCAAATTGCCGTAAAGTACTGGGGATTAGACAATTCAACCATCCAAGTCCACCTCAATGGGTCGAGCTTAAAAAACGGCCCCCAATTTATTGAAAATCCGGTAATGGATGGACGATAAAATTTATTTGGGTGCTGAGAATAATCATTTTTGGTTAACTTTTTTCTCTCTTGGTCAAGGGCATAATGGAAATAATGGTCAGTATTGATTGAAAGATTGGGAACAGTATTTCCCTAAAATCCTCTTTATTATAGATCGTGCTTATGATCTAACCCGACAATAGGTTAAAAAATGCGGCTTTAATCCTGGTGTCCCTCCCAAAGAAAACCGCCTAAATTCTAAAAAACGAGATCTTATCTTGATCGTGGAAATGTGTTTATCGTGTTAATAAGCCCTATAAAAAGGTTCAGTAATCTTTTAAGGCAACTAATCTCTGTACAAATTTTAATTTTTTATTTATGATATCACCTCAAAAAAGTTAAATTTCGAAGATATGATCTTCTCTGGCTTCCCTAGTATAGAAATCATCGAAACATCTCGCGTTCGGTGGACAGTGTTTGTTTGCGCAATTTTTGGATATCTCTTTATATTTTTTCCTGGATTAATGTCTCCCGACTCTCTAAGTATGTACCAATTAGCCTTATCAGGAGGCTACTCTCAGCACACATCTTATTTCATGGTTTGGGTTTGGAGATAGTTGAATTGACTGTATCGGGGCCCTCTATTAATGTTTCTATTGAATATAGGACTGTTATGGGGTAGCGTTTATATCCTAGCTTTTCGCCTTGCAACTCACACTGGAGCTTGATACGTTGCCCTACTTTTTCCTTAGTAGTTATTGGATTGGCATCCATGCAGGGTGGATTTGGAAGGATGGTACTCTCGCGTTTGGATACATGTTTCTCTTAGTGCAGCTTGTGCAAAAATAAAAGACATAGCAACAGTTTTCCTTTTTGAAATGGGTTGTATTTTGGATACTTCTCATCTTTTTGAAATGGGTTGTATTTTGGATACTTCTCATCTATGCCACTGAAAGTTGTTCAGAAACGCTTTATGTGTCCTTTGGTGATTGGTTAGTTTTTTCGAATTCAACAGCTAAGTTGGAGCAGGATAAAAAGATTCATTATTACTAGTGTATTGAGTATTGGCTTGATTTTTGGTATTCAAACGTTCCACAAAAAAGTTTTTTCAAATTCTCGCTCAGTCACGCATTCATGGCAATTTGTCAATATTTATGATTTAGTGAGGCTGAGTATATATTCAAAAACCTACTTGGTGCTCAAATTTTTAGAATCTGTATTCATGGATAAACGGAGGGAGTATAGTGAAGCTATGAGGTAATAAGAATGAGTAATATAAAGGATTTAACAGATCATGAATGAAAGCTCGTTAAGGATCATTTTGAATGGTGCAAGTATGGTAATAGCAGTAAACACGAGAAGAAAAATCGTGTTAATCGAGTATTTTACATAATAGACCGCTTGCATAACCTAAGCAATAAGTGTTAACTCAGCTCCATAAAAGAGGTTGAGATGAAATACGAAAAAATCAAAAATTATAAAGATGAAGCGTTTCGTAGATTAAGTGGTGTGAAGAGATCTACATTTAAAAAGATAATAGCACTACTGGAAAAGGCTGAGAAGAATAAAAAAGAGGTGGAAAACCAGATGCGCTAGTGATGGAAAAAAGGCTATTAATGTGCATCTTCATAGGGGATATCA
>NZ_PHHC01000064.1:45262-62049 GCF_002930195.1 Holospora curviuscula | reverse complement strand
GAAACGGTCTTAACAAGACAATTGAAATTTCAGAACCCCAGGATGGGCGGTATTTGCCAAAAGATGAGTCGTTGAACGAACCTTGGCTTGGCTCAATCATTATCTAAGATTGTCTAAAGCGTACGAAATGGCTGTAGCAGAAAATAGAGCGATGATCGCGCATTCTATGCGCTTGTTAAGGCGGATCGCTCATCCATAAATACAGACTCTAATAAATCATAATATCAATGCTACCTGCAAACTTTTACAACACTGAACGTTTTAAATCATTGGGTAGAAAATTTTTTGATCAAAGTGCTAAAAAAGGACCAAATTGTAGTTACGAATAACGCTTTTTTTCACAACTCTCAAAAAATGCAAAAATTCATTGAATCTATTGCTTTGAGGGTAATTTCCTCCTTATTCACTAGATCTAGACCCGATAGAAAAAAATTTTGGGCCAATATGAAGCGATGGATTAAAGATAAAATTACTGAGTGTGCGCATTTCTACACTACTTTTAAAACAGTGCTTTTCTACACCTAATCCAATATGATTGACGGATTGACGATATCCCATTTGTTCAATGTAACTATTCTTTGAACGATGAAAAAATTATGAGTCTATAGTCTCTAAGTAAAAATGTGACTGGTGTTAACCAGTCAATATTAGAAGCTTTTTGTACTGGTTTAGTTATTATCAAGAAAATTTTCACACTTAGACTCTAGTTAATCTTTCTGCAGCCTTGTCTTAGGATACGCTGCGTGTTATGATGAAAGAAAAATTTGGTTAGATACATGTACGTAGTTTTAAAAACTGGGGGAAAGCAATACCGCGTTGAACAAGGACGGTTTTTGGATGTGGAGCGTTTATCCTGTGATATTGGCGATGCATTGAATTTTCAAGGGTGGGCGGTGAACGCTGAAGAAGAAATATCACCTGCAAAGATTATAGCAACATCTCTTGGAGAAGTAAAAACAAAAAAAGTTTTAATCTTTAAAAAGAATCGTCGTCATAACTATCGAAGAAAGCGTGGACATAGACAAATTTTGACACGTATTCGTATTGAATCTGTAACGGCTTAATGGTAGATTTGAAGTATGTGATAAGAGAGGAATAAAATGGCACAAAAAAAAGGAAGTGGAACAGCGCGCAATGGTCGTGATTCTTCTGGACGTCGCTTGGGCGTTAAAAGATTTGACGGACAGGCAGTTAACGCTGGTACAATTATTTTACGTCAAAGAGGAACAAGAGTTCATCCCGGATTAAATGTTAGCCAAGGAAAAGACCATACTCTTTTTGCAAGAATTTCTGGCTATGTAAAATTTTGTATTAGAAGAGGAAAAAAAATCGTAAAAATTCTCACAGAACGATTTTAAATATCTCGTTAATAAATATTTTTACTCCTAAAGTGTTGCTGTCAATATAGTTGGCGTTCGTCCTTAGGAGATTTGATTTCAATGTTATAAACTATTAGAAGGAATAAGCAAAAAATAATCTTCTTCTCTTAGGATCCGATGATTACATAACTTTAGTTTTTTATTTAGTTGTCCAATATGAGTTTCTAAGGTATAGGTTTCTACAGATACGGTGTATTGCCAAATTTTCTGCAAAAGCTCTTCTTTGTGGACCTTTTTTTGATATTGGTGAAGAAAATGAATAAGAATTTTATACTCTTTTTCTCTCAAAGTAAAAAAAAATCCTTCTTTTGTAATCAAGGTCTTGTGATAGAGAGAAAATTCTTTTAAAACATATCCCACTTTTTCTTGAAGAGTAGTGAACTCCCCCAAAAACACTGAAAAAAATTCGGGTAGTTTATAAAATTTTTTAGAAATCCAATCTTCCCAAGTCAAGCAATTTTCTACTAAGTAAATACGTACTAGAACAGATTTATTTTTCCAACTTTCTTCTAGCTCTTCTATGGTTTGAGCAAAAATAAAAATAATTTCAGGAAAAATCTGATGAATTATTTCTTTCCATAGCATGCACCAATATAGCTCTCCACAACAGAAAATTTTTTGTTTTACAATCTGAATCATAAAAAAACGATGCAATAAACTTTAAAACTTTTTTACATTTTTTACTAAAGAGGCTGAAAGCGCAGACTTTAAATGCTTTCCTGGACGAAAAACTGGAACATGTACCGCGGGAACAGTAACAGGAGTTCCAGTTTTTGGATTTCTAGCGATCATTTCTGGTCTTAATCGTGATAAAAAGGATCCAAATCCTGTTAATCGCACAGAATTTCCTTCTTTTAATGTTTCGGTCACTGCTTCTAGAAATTGATCCAATACTTGATTTACTGTAGCTTTACTGAGCCCACTGGCCTCGGCTATTTTAGTCACAAGATCAATTTTTTTTATCCCGACTTTCATCGCTATCCTCCAAAATCTAATAGATTTTCTAAAATTTTACTTTTAATCCAGACAGTATTGCAGCAGCAGAATTGCTTGGAGTAGTAGGAAAAGGAAGCTTCGTCAATGCTGCACCCGCTGTCCCCATGTAAGGCCATGCAGGATTAGACATTTTGTAACTTATGGCCACCTCCACAAAACAATCTACACCATCCACTAAAGATTGATCTGCAGATAATACCCAAGCAGTTCCCTTTGCTTTTATGGGTTTTCCCTCTCCATTCGGCTGAAGAAAGCCAGTACAAGAACCGGTTCTTAAGTATGCTAAAGAAACTCCCCATTGGTTTTTTAACACATACCCCAGTCCTGTATTTAATGTATAGTTTTTCCCAGAAGAGCTTGAAGAATACATCATAGTAGGCAACGCCTCCTTTACACCAAGATCCGAAATTAGGTAAGGCGTCAACCCTGGCAAATCATTTTTTAAAAACCCAGAGCGTCCATTATAAATATATTCTACACCGAAACACCAAGGACCATAATGTGCATTCATAGCTACATCCCAACTGTTATTTTGGTAAACGTTTAAAAGCGGCTGTTGAGGGATAGCAGGACGCGTCCTTCCGTGTATACGTACAAATGATAATGCCATACCAAATAATTCTCGCTCTAAAGAATAACGCATAGACTGAGCAAAGCTATGCATGTCAAAAGACGCCTTCAAAGGATCTTTACTATTAAATGCAGTGTTCATCTTTGCTTCTCCCACCATAGATGTATTCGGTGTATAGGATAATCCAAACTGAACCGCACCCCAGGCTTTGATATCTCCAAAGTTTGGTGAAAAAAAAATAATCTTCGTGGCAACTCCCGTGTCTCCCTTCATGCTGGGAAACATGTACACACCGGTGGTAGGGTTCAGAAATCGACTCATGGCACCGTCTGTACCTCCTGTTCCCCTAAAAAATGCCACTGGACCTGCCACTGCTCGGTTTTCTACGCCTTTTGTGTTACCCAAAACCAACGTCCCGTAAAAAGTATCAATTTCTGCGGCAATCTCACGCACAGACTGTTTATTATCAGGATCTCCTGTCAAAGCAATGAAAACCGCAAACGTTCCCTCATTGGAAAAAAATGGCTGTTCCGCGCGCACCATAAATTGAGAATTATTAACGTTAAATTGACTTTTAGCGGCGTGAGAGTAAATCTTTTCCCCGCTTCCAAACAGCGCAGATAAATTAAAAATACCACTAGAAGAAGGTGGGGTAAACAACACTGTATAATTCGTTTTATTCTGTCCAAAAATCATTGCAAAGCTGGCTTTTCCTGAAAGCAATAGACGAAATCCCCCCTCTTGATTTCTTTCTTTTTTCTGTTCAAAAGACGCTTGATTTTTTTGAACAGAAGGAATATTTCCCATCCATTTTCGGTCCAAATTTTTTTCGTTTAAAGGATTCAAAGCTTTTTGTGCAGAAGAATCACTTAATCCAAATGATATGCCTGAAATGCCCAAAAAATACCCTAAAAAAATTGCATAGTGCATTGTGAGTATAAAAAAAATTAATTATATTTCGTACCTTATAGCATGCTTAAAGTTGATGTGTCAAGGAAAACTTTTATCTTTTGATAAGCAAAGTAACACAAAATTTATTGGCTTGTCCAAATTATTTTTATTTAGTAATTAAGCATTGTAGTAAGGCTTTATATCATTTAGTACATTCAGGTAATGTTGCGGTTAATTTATCGTTTCATATGAGCCCAGACTTTCTCAATAGGGTTAGGTTGGGAAAATATAGTAATAAAAACACTAGCCCGAAGCCAAGCGATTTTATCAATGCTTTTGTCTTATAAACGTTACGGAATTAGGTGTGATCGATAATTAGGTTAGATTTTAGAGCGTTGATTCAACACTGCTTCTCCCTAAATTTGTGGTACAGGATCCGTTAAACATCATGAGCACTATTTAGATTGATGATTCACTAATCCAGCTATACTATGAGAGTATTTTGTACTTTTTGCCACGCTTCTTACCAACGAATGTTTCATTTGTTTTACCCCACCTTCTGTCTTTTTAAATCTTCGTCTCTATACAAAGCTTGTCAATATTATATATTCTATTTCACTTTACTTTAAATCTATTTTGTATTGTTTTCTTGCTGTTTCCTATTGCCTTTTTGTCATTTTCTTCCAAACATCCCATTTTCAAGCTAAATTAATATACTAAAGTGGTGTACTTAATCCTCTCTTTTTTGAAAAACATTCTAATAAGCAAGTCTAAAAATTAACTATTCTTTGTTTTGGAGCATTGAAATTAATAATCTGAAGAAAGTTTAAAAATTCTTAATTAATTTACAGACCTAACCGCTTTATTCTCAGAAATACGCACCATAACACCCCTTTAAAAAAAATTATTAAAAAATTTGAATGACAAAAAAAATATAATGTGGTACAATTCAAGCAAGAAAGAGAAAAAAAATTTCTCAATAACAAGGAGCTAAAATGCTACACCATGAGCAATTAGCCCACTGGGGACAAGATGTACCCCGTTTGTCTTGTTTAGACAAAATAGAGGGGCTTTATTTTTTACCACTAGGAGGATCAGATGAAATTGGAATGAACCTAAACCTTTATGGGTACGGCGCTCCTGATCAACTCACTCAGTGGATTATTGTAGACTTGGGTGTGAGTTTTTCTCATACTCCCGATCGTGTCATTGCTCCAGATATCCGTCCATTTCTGGAGGTAACGCATCCTGAGCAAATTAAGGCTATTGTTTTAACCCATGGACATGAAGATCATATTGGTGCCCTGCCTTATTTACATCACTTGCTTCCTCCACTGCCCATTTACGCAACTCCCTTTACTGCATTTCTTTTACAACAAAAAGCGTTAGAGGCTAAAGTAGCCATGAATATTCAAGAAATTCCTGTGGGGGGGTCCGTAGAAATTGGTCCTTTTGAGATTCAGTATGTTGGCTTAACCCATTCTATTCCTGAATCTAATGGAATACTTGTACGGACTCCAAAAGGGAGTATTTTTCATACAGGAGATTGGAAGATTAGTCGCGAAACCATGGTAGGGGGAAGCATTTGCGAACGTACATTGCGTTCCATTGGTGATCAAAATATTAAAGCTATCGTCTGTGATTCCACAACAGTTTTTGAAGAAGGGTTTTCCGGTTCAGAAGTGGACGTATCCCACCGCTTAATTGCGTGCGTAAAAACCCTACCACAAGGTCGAGTTGTCATTGGGTGTTTTGCCTCTAACGTAGAACGATTAACCAGTTGTTATCTCGCCGCAAAAGCTTCGGGCCGCGTTCCTATTTTGGCGGGACGTTCTTTACAACGCATTGCAAAAGCAGCACTTCATTGTGGGTATTTTACACCGGATATGCACTTTTTGGAAGCCAAAGATATGGGAAACATTCCCCCTGAAAAACAATTAATTATCGCAACAGGTAGCCAAGGAGAACCAAAAGCAGCCTTAACTGCTATGGCTAACGGAACCCATCATTTTCTGAGTTTGGATGAGGGGGATCATGTAATTTTTTCTTGTCGCGTTATTCCAGGTAATGAAAAAGCTGTATTTTCCCTTCAAAACAGTTTAACTGCTAAAGGAATTAATGTGATTACCAGTAAAACTGCTGGAGAGATTCATGTTTCTGGGCATCCCTACCGAGAAGAATTGCGACAAATGTACAGTTGGATTCGCCCTAAAATTAGCATTCCCACTCATGGAGAGGCGCGTCATTTGCGGGAACACGCAAATTTTGCAAAATCTTTAGGAGTTCCTCATAGTGCATGTATTGGAAATGGTATGGTACTTCGACTAGATGAAGAAATTCCAAAAGTTGTAGGGTTTATTTCCCATGGAAAGCTTTTGGTGGATGGTAAACAACGTCTTATTCCTGAAAATGGAAATGAAATGAACGAACGTTTTGCTTTACTGGAAAAGGGAATCGTATTTATCAGTCGCCACACTCGTAAAGGCAATAGGATTCAGATCATTGTTTCTTTTGAGGGATTGTTCGAACGCCATGAGCGAAAAGTTTGGAGCAATGAAATTCGTAAACGTGTACTTCAATGTTATGGACCGAAGCCTACTTTTGATACTCCAGAAGCGCTGGAACGCTATGATGAGGGGCTAAAACCCCGTATTGAAAACAAAATTCGTCAACTTTTTCGTCAACGTATTGGGAAAGAGCCTATTATTTGTGTTCATATATAATCATTTTTTTAAAATAATCTAACATTTTGCCCTAGAATGAGGACAGGGGGGTATCATGGTAATCTTTCTTAAGATAATCAAGACATTATCACAGATGAGAAGTGGTACCCTTCGAGAAAATTAAATAATAAAACAACTGATATGTTGATTCCAAACATAAGTTGTGATACATTCTCATCGCTTAATATTTTTTGTGAGAATATGTTATGGTACCAAACTCTGTTGCGCTTATTGTAGGGGGGTCTAGTGGTATGGGGTTAGCAGCCGCTAAAAAACTCTCTCATCATGTAGAGAACATATGGATTACAGGAAGAGATACGGCACGTCTTTTTCAGGCAGAACAAGAGCTTTCTGTCAACTCTCCGATGTGCTCTGTGCGCACTAGTGCTTTGGATTTAAAGGATATGCACAGCGTAAAGCGTTTTATTGAAGAGGTGGATCATCAAAGTCTTCATATTCGCTACTTACTGAACAGTGCCGGCTTTTTTTATCCTATTAGTTTTTTAGATCATACTGAAAAAGATTACGATGACCAAATAAATTTTAATAAAGGATTCTTTTTTGTTACTCAAGCAGTTGTAAGAAACATGAAGCATCATCATCAAGGAAGTATCGTAAACATTGGCTCGATGTGGGCGTTACAAGCTATTAAAGAAACGCCTTCAACAGCATATTCTATGCAAAAAGCAGGACTTCATGGGATGACAAAAAATCTTGCTATAGAGCTGGCAGAGTATCAAATTCGCGTTAATGCTGTGGCGCCCGCTGTCGTTCCTAGTCCTGCTTATAACGCGTTTACAAATGAAGAAAAAGTCAGAGAACATTTCTCCACTTTTCATCCGCTAGGACGTACTGGAACACCAGATGATGTAGCGAGTGCCATTGAATTTTTACTTTCTAATCAAGCAAGCTGGATTACTGGGGTTATTTTAAGTGTAGATGGAGGGGTAATGGCAGGAAGAAACTAGACTTTTTTAAACCAGTTTATTTAGTATACTCAAATCAACAGTATAGCGATGGTCAGCATAGTTATTGGAGATACACTCTAGAAAAAATTAGAGCAGCCTTTACTCATACGCACAACAAAGAAGTGTAGGCCTAAAAAGAACTGGCTTTTTTTAAGCTTTATACTTAGTGATGCGCCTGGGGGGTACCTTAGGACGATTTTCCAGAACATAGGTCATACAAAATCGTTTAGTAATAGCTGAAATAGTTGTTGTTATGGGATACTGGCTGGCAATCTTAAAAAAAGATGACCATCACGCAGGGCCCAGGATAAATGAAAAACGTTGACGAAAGACAATATGCAATGATCAAAATTTTGGTGCGAAAATACATAAAAAACTTGCTTTATTTCAAATAAACAAGCTAAAAAAAACATAACTTTTCCCCTAGAAAAACTTTTTTTATTTATACTTACAAGTTTATTAAGCATAAATTAATCTAATATTTATCTTTTTTACTATTTCTAGTATGATTTTGAAGTGTTAATTTTTGTATTAAGACACTATATGGTTTCTTAGAGATTTTTATTTTTATAGTACACTACTCTTGTCCGACATTCAATCTGATTGACTATACAGGGCCCCCTCGTAACAATAAATATTTGAAAAAAGAAAAATAATAAGGGAATGCCTTGAAGGGTGAACCATTTAAGGTAAGGTTCATTATTGGATTGGCTGAATAGTAAAGGATCCATTCCATGGGTAAAGGAGGACATTATCTATTCTCTCTCAAAGCTAAGCAGAAAAATCTTTTAGATGATGTGACGCGATATTTTGAAAAAGCATCCTTAGAAGCGCTCAAATATTGCTCAAATTATGATAAGGGGAACGCTAGGGTTGAAGTTAGAAAATGCTCGGTAAGTCAGGATAGTCAATGGCTCATCTTAAATACTCCTAATGGGCGTTCTATTAAAAGCATTACGCGGATAGAATCCGCTCGTGAGATAAAAGGTAAGTGTTCTAGTGAAGCGCGGTAGTATGTGTCTTCTTTAGAAGCCACTCTTGAAACAATGCTCTCATATATTAGAAGTCATTGGGCCTTACATTGGGTAGTAGATAGGTCATTTGGTGAGGATCAAAAGAGAATACGGAAGGAAAACGCTCGCCACGGTAGGCAATAAGCAGGAATATAGCTCTGAACAAGCTCAGATGCTAGGACAATCAATCAAGAGGTTCAGAAAAATGAGGGGGCTGGAGTGAGGACATACTTTTCTATATCTTGAAACAAAATTTTTTTATGAGGTGGCCCTGATTTACTATAAGTAGATCATTTTGCACTAGGTGCGAAATCATGGTAAAATAAAGAAAATGTCCATAAGTCCATAAAGTAACAATTTAAACAAATAGAATAGTATTACCTGAGTAAACAAAAAACACAAAAAAAGAAGATAGAGTAATTGAGATAAGAAAAAAAATTAACATGCTGGAGAAAGTTTAGAATATAAATGTAAACTGAATTATTCAAAAGTAAAATTATTTGTCAAAAATCATGAGAATACTAAATATGAAGGATATTGGGGCTAATTTTACGACAAACCAAAGATATGCTACAGTAGTATTAAAAAAGCTAAAATTTAACGATAAAAACTTTTTTCTCTGGGGAAGTAGACCAAGAAAAGTGAGATGGATATCTAGAAATTATAAAAAAAATACTGAAAAAAGTCTTGTATCTATTGAATAAAGTAGTATTCATATAGTAATTTATCTTAAAAATAGTATTAGATGTGTTATAATTATCAGAAAATGACAAAAAGACAATAGATATGAATAAGAAGACAATAAAGCTTAGAATTAAAGAAAAAAATAATAGAATAAATAATAATTATGCAATGATCACAAGAACCGCACCAACTTACGGCGATTAAAAGTAGCGTAAGTAGAGAGTGGATACGTTAAGAAAAAGAAGAAGTCATCAAGCCTAAAGTATGATTAGGCAGAAAAAGAACCATAAATTCAAATTTTCTAAAATGTATGTTGAAAATAACGAAGATAAACCATGACTAAAGATGGCTGTTTTATTTAGTGCAAGCATTACTTTTGGCTATAGAAGACTTAAAAAACTAGGATTTAGCGATAAAAAGCTTTTTTCTTTGAGGAGTTTTCTGAAGAAAAGCCAAATAAATATCAAAAAACAATAAAATATATAGTGCTTGAAAGTCTTCTATAGAGTAACGAGCGTAGTATAGAAATAATTATTTCAAAAGATAGAGGGTTGGGTAAGAGCAGTTAAACACTGGTTAGTAAAAAGCGTGATAATTATCACAAAAAAAACCTTAATATAGCGGGACTCATGAATAATCAATCTATAGGACCCATAACGAGTCTTGCACTATGAATTATTTTAACTATTAGGGGAAAAAGTGTTGAATTGAAGCGCTAAACCCCGCACAAGGGGTGATTTTAGATCATGTCTCATTCCATAATGCGTATAAGACAAAAGAATTGATGTAATTGATTAACTGTGGGCTAGTGTTCTTACTGCCATATTCGTTTGACCTGAGCCTTATTGTGCTATTCTGGGCTGCTATGAAACGATTCATTAAGGATAGAGTTACAGAATTTGCTCAGTGATATGAGGCTATAGTACGCTTCTTTTGCGCACCTAATACGATATGATTTACTATATAACAGTGTCTAAATCTAAGGTTGATAGGTATTGGTAAACCTTTATCTTTTTCAAACTCGGAACGATCAATTTTTCAGGGTATTTTCCGTTTAAATTCACCAAAGAGAAACTACTTCTTTTTGTATGAGACCATTAAGATTTTTGCAACTCTTTTGATGAGGTTCCATCAGGCAGATTTTGGGTGTTAGATGCAAAAACTTTTTAAGCTCAAGGTATAGGATCATCCTAAATACATCAAGTCCCTATTGACGCTTTACATAACGCTGATTCGTCATGCTCTTAGCATGGAGAGTATTGGTAATCAATGTTCAAATATTATCTATAGTATCTCAAGATATTTTTGGTTTTTTTAGCGGTCCTTGATACCTAAAATCTTTTCCGCATCCAGTTTGAATTTTTTCTCAAGATATCAACACTTAAAACTTTGTCAGTTCGGGAAGCAATAATTGTTTATAACCGTCTTGTTTTTCCTCTATTTTTCCTATAAGCCTAAGGAGCCCAATATTTCTTGCATAGCTTGCTTTTCCTTTCATAAAAAAGCTTTTTTCTTTACTCTACTCGATCAAGCTTATTTCTTCATTTGCATACTGAGAAATAGTAGAATTCACTTATTTTAGTAGCTCTTGATGATTTTTGTAGTAATAGAAGTGTTTTTTTATTTTTAGACAAAATATATTATGACTTCAATGCTTGTCATGCCTTAATCTAATCCTTATGTTAAATGCGGTTTTCTCAAGTTTTAAGAATTCTAGACGTCTACTCATTCTTTTTTTTCTTGACATTATCTCAACGCATCAAAAAAAATAAAATTTTTTTAATATATGGATGTTTTTTTGTAAAAAATACTACAAAATGATAAATAAATCTTGTTTTGATAGTACGGTGATCAAGTGTATACGTTTTTAGGAATACTGGGGCTACTTTTCATAATATTTCAGGGGACGAACGGCTTTGCTTTGGAGATAAATGATAAGATGCTCCCCCTGGAGGAAACAGAAAAGTATATTCCTAATATTAATCCTCAGGCTTTGAATGATCTCACTACGTTGCCGAATTTAAAAGAATCTGGGTATATTATGTCTTGTAAAGATATGATTTTAAAAATGCCTCCTATGCCTAACGATCCGGATGTAAATCTTATTTATCTTAATACCTATACTTGGTGTATGATGCAAGCCATTTTAAAAACCTTTTTGGAGGCCCACAAAGACGTGTCAGATACGGGCCGAGGTAGGCAGGAAATTCTTGATGCACTTTCTACACTTTCTTCTTTTCTTCCTGCACTTTTATTATCCTATCACTATACTATTCCTTGTTTTGCTGCTGGATTGAGAGAAAAATTAATGCAACAACAATCGGAAATCCAACAGGGCTTTCCAGAAATACCTCAAATTCCCACTCATTTTCCATAAGAAACGTTTTTGTTTGCGTAATCAAAATCTTGAAGGCTTAAAGTCTTATAGCAAACACTATGCATTAACTACTTTTGTAATAAACCTGGTGTGTAAAGAGCAAATTTAAGATAAATAGATTAAAGTCAGTTAAAAAAGTAAGATAATATGGGGATAAAATAAACAAGCATCAAAAAACGTCCAAGAGCTTTTTTCAGAACATGTGATGTGACACCGCAGCAGGCATAAAAAATAAGCTAAGCAGCCTATTTTTTGTGGAAAAAGTAAAGTATGGATTACTAAAAAAGACCGGGGTCTAATTTTTAACGTTGTCTCTTTATTGCTCAACCTATATAGTGAAATAAGTAAAAAATATTTATAATAAAATAAAAGACAATAATATTTAAATATGTTGTATTCATTAGAGTTTCGTCGTAAGAGTTTAGAAATTAAGAAGAAAGAAGGGGGGGGGAGCTATAAGAAATCGGGTAGACGTTTTTGAAATGGGTAAGCAGACTATAGAGGGAGTAGGCGTTTAGAACCGAATTTAGTTCGGTCTAAGCCAGACAGCACAATTGACATGGACTGTTTAGAACACGATATCACGATAGATCCTGATACCTATCAGCCAGAGCGAGCGGCGCGCTTTAGGGTTAACACTGTTTGCATTTTGAAAGCCCTGAGACGTCTTGGTATTCGCGATAAAAACCTTCAATCCTCCAAAGGCGGATCCAGAAAAAAGATCTGTATTGTAGTAAAAGCGTGATGAATTAAACAAAAAAGTTGATTAACGTGGAGTTGCTCATGATATGTCAAGAACTCACGAATATTCTGTAAAAGGGAAACGTTGTTACGGAAAACAGGATTGGGGTGCCAAAAATAGAACAAATGTGTAGAACAAAGGGCATAAGCGCTTTGAAGGACTCTATTTTAAGGGCCATTGGACTGCGTACGGGTTCTGTAGAGCTATTGACTTGTTAAGCCAAAAAATTGTAGTGATGTTGTCATGGATAATGCTGCTTTCCATCAAGGTAAAGCTATGCAGAAAATGATTAAGGATTCTGGTCATAATTTACTTTACCTTCCGCTTTATTTTCCTGATCTTAATCTCATTGAGAAATGATGGGCTCATGCTACACAGAGAAAACGTTCTACAAATTCTTCAATTTATTCGCTGTTATCTATAACTATTCTATAGTTATTTTGCTATAATATATCTAATCCTATTTTTAATATAAATTACTGTAGTAATCAGAGATAGCACCCTTGATATTTTATATTTGACTTTTTCTTTTCTTGCTGGAATTGATATAATGACTAAAAGCAATGTCGAAACTTTCTAGTACCTAGACACAAAAAATTTTCTCAAAAAATGTGAAAGACGTGATAAAAGTAAAAGATTAATCGTTGTACGCACACCATGACCGCTATTTCTGTTCTTTTTCCTAGCTATTAATTGGCGACTCTTTAAAATGCTTTCTTAATTTTTTTATAGATATGGACATACTCTTTGAGCAAAGCCACCCATGAAATAGTAAACAATATTTAAATAAAGCACTCTTGCTTCTAGAAAGATTTTGGTTGAATTTGTTCTATTATTGCTTTAGAATAAAAAAAAGAAGACCATTGAGAAAATTAATAAAATTAAATCAAAGTTTTATCCTATGGATTGCAATATACCCCGTGGTGCTGTGTACACCATCCCATCATATTCCTGCGATAGAGATTCAAGCCCGAGAAAACGTTCAGTTTTTTTTAGAAAAAAAATGTTGTGTTGCGCGGGGAGACGTGTGTCTTAAACAAGGAGAAACCCAAATCGTTTGTCAAAAAATTGAAATTTTCTTCAAAGACTCTGTAATACACAAAGTACCGGAAATTCACCATATTATTGCCACTGGCAATGTTGTGATGCGGCGCGGATCCAGCGAACTAAAGGCGGATGACTTTATATTTTATGTTGATACCCAAACCTTTGTAGCGCAATCGTATTCTCCAACGAATGTAAAATTTTTTCAACATGATCGCCAGGTTTCTGTGCAAGCCCAGCAAATTCGGTATCATTTGAGTACTCAAAAAGGTATTGCAAAGGGGTGTACACGTTTAACCCATGCTAAAGGATGGCTGCAATCGGAAGAAATTTTTTTTGTCTTTTCTCATACTCCTTCCCAATCTTTTAACTCCGTTTTTCCAATAGATTCTTTAAATAAAAAGGGTAAACTTTTAGCTCACGCTAAAGGTAATGTTTTAGTTGTGTATGAAGATTGGAAAAGTAGCTCAAAAGAAGCGTTTTATGATCAAATATTAGATAGAATTTGGTTAACTGGATCAGTGCATGCAGCAAAAGGTACTGAAACTTTTGGAATCACTCAGAATGCTATTTTAGATTTAAAAAAAAATTGCTATAGAGTAAAATCTTCTCCCGCATGTGTTTCTGTACTACGAATTCCTGTAGGTCAAGGAATTTCTTTTAAACACCGAAAGAGAAAGTAAATGGATTTTTTTGCTCACAATCTATGGTACAGCTTTAGAAAAAAGCATATTGTTCAAGAAGTTTCCTTACGGGTATCTTCTGGAGAGAGTGTTGCGCTCTTGGGCCCAAACGGTGCGGGAAAAACATCAACTTTTTTATTAATGTCTGGCCTTATCTTACCTTCTAAGGGATCTATTTTTCTTAATGAAAAAAACGTGACACTTTGGCCCTTATATCGAAAAGCTCGGTTAGGAATTCGATATTTGCCTCAAGAAAGCTCAATATTTCGAGATTTAACTGTAGAAAATAACCTAAAGATTATTTTGGAACGTATGTATCTCTCCATAAAAGATCAAAAATTTCATCTTGAACAACTTTTGAATGATTTTCATTTAAACGCTCAGCGTAAATACGTAGGTGGTGTTTTGTCCGGAGGAGAAAGACGACGATTAGAGATTGCCCGAGCACTCATTGGAGAGCCTAAATTTTTGCTTTTGGATGAACCATTTGCAGGCATTGATCCTCGATCCATTGAAGATGTGCAAGGACTGATTCGTGGCTTAAAACAACGAAATATCGGAATATTAATCACTGATCATAATGTGCGAGAAACTTTAAGTCTTGTGGATCGTGTGTATATTATGTTTGAAGGGAGAGTTTTAAAGGAAGGTACCCCAGAAGCAGTATTACAAAGCGATAAGGTACGTTCAGTATATCTTGGCGATACCTTTAGTCTATAGAAAGTCTTGATTCATTAAATAAAGTTTGAGCTTAAGCTAAAAATTTAATCAAATTAAGCGAAGAATGGAGCACATCAAACCCATTTCTCTTAGGGCGCGATTTGGTTTGTAAGCGGTATAGTATAATTGAGACTTTCTCAAGGAATCTGCCCAACCTTAACCAAATCTTGTAAGCTTAGCATTCTATTCGGTGCAAAAAGAGGGGATTATAAAAAGAAAAATAACACAGAATTCATATAGCAAAAATTTCAGGAAGAAAATAATAAATTACCTCAATAAAACAAAAAAAATAAAAAGAAGCGTCAAAAACTTTTGACTTTTTGGATTCATAGAAATAGAACAACTACATGAATAATAAATATAAAAAAAATAAAAACTATAAAAAACAATAAAATTTAAATTATAAAAGTACGCTTGATTATAAAAACCTATATTCACGATTTAAATAAAATTTGATACAAAATGAGGATAAAGTAGATTTAACCAAAAATTAATAAAAAGTTTTTACTACACCAACCTAAAGCGTAAGTATTCTTAAAAACAATTATCAAATACTGTACTATAGAGTCAAACACGTATAAAAAGATCCTATAGTAATTTAGCTTGAAGATAATAGTTCAAACAATTGAAGTAAGGTATTGTATAATGCAGTATATTGAGTGATGTTGCATTTAATCCATCGTTTCATAGTAACCCGGACTTTTTCAGTTGGGTTTAGATCAAACGAATATGGTGGTAAAACACTAGCTCGAAGCCAAGAGATTCTAGCGCTTTGATTCAACACCGTTCTCTCCAATGATTAAAAAGCTAAACAATTAATGATGATTTTAAATGAATCTTGTTTAAATTCTTAGCCTAGATAAACACAGATTTTTTCTAAAAAGAGCATTTATTCCATTGACAAGAAAAAATATTTCTGAAATAATGGACCAGGTATAGGGGATGTAGCTCAATTGGTTAGAGCGCCGGCCTGTCACGTCGGAGGTCGCGGGTTCGAGTCCCGTCGTTCCCGCTTCCCTTACAATGTCTTATTTGTGTACTTGAATTGATTTATTTTGTTTTTCCTAAAGCGGTGTCTACTCAAGCGCTTGCCTTTGATTACTATACAGAACGAGGTATACCTGAAACTACTGTTGTATTTAGAGCTTTGGTGCAGACTCAAGGGTACGGACAGCGCGGTTCAGTTTGGAAGTCTCCGGCAGGGAATCTTTTTTTATCTGTTTTGTTTCCAATTTTTGCTCACCCAAGGTATCTTTCTGAATTGACTCTAATAGGGGCATTTTCTGTAATTCAGGTTTTACAAGAACACGGTATTAATGCCCAACTGAAATATCCAAATGATGTTTTTGTGCAACATAAAAAAATTTCAGGTCTTTTGGGACAAGTCTTTCATACTGAACATTCTGTTTGGGCGGGTATTTTAGGCCTAGGGCTGAATGTTAATTGTGCGCCTAATATCCAGTGTAGTATGTACCAGGCTACAAGTTTACAAGAAATTTCTCAAAGTACTTGGGACTTGGAATATATAACCCACAAAATTCTACGTACTTTCATTATAAAGCTTCAACACGTTCCTTAGATTAAGCATAAAAGCATAGTAATACATTGCTTTTTATAAGGTTTCAAAATTTTTTAACCTTTAGAGAGTTTTTTTACTTATGTATTGTTTTGGAAAACGTAACAGAGCGTGTCGACATTTGAGTTTACTTTAGAATTATGAGTGCTGTAGCAAAATGAACGAAAGAAAAAAAAGCGTGTTCAAATGTGTCATATCTGGGTGCAACGCGCCTGAAATGGGTTAACTTGTTGAACATTGGCTCGACTAGAGTGCGTTCTTTATAAAGATCTGCGTCAAATTCTCTGAGATTTTTTTTCCATGGATTGTGGGGGATAACGGCTTTGTTGCGGCCAGCATAATGAACAAGGTCATCGGCATCGTAACATTTTATCCGTCAATAGCGTTTTAAAGTCAAAATTGTTCGTTAAGTTTGTTCGT
>NZ_PHHC01000064.1:25404-45138 GCF_002930195.1 Holospora curviuscula | reverse complement strand
CAGCGCTGCTCTGGGTTCTTTTTTATAGTAATTTAGTTTGAAAATAGGATTATATTTATTATAATGATGAGAAAATCAAAAAAAATAACAGAGATGGTAAGAATAAAATATAGAACAGACTTAAAAAAAGCATAATAGAATACATAAAATTAGGGAATCATCA
This sequence comes from Holospora curviuscula, assembly GCF_002930195.1. Classification (GTDB taxonomy): domain Bacteria; phylum Pseudomonadota; class Alphaproteobacteria; order Holosporales; family Holosporaceae; genus Holospora; species Holospora curviuscula. The sequence goes on along the minus strand of NZ_PHHC01000064.1, from coordinate 44,975 downwards.
AAAGACCAGCGCAACAATAGTTATGGTGAGTAAGATATTTCAATTCTTTCAAATCCCGTTTTTAAGCTAAATTACTATAGAAGTTATGTTGAAAAAATACAACCTCACCATAGAAATTTCCTTTAAAAAAAGCAAAAATAGGCCCTTAGAACCAGATGAAAAAAAGTCCAACAGAGCATTTTCCCCAATACGGGTAAAACGTTGAACACGGGTTTGCTTCGCTCAAAGTCTTTGAAATTCTAGCCGAAAGCTATAAAAAAAAGTGACACTATTAAGTTAAGTTCAACATTATTTCTTGGCATCGTTAATCTTAATTTTTTCCCATCTAAAAAGTGTTATGATTAAAACCACGCCATATCTATCCATCCCCTAATCTCTCAAAATTAGGCTTACGGGGCAGATCTATTGGTATTTCTATGCCCGTTTTAAGGTGTGAGAAGCGCTTATCCAATCAGTTAATATAGAATTTTCTCCTCGTTACGCTTTGAACAAGATGAATTCTTATTCTGTTATAAGTTCTTCTATACGTTGATTTTTATAGTGTCTGAACCGTCTGTTAAATCTATCCGTGCTTCAGTCTAATACCTCAAATTACTTTTTTACACCATTTACCATTCTTATGGTATAACATTTTTTCACCCTACCCCCTATCTTTGAAACGCTCTATATCCACGCTACTTTCAGTACCATACACAAGAGATCCAGGGAGTATCTTTTTTCTGACTTTCTGAATATTTATCTTACTTTTCTTACTTTACTTCTCTAAAAGCAAAGGGGGGACGTGATCACTAAATCCTAGATTCTTTAATACTACTGCGGTATATTTTTTTCTTATCGTAAACCCAGCCTTAGTATTGTTTAATCTAATATTCGCATGACTTTTTGACAAATAATTTTACTTTTACATAGTCTATTCTACGTTGACACCCTAAACATTCTTTAGCATCGTAATTTTTTTTCTTACAATCTACGACTCCATCTACTTACTGTCTTCTTGTGTATTTCAAATACCTCTAATACTTCCTTTTGTGTTTTACGATGGTTACTATAATCTATCTAATCTTAAATTAGTTAACACGTATTTTTTAGGGTATGCAAAAAGTCTAATCCTCAGTTCAAAATTATCCTCTACATCCTTAATCTCAAAAACAGATTTTACCACATTTAAATTTTTTATTTTTCTTTTAAAAAGAGTGTTTTTAAAACGTGCAAAGGGGACTAGATAAAAAATTCAGATTATGCTAATAGATAATATGAACTTTTTAAAATAATTTACATTAGGGGTCTTATGACTAATCATTCCAACTCAAACGTTTTATCGGAAACAAAAAAAAAGAGTACTGATGAAATTTTTCAAGAGATATCTGAAATTCTAGTCCGCTCCGTGGCTCACAACAAAGAAATTACCATGGAGTCAAGTATTACAGGAGATTTTGGTGCAGATAGTTTAGACCAGATTGAGCTGGTAATGGAGCTAGAAAAGCAATTTGGCTGCACAATTTCTGATGAAGAGACAGGAAAAATTAAGACAGTAGGAGATATTGTCGGATTAATAACACGGTTATCCAACGAAGAACCCTCATGACTCGGCGTGTTGTTGTCACAGGGGTGAGTGTTATTAGTCCTCTTGGCATGGGAGCGGACTGGGTTTGGAATCGCTTGATAGAAGGGAAAAGTGGTATTCGAACTATTGATCTAGGAGATGAAGAGATTCCTTGTAAAATTGCAGGTATAATCCCCGAAGGTACCCAGGAAGGAGAATTAAACTTTGGGCATTGGATAAAGCCTGGAGAATTAAGAAGAATGGACCGATTCATTGCACTTTCTGTAGTCTCTAGTCAAGAAGCACTCCAAGATTCAGGGTTTGATCCTCGTTCTGATCCTGAACGAACTGCGGTATTTTTTGGTGCTGGGATTGGTGGCCTGCCGTTTATTGAGAAGAATGTGAATGCTCTTGCTTGTCGTTATAAAGACGTGAGTCCATTTTTTGTTCCCGGCGCCTTGATTAATTTAACTGCGGGACAAATCGGAGTATTGACGGGAGCTAAAGGTCCGAGTATGGGATTTGCTACAGCCTGCGCCGCTAGTGCTCACGCACTGGGAGAATCTTTTTGGGCTATAAAAAATGGTCGAGCAGACGTTATTATTTCCGGAGGAAGTGAAGCAACAGTATGCAAAATTGGTATTGCAGGCTTTTCTGCCATGAAAGCGCTTTCTGTACGCAATCAAGAACCAGAAAAAGCTTCTCGACCTTGGGATAAACATCGAGACGGGTTTGTGATGGGTGAAGGAGCAGCTACACTTATTTTAGAGCATCTAGATCATGCAAAAAAAAGAAATGCTAAAATTTATGCAGAGCTTGTGGGATATGGTGCCACCGGTGATGCTTACCATATTACCGCTACTTCTGGGGAGGGCGCTTATCGTAGTATGAAAGAAGCTTTACAAGTAGCAGATATTACTCCTGAAGCCCTGGGTTATATTAATGCTCATGGTACCTCTACTCCATTAGGAGACAAAGTAGAGCTGGAGGCGGTAGAGCGTCTTTTCGAGAATGTTTCGAGAGAAAAGCTTCCACTCATGTCGTCTACTAAATCAGCAACCGGACATCTTTTGGGAGCTTCTGGTGCATTAGAGGCATTTTTTTCTATTATGGCGTTGCGTCATCAAATTGTGCCTGCGACCTTAAATTTGACTTCCTTTGAGCCTACTCAGCGTAACTTAGGGATTGACTTAGTTCCTTGCTCGTCTCGTAGTGTGGCCCATCTTCGTTATGTACTGAGTAATTCTTTTGGATTTGGTGGAACTAATGCTAGTTTAATTTTTAAAGCTTGGGATTCTTGAAGAAGCGTCAATAAAAAAATAATTTCACTGCACGAGATGAGTAACATTTTTTTTAGTGCTTATTGTAATTAATTTCTAAAATATCTTATACTATTTCTAAATTACAATTAAACGTGGTATACCGTTTCAGACTATGTATTAATGTGAGTTAATAAGTGATCATAAAACATATTTATGGAGATTTAAAATAGAAAAAAAATTAGCGTAATAGATTAGAAAAGTATGGATGAGGCTGCAATGGATCTAAAAGAAATAAAAAATCTAGGAATAGCAGCGAACAGGCTTCAAGCAATCATTTCATCCTATGAAAATGATGTAAAAAACTACTTGAGCTATTAGATTCAAGCTGGAATACATTCAACAGGTAGCACAAAGACGATTAAGATCATGGCACAAAAAACTTATGAAAGAATAAAATCTGTCTCGTTTAAAGCGTAACAAAGATTAAAAGTCTATATTAATTGAGTGGATAAGCAAAAAATCTACTTATACCTTAAAAAACCGAGTAACACAAAACATTAATTTTTTTAGGATATAATCCCCTAACAGTTAGAAAGCACTCTTATAAATTCAGCATACAAAATACAAGAGAAGTTTAAAAAAACTAAAGTCAGAAAAACTGATCTGAAAAGTATATTTTTTTGATGAATAGTGAAATTGGGTACATATTCTATAATAGGCTTTCCATAGGTAACAAAAAGCACAAAAACTAGGGAACGTCTCTAAACTTTCCTATCCTTTCAAGCAAATAAAAATCTTGGCCACTAAAAAAATTATTCCTATCAATGTCACGGCGTGTGGCTATTGGCTTAAATGGTATAAAAAAACGTTCAACACCACTTCGTTTTTTCTAACTGCGTTTATTGTTCGGTATTAATAATTAATCGATCATTTTTTCTGGGACTAACAGTAGTAATTTCACGATTTAATAGAAAAAACTTTTAGCTCTTTATACCATCATTTTATGCCTTTCCACCCAAAAAGTATGGGTAATAAAATTGCTTGTTGCGTTTTTCTTTTGCTCCACTTACTCATTTAAAACTCAACTTTTTAATGTATTTTGGTACTAAGCTCCTCCAGGCGCTTATGCTTCTTGCCCGCCTGTTATAAGATTTCTACTGCACGTTGGTACATTTTGTTATAAATGCTTCCCATCCTAGTCCATTCGTGATAGCTATCTTTTTGAATAGCGCTAATAACGCGATCTAATTCTTCTGTTGTACACCAACGGTTATAGTCATTATCAGTAGTTTTGCATGACCCCTATTTTGGTAAATCGCGCCAAGGGGCTCTCCTTAGGAATCTCCCACTAAACCACTTCTATAAAAACACGACTATAATAAATTACATTGAATGAGATGCATAAAAAAACTGTTTTAAAGTATTGTAAAGATAGGTAAACTCAAAAATTTTAAGATTAGAGCTTCTGAGTCAGTACTTTTTTTATTTCTTGAAAGACAAGAAAGCCTTTTTCGGGTGCCCGTTTGGAATCATAGAGCAGCAAATCTATTCTTAAGATTGACAACTTTCAGCACCAATTCCAAATTTGATATTCTGGCCCTTACCCTTGTTCCTGTATCTTTCAGACAGAATTTTGAATGTCTTAATGTCACCCAGGATATTTTTCACCATACTGCCTATCTTTGAAAGACCTTAAGTATATTTCTTTATTCTCCTATGATTTGTTTTTACTCAATGTGTAGGGGACTTCTGACTTTTGATGAATGGGGTGTATCCCTTGATAACCAGCACCACCATAGACTAGAGATTATTTTGGCAACAGCGGTTCTTGTTTACAAAAGGTAAAACGTGAACTGATCAGAGATGGAATTTTGCACTCTGAATAGGCTACTCGCTAGCATAGATAGGTCAAATCTTCACCTTCTGTTTTAGAACATTTTACCTTTAGGAAAAGGCCTAATATTTTTGAATAATCCAGCATACTGGAATCATTTATTCTAAACATAAAGCTTATCAACGCCTGACTATGATGTAGCTTGAAATCGTAGTAGTTTCAACTATTGCATCTGACGTCAAGCTTATAATCATGGCTTTTTTATGCCTGTTTAGGAGATCATTTTTAACAAGAATCTGATGAAATAGTGCGGGATAAATATCAAAAAAGTATTGAATAGTTCTGGAATTATTTTTTATCTTGTTGGATCGTATTGATATAGAGGGTCTTTTTTTTTCTAGATCGCTTTCCATAACTTTACAAAGTTTAACTAAAATTACAAAAAAGCCTTCCTTACGAAGAAGATCTAATGCTTTTATTCCTATCATCTTGACGATTATTTTGATTCTTAAAATATTATACTTCTCAACTCTATCAGGCACAATAAGAATTTCTGTGTATTAACATAGCTGTTTTACTTTAAAAATCCCAGTTTTCCCTTCCATAATGTATGTCTTGTAGGGTAACCCGTGTGTAAAATTTATAATGACGTAAACCATTTTTCTAACCTATTAAGGCATATTTTAGTCAAGGTTAGTGGAATAACTTTGGCTGATGAAGTAGACCTCTCATACTCTTTGGATAGCCTTTTACAATGATGGAATCAAGCAAATAAATGCTCTACAATCCTGTGCTGGACCTTAACCCAATTAGTGTGTTCTGCATCTTTTACACTGCTAAGCAAAGCCCCTTGCGTATGAAGATCAACCCACTGGTGTAGATATCCTTGATGCGCTAAAATTCTTATTAGCCTTGGAGCGCTCTCCTTCAAGCAAAATAATACTTTTTTGGCACATTTTTTATCATGAGGCCTAGCGCTGTGCACATCACCATTTAGCCAATAGCCTAAGGGGCTTCCCCCTAGATATTTTTTCTTACCCTTTTCTTGCTTCTATCGCTTCATTGTTTAACAAAGCGTGGGTCCATGTTCTGATTATTCATGATTCCTATGCTAGGACTTTGCTTTTTTCACTGCTTCATTCTAATGATATCTCTGGATTTATCCATCAATGCTTCAATGATTTCTCTATGCTTTAGCTTATTAAAGTCATTCAACACTCTCTTTCATGGCCTAAACTCTTTAGAGCAATTCCTCCAAAACAGCTATGTTTCAATATAAACTATGCTGCTCTATATTCGTCTAGCATCCTTATGGGGTAACTTTCCTTTGCTTTCCCGTGCGCTTGTTGGTTCCTTCCTCTATAACTTTTTAGGTTTCGTCTTTGAGATCCCGTGTATAGCGTTTTGATCTCTCTCATCTCTCTTTGATATCAATTCTGTACTTTATTTCTGCTATTTTAACTTTTTACGTGACGGCTTTTAAGAGATAAACACAATCATAATCATTACTTTGTAATCGCTAGGTTTTCATAAAAACGCATAGACTACACCCATGAGATCCCGTATGCCCTTAAAGGCTTTGACCACCCAAAGCCTCAAGCTCCTTTACTTTTACAAAGCGCGTTATAGTACTGAGTACGTTTTTAGAAAAATCAAGTAGTTTTTGAAGATCTATAGTCTTTTTGATCATTGCGCTTGTACTTTTTTAGGAATTTTAATTTTTTTTGATGCCTTCATTGAGTTAGAGTAAAATTATACAAAAGCCCGAATTTTATTTTTTTCATTGATTTTTTCCCGTCGTTCACTAAGATGTTTGATTTTACGATGAAGCGCTGAACGCTCCATTCCAATTTTTCTTGCAACAATAGACACATTGCCATTTTCTTCCGAAAGACGGTACGAAATATAAAAATATTCGAACATAGAACGTGCATCCGTCAAAGAAAGAGAGAACAGGTCTTGATGGACAGAGCTAGACGGAACTACCACGGGAAGTACAAAATTTTCTGCAGTTAAGGTATCGGTTTTAGCCACAATCACGGCGTTTTCAATAATGTTAGAAAGCTGAGTGATGTTACCAGGCCATTCATATAATTGTAAAGCACGTAAAATGACTGAATCAAGCGGCTTAAGAGATTTTTGGTAGCGGAGGGAAAAAAATGAGATTAAATACTCTACCCAAAGCTTTAGCTCATCTTTGTGATGACGAAAGGCCTTGAGAATAAAATGATTAAGCGCTATACGATCAAAAAATTCTTTAGAAAAAGTAGAAGATTGAGAAAAAAATGTGTCCCGAGCAGTAGCTAAAAACCTCACATTCAAAGGCACCAAATTTTGGCTATTAACACGATATATTCCGTTTAAGTCCCAAAGCTCAGACAAAATTTGTTGTAATGAAGGATTTAAACAATCCACATTACGAAGAATAATGGTCCCTCCCTGAGCTTGTTCAAAGATACCGACGTGCCTTACTGTCTGATGTTCTTCCATTCCTAACAATTCCAGCTCTTCCAATGTATTGAGTTCTTGTGCTTCTAAAATCAAAATCGATTTATCTTTTCGGGAAGAACGTCTCACCATTTCTTTTGCAATAGCAGTTTTTCCTGTTCCGTCCTCACCCAAAATTAAAACTCGCGCATCCGTAGCGGCAAGCCGTACCAAGGAAGGAGCTAACGGAAAAGGCCATGCGGGTGCTTCATTCATAGCCATAACCTGATGCATACGAAGCTGGGCATGCTCTAAGCCATGACGAACACATAAGAGTAATCGATCTAGGTCAAAAGGTTTTTCTAAAAAATCATAAGCACCCCGTTTAATAGCTTTCACTGCAAGCTCTAGCGTAGCATGACCGCTAATCATAATAATAGGAACCAGGGGAGACAACTGTTTAATGCGTTCAAGTAAATTTACTCCATCCCAAGAATCTTTTCCAAACCATACATCCAGTAAAATAAGTTGAATATTTTCACTTTTAACTTTCTGCATCGCTTCGTCTGGCGTTTGCGCAACATGCGTTTTAAACCCTTCATCTCCTAAAATACCTTTCAGCGTTTTACAAATTTCTTTATCATCATCCACCACCAGAATCGTATACATCGGAGCTCCTAGTTTTACCGTTTCACTCAAAAAATAATCCCAATCCTTAGCTTGGGTAGACGTCAGTGGAAGAAATTTTTGCTGTATATACTGCCTCCGCCACTAACTTTTCGCCTACCCAAGCTTCTCCCTTAAAAGTCCAAACATACCCTCGTTCCTGCTCTTTTTGTACATAAAGCCGCAACGTATCTCCAGGCTGTACAGGAGTTCTAAATTTTGTATGATTTAACGACATAAAGTAAACAATATGATCTTTAGAAGTTAAATTCAAAGAATGCATCACCAAAACAGCTGCAGTTTGTGCCATTGCTTCTACAATTAATACTCCCGGCATTACAGGACGTCCTGGAAAATGCCCAGGAAAAAAATATTCGTTCATGGTAACATTTTTGATACCCACGGCACGTTCTCCTGGAAACACGTCTACAATTCGATCCACCAACAACATGGGGTACCGATGAGGAATGTATCGCATAATATCTTGTATCGGAAGCTCAATTCCTGATGAAATTAAACTTGCGGAAGAAACAACAGAACTCATAATATTACTCCCTATCCTTGGACACTAAACGTCGTAAACAAATAATTTGCCTTTTCCATTTCTGCAGAGGCATCGCAGGAATTCCGGCGAGCTGAGCACCAGGACAAGACGCGTGCATCACACCACTTTTTGATGCTACAGATGTGCCAGCCCCCAAATGTACTCCCGGAGCTAATCCTACTTGCCCCCCCAATATACACGCATCTTCTACGTAACAACTGCCAGATAGTCCAGTTTGTGCTGCTAATACCACATTGCATCCTAATTGAACATTGTGTGCAACCTGGACTAAATTATCGATGCGGGTTCCGTCGCCAATACATGTATCTTCTAAAGTGCCCCGATCAATTGTGGTATTGGCTCCCACCACCACATCAGATCCGATCTGTACTTTTCCCCAGTGGGGAATATCCACAGGACCAGAATCTGTAATAATAAATCCGAACCCTGATTGACCGATACGGGCACCAGAATGAATGTGGACCCGATCTCCCAGCTGAGCATGAAACACAGTTACATGGGGACCAATGTGACATTCTTTTCCCACGCACACACTTTTACCGATAACGGCATGAGATTCTAAAATACACCCTTCTCCCAACACGCTGTTCTCTTCTATCACAACAAAAGGGCCAACACTACAGGAATTGGGCACTTGAGCTGTTGGATGAATCCAAGCAGAGGGATGAATTCCTGGGAGTATTTTTGGTGAAATTTTTTTGTTTATAGCTTTCATTAACGTGACACAAGACTCCCAAGGGCTCTTACACAATAAGGGAAGCGTTTTTTCAGACAAAAAATGTTTATGCTCAGGACGGACAAAACACGCCCCAGCGTTACACTGAACACTATTTTTCAGTAAATCCAGACGATCTAAAGAAGTGACCTGATGAGGTCCCGCAGTTCTGAAGGAGGCAACACCAGAAAATTGCTTTTCTGATGCTGCACCATTTATCAATGTGTGTTTGTATATAAAAAATACATCAAAAATAAAAGGCATAAATAAATCCTTTTTCGCGCTCTCTGTTAATTTTTTATTCCTGGAACATATTCTTTTAAAGTATCAATACGTTTTTCCATTAAACGCGCCACTTCAGAGGTGAGATCCATAACACTTATATTGAGTTCAGCGCGATCTACGTGCAGAACAATTGCACCGTTCAGAACCAAAGAAATTCCATACTTTGAACATAAGTCGTCTAAAATTTTCTGCATCTCTTGATCTAAAAGCTTGGCGACCGCTTGCTCTACGGCATAAATTTTTTGCTGTATTTCTGTGTGAGACTGTTCAAGTTTCGTAACACGATCCTCAAGATCTTTTCTTTTTGCATTATATTTTTCTTCTCCAAGTGGTCCTCGAATTCCTTCTAATTTTTTCCATTCTCTTTCTAGGGCATTTTTTTCCTTGACCAATCCAGCGGTATGTTTTTCTCGCCATTGTTCTACATCTTTTTTCCACACACGATAAGCAGGAAGAACTTCTAGAATATTATTGAGTGAAACAACCCCTGTTTTTTTTACACTGGAACTTTGAGAAAGTGCTTCTTTTTTCTGCTCTTTGTTTTGATCCGCATAGCTTAAACCCAAAAAAATAAGACAGGAAAAAAAACAAAATAAATTTTTGGATAGTTTGTCTAAACTTGAGTGCCAAGTTATGTTAAAAATCATAATTCTGATTTCTAGAATACTCTCTCTTGATCATTGTAATTTTTTTTTTAAAAATCAAGTACCCACGGTATAATAAATAGGTAAATGCATACACCATAATTATAAATATTTCTTTCTTATCTAGAGCCGGTTTCCAAGAAATTAAACTTTAAAATTTCTAATGAGTTTATTTAAGGCTTGATTTTTATAGTAATTTAGGCTAAAAATTAACGGTAGTTTTTATATACATAAATTTATGTTCGGACGCTTAGGAACTGCTCTGCGTAGCGCAGTTCAACGTATGGGTATGGGATCTGTAATCACCCAGAAAGATATAGAACGAACCTTGCGAGAAATCCGTGTTGCGTTGCTAGAGGCCGATGTGGCTCTTCCTGTAATCAAAGCGTTCTTAGGCCGTGTTCAAGAGCAAGCATTAGGAAAAAACATTGTGAGATCATTGCGGCCAGATCAAGTCATTAGCAAAATTGTGTACGACGAAACGCTTGCTCTGGTGAATAACGCTCCTGTACAGTGGGCAAAAAATTCTTGTATCTTGGCAGTGGGGCTTCAGGGAAGTGGAAAGACGACGCTGTGTGGGAAACTAGCCTTTATGTTTCAAACTCAAAAAATTTCAACGCTCTTAGTATCTTTGGATCCTTATCGGCCTGCCGCTCAAACTCAGCTCACGGTTTTAGGACATAGTATAGGTGTGGATGTGCTTTCTGTAGTGCCAGGAGAAGATGTATATACTACGGCAAAAAGAGCGCTAACATATAAATCTTCCTATGAACATGTTATTTTCGATACTGCGGGACGGCTTCACGTAGATACAGCGCTGATGCAAGAACTGACGGAATTACAAAATATTCTGCGTGCAAAAGAAGTCTTGCTGGTTTGTGACAGTCTTATAGGACAAAGTATCACAGAAGTTATTAAGGCATTTTCCCAGTTTCCTTTGACGGGGATAGCATTGTCAAAATTAGATGCCAATCACAAAGCCGGCGTTATTTTATCGTTGAAATCACTGTTAAATCTTCCTATTAAAATTTTAGGTACTGGTGAAAAACCTCAAGATTTTATGCTATGGGATGCAAAGCGCATTGTTAATCGCATATTAGATCAAGGAGATTTGACAGAGCTGGTAGAAAAAACTACCCAAGCACTTTCCAAAGAAACACAAGCCCAGCAGTTACAGCGCCTGCGCCAAGGAATATTTACTCTGGATGATCTTATTCTACAAATGAATGCTTTACAAAAAATGGGGGGATTATCTTCGCTTTTAAAGCTTATTCCAGGAATGGGAACTGTGCTCGAGTCTCTTCAAAATAAGGATACATCCTTTAAAAAGGAAAAAGCAATTTTATCTTCTATGACTCCTAAAGAACGAAAAGATCCCAAAATATTAGACGCATCTCGAAAAAGACGTGTGGCAAAAGGAAGTGGAACAACAGTCCAAGATATAAATCAGCTATTAACACGCTTTGGAAACATAAAAAAAATTCTTGGAAATCTTCCAAATAAAAGATAGTTAGACAATAATTTCACGCATTATTTTAAGAACTCTGAGAGCATTATAATCTTTTTGTATAGTAAGCACATCCGGGATTAGCAAAACAAGATCGACAAACGAAAAAATAAAGTGAATTTAGAGGTTAATGTTTTGTAAACTTTGAGTTACTTTGATGCAATCCATATACTGTTGCGATGATAATTTATTGAAAAAATAGCTGTATTACTGTGTTTAAAGTATATAGTAGTACTTATACACAAAAATGTGAGCTAAAAATAACACCAAAATCTACTGGCTAATCTCTTAAAAGACACTGTAAAGCGCTAGGACTGAACCTGGAAGACCTATATAATTGGGACTATTAAGGCCATGTTTAAAAGTCACTAATATCATGATGCTGTATTAGATTCGTAATGTTACAAAAAAGACTAAAAATAAATGGTAGTACAATTTTGCACTTATCTTTTGATCATTATCTAAATTTTATGTATTTTACTGCGTTTTTTTTAAGTCTAGGTTATATTGTCTTCTTGACATCCCTATTATCTTTTTTTCTATTTTCTAATAATTATAATGCTTTGTAGTGCTACAGGAGAAGTTGATCATAGGGTGCAGCGCCGATATGAAAGCGCTTTTAAGAGAAAAAAATTTATGGAGTAGCTTGAGCATGTCTTGCCTTCAATATGCCCAAGAAGGACTACGCATCATTATGAATCATGCTGCTTTTTTAGGTCTGCAAAAACCAAAGTGCTCATTGAAAGCTCAATACTCCCTTCTTTTTCTTGATCACGACTCACCAGCCCTCAATCCCATAAAATATTGGTCGCAAAAAATCAAATCTATTCTCAAGCCTCTTATAGAAATTTACAAAATCTTATTGGTCAATGTTGATTAATTTGTTAGAAAACAATTAAAAAAATAGCCTATACAGCTCTGCGCTGCTCTATTGCCTCAAGCAAAAGAAGAGTGTATTTTGTGAAGCGGACTCTTTAGGGCTAAGCATTGCAAAAAAAAATATATGATACTCTGAAATTTTTGTTCTATAAAAAGCGGAGTAAAAATGGCAGTTAACCATTCTTTTATACATATAGAAGATTTTGTTTCCACCATAAATAGGCACTTTCAGACAGAGTTTTAATGCTTTTTCTGCACAATCGTAGTGATGGGGCTCAGTTTTTCGAAAAGAAGACCGCGCAAGTCTCCCGATCCAGGTGAGTAAAAAACACAGAACGTGCTAAAAGGTGCTAAAAACTTTTATCATTTTGGACAAAAAATGCCACCCATTAAAAACGGGAATCTGTGTTACGCAGCAAGAGGGTATTAAACAGCAGCCTGCTTCTCTAAAAGAGAAGGAAAGCTTTATTGCTTCGGGCTAACGTGCATCAAAGAGTTGATCTTACTTATAAATTCTAAAAACACAGCCTCTGAAGGAAAAAACTTTTAATAACTGTGCTTTAGTTTTATTATCATTGTCAGTATAGTTTCGGTGACATCAAAACGTTCAAAAGCATGGCCCATCCTTAGCACACACAATCAAACGTGACAGCTGCAACGTCATCATCATGGCCGGTATCCGGTGTCGTAATCCTCAAAAATGACTTCTCATAGACCCCGTTGTAAAAAAGAAAAACTTTGTCTGGAGAACAAGGAGTTCCTCACGGGTCTAATTTATAATTTTTAAAATTTTATGCAACTCTTAGAAGTTATCTATAAATTACTTTTGAAAAGATCTTTTCTCCTTTGAGAAAATACTGTAGACTAATTTTTATACTCGGGGTTGTAGCTCAGTTGGTAGAGTGCGTCGTTCGCAATGACGAGGTCAGGGGTTCGAATCCCCTCAGCTCCACAGTGAGGCTTGAGGTCACTAACATGTTAAAATCTCCAGAATGGTTTATTGCCTGGCGTTATCTTTGGACTTCTCGAAGAGAACGATTTATTGCAATTATCGCAAGCTTTTCTTTTTTAGGTATCGCCTTAGGTGTTGCAACATTAATTTTAGTGATGTCTGTGATGAATGGATTTAGAGAAGAACTTGTGGCAAGAGTCATTGGATTCAATGGCCATTTACTGCTTTCAGAAGGAGAAAAGTTGCAAAATGTATCTGAAGTACAAGCGCAAGTAGAAAAAATTTTGGGTGTAAAATATACAGCGCCCCTAGTTCAAAGGCAAATATTAATGACTTCAAAAAAAGAAGCGTGTGGATCTGTAGTGCAAGGGTTAACCCCAAAAGTGCTCACAAAACGTCCTTTAATTTCAAAAAATTTAATTTCTGGGGATTTAAGGAATTTTTTGATGTCCGGTGACGCTATTATGATTGGAAGTGGTCTTGCACGTAAGCTTAATGTTCGTGTCGGTGATGGAGTCAAGCTTACAACGCCTCAGATGAATCGCACAGCGTTTGGATCTTTTCCGAAGACTAAATTTTTTAAACTTGTCGCCATTTTTAAGAGCGGTATGCATGAATATGATCAAAATTTTTCTTTTATTCCTCTAGCTACGAGCCAAATGCTATTTTCCTTGGGAGATAATGTGTCTGCATTAGAGATCTTTGTAGAAGATCCAGATCGATTACAGAAAATTAAACTTGAGCTAAAAAAAAAATTTCCTGATTATTACGTGCACGATTGGCAGCAAGTGAACGAAAAATTTTTTTCTACTCTGGAAGTACAACGAAATATTATGTTTTTAATTTTAATGCTTATCGTTTTGGTGGCAGCGTTCAACATTATTTCTTGTTTAATGATGTTGGTGAAAGATAAAACGAAAGACATCGCAATTTTTCAAGCATTAGGCGCCAATCAGTCTTGTGTGTTGCGTATATTTTTATACGTAGGCTCTTTTATTGGCGTTTTTGGCGCCTTTGTCGGAACCGGAGTAGGACTTTTATTATCCTATCAGCTGGACCGCATTCGCTTATTTTTAGAAAGTCTCTCTGGATGCAAGTTATTTAGAGAAGAAATCTATTTTTTAGCACACTTGCCCAGTAGAGTAGATCTAAGCCAATCTTTTTTAGTGTGCGGTCTTGCGATTGTATTAAGCATTTTAGCAACTTGGTATCCCGCTCGAAAAGCTTCTCGCTTAGATCCTGTAGAGGGATTACGTTATGAGTAATCATCAAAATTTTGTTATGCGTGCAGAAAATTTAAGCCACAAATATCACTCATTACCGATTCTTGAAAAAATAACTTTATTTTTATCCTCTGGAGAATGCGTGGGATTACTAGGACGTTCAGGCTCAGGGAAATCTACTTTATTAAGTATTTTAGGATTATTAATGATTCCTCAATACGGAAGAATTTTTTTACGTGCTCAAAAAGGATTTGTCGATATTAGAATGCTCAATAATTACCAAAAATCTTACTTAAGGCGTGTTCATATCGGCTTTGTATTCCAATCTCATTGTTTACTGCCAGAGTTTAGTGCATTAGAAAACGTAGTGCTTCCTCAACGCTTGAATGGAAAATCAATAAAAGAGTCTCACACTTACGCTAGAGCGCTTTTGGACTATGTTGGACTTTCAGAACGTCTCTATCACAAGCCACATGAACTCTCTGGAGGAGAACAACAACGCGTAGCCATTGCTCGTGCGCTTTCCAATCGACCTACAATTTTGTTGGCAGACGAGCCTACCGGTAACTTAGATTCAGAAACTGCTCGAGTGATTATTCAATTATTTCACCATGTGACACAGCATCACGGCGTTGCATTGTTGATGGCTACCCATAATGTAGAAAGTTTAAAGCAATTTCATAGAGTTTATACGTTGGAATCAGGCTTACTGGTACCAGTATTTCAGGAAGAAAAAGCGCCATTAGAGTCTTTTTCGTGCACTGTAAAAGGAGTCGTACTTCCTTGAGAACATTGTACCATAGTGCATTTTGTCCTTTTTCACGAAAGATAGCGTTCGGGCTTAAAGAAAAGAAATTAGAATTTGAACATCACTGGGAAGTGATTGGGAAACCTTCGTCTCGACTCTTAAGTTTAAATCCCTGGGGAGAACTGCCCGTCTTGGTAGACCAAAACTTGGTGTGTATTAATCATTATGTTAGCAACGAATATTTAGAGGACGCTTACCCGAGTCCAGTACTTATGGGGGAAAGTAATGCCTATCGTGTTGAAGTACGAAGGCTTATCTCATGGTTTGATAAAATTGTATACCAAGATGTATTTTGGAAATTGTTTTATGAAAAAATTCTAAAATGCCAACTACATCGTATAGCACCCGATACTAAAGTACTAAAAACTGGGTATGCGTTGCTGCAAGAACATATGGAACATCTAGAACAACTCACCGAGACCCATCATTTTCTTGCCGGAAAATATTTTTCCTGGGCAGATATTGCAGGCGCTGCGCATTTATCCTGTATTGATTATATTGGAGACATTCATTGGAAACAATTTCCTTCTGCTAAAGAGTGGTACTGTAAAATCAAGTCTCGCCCTGCATTTCGTCAATTTTTGAATCAAACACTATCGGGTGTAGCGCCCTCGCCGTGCTACAATCAGTTAGATTTTTAAGAAGGAAAGTATTAATTTAAAAAAAGTTAATAAATAGGCTATAGTCAATTAACTTTATATAGCGTATTATAACAATTATCAATAATAACATAAAGTATTAAACTCAAAAATTGTACTCTTAATCGATAGGTTCATATTAGCCAGAATTGCTTTATTGGATTCATGTCAAGTGAGTATAGTGACAGCAAGATGACAGTGTACCTAACGAATTCAATGAACTCTTTAGTCTTGTGCATCTTATAGAAACTTATATTATTTACTATTAAAAATTTTACTGATTTTAACTTTTTTATTAACGATTACTCTACCCAAATATTGAATAGAGTTGTATTATTTATTGTTTATTAATACTACTATATTGTGTGCTTCTTTAGAATATGTACTACTCTTTTTACAAAAAACTTTTATCCTTTTTTTCCCTCTTCCTCCATCTTTTCAAAAAATCAGGTCAATGCCACTTTCATCAATCTTTATAAGGCTTTAAGATATATCCTTTATGGAATCTTGGTACTGATCTCATTTCGCTTCCTCATAGGTTAAGGTTTTTGAAGCTATAACCTAACTTTTTTTCGATATTTAAGTAGCGACTTTATCTACGTATCTTGACAAGCGCGCTCAGTGCTTTTTCCCGTATTCCTTCGATTTTGCATTTTTGATAAAACGAATGCACAGTGGACTATGGCGGAAAATCTTTAGAAAGCATTTTCCATGGGCAGCCGCTCTTTATTATGTAAACTACTCCATTAACACGCTCTTTCTTCTGGTGTTTACTTTTATTACCATACGTGCCCCAGGCAAAATGATCCTTAATAAGCTTTTATTCATGATCTGTTAAATTTCTTGGATCACGCGTTCTGATTATCTCTAAGCTTGACTATACTCCCTCCTTTGATCCATCAATATAAGTTCTACAATATTCTTTAGCGAGAGCAACGGATCTCTTAATGCGCCATAGGCTGTATCCAGGAAATCTACCCCTAAATACAGCATAAAAGTCCAAAGATTTAGAAACAGTCACGCAAACCGTTTGTTTACCCTATGGAGAATTATTTTAGTGAAGGATAGTGAAATAAATGCTTTGGCTGATTCAGTAGACCTCTTATAATTTTTGGATAGTCTTCTAAAATGATCTAGCCAAGTAAATGAACCCTCTACAAGCTATCGCCTTACTGGACTTTCACTCCCTTAGTGTGTTCTGCTTACTTTACAATGCTAAGCAAAACTCCTTGCGTATCAAGAAAAAGCTACTGCTGTAGATTATTCTTAATCCGTTAAAATGTTCACCAGCCTTGGAAATTTTTCATTCAAGCCAAATAAGACTCTTTTGATACACGTGCTATCATGAGGCCTAGCGCTTGTGCACATCACCATTTAGCGAATAGCCCAAGGTGTGAACCTGTCTCTTTCTTGCTTCCATCTCTTCATTGTTTAAAAGCGCGTGGGTTCATGCTCTGGCTCTCCATCAATTCCTATGCTAAAAATTTGCTCTTTTCCCCTCTTCTGAGGATAGCTATGGGTTTATCCATCAATGCTTGAATTCCCCCTTTATGATTTAGCCTGTTCAAGTCATTCAATATTCTCTTCCATGGCCCAAACTTTTTAGGGAGATCCCTCCAAAAACAGTCGTTTTCGATATAAACTATGCCCTTTTATACCAGCCTAGCATCTTTAGGTGGCGTCCTTCATTGCTTTCTATTGCGCTTGTTGATTCCTTTTTCTATGATTTTGCACGCTTCATTTTTTAGATTACTTGTATAGCTTTTTGACTTCTTGCACCTCTCTTTGAGGTCAATCCTATACTTTATTCCTGCTATTTAAACTTTTTACGTGACTGGTTCTAAGACACAATTTTTTCACTTTTTTGCTCAAGCCTTTATGTTTATACATGTTTCGTTGAATAGAGCTTCCATTAATATATTCAAGGTTTTCTGGGGGGGGAATATCTTTTATAGCTTTTTAGTACTTCTCTTTCTTTTCTTACTTTTTTATAGCTGAATCCAAGCTTTTTTAATACTACTGCTGCACGCCCTTGGCTTGTAGAAAGTTCAATCTCTATATCACTTAAATTTAGTAGCCTTACTATTCTTGAAAAACAATTCTAATTTTTTATAATCAAGCTTACCTTTGTAACATAAGAACCCCAAAAATTTATGATGCTTTCTTTTGTCTTTTTTTATTGAGACAATTATATTACTTATCTTTTTTAAATCTTCTTATATGGACTTTTTGTTATTTCTTTTTTTACAATATTAGCTTTTTGTACCTCATTCAATATTATTTATTATGATAAATGCATATTATGATAAATGCATCGCCTAAGCTTTTTTTTATCATTTTTCTCAAAGCGCGTGACAGATTTCTTGCTTATTTTGATTTTGCAGTGAATGCTCTTTTTCCTTACTCAAGAAGAAATTTTATTTTTATTTAAAGTTTATTTGTTATATTAAAAAAGTAAAAACAAATGGAAGTAATTATGTTTAATTCTGTTAAATTCTTATTATTTACTTTTTTCTCCATAGGAACACTCTATGCGCAACCGCTAAGCACTAACCGTACATCTCAACCACAAAACCTTCCAAGCGCTGAAAGTACCAATATTAAGCAAAAAATAGAAAATATTAAAAAGAAAATTAAGAAGTTGAAAGAATCTAAAAAAATGAAACTCTAGAAACTTAAACTCTGAGGAAAAAACCTGCTTTTTTAGGTTTTCTTCGAATCGTGGCTACACTATTCTACTTAACAGGATTTAGTAATTGTTTAATTATTGAAGTAGTTTATTTCTAGAAGCCCCCTGTTTCTACGTGTAAACTATAGTAAATCATATAGTATTAGGTATGAAAAGAAAGCAGGTTATATCCTCATATTACTGAGCAAATTCTGTAATTCTGTCTTTATCGTTCCATAGTAGATCAGAATTTCTCAATGAGGTTCAGATCGGGCCCATATGGGGGTAAGAAAACTCGCTCGAAATTAACCGATTCAATAGCCTATTTTGTCTTATAAGCGTTATGGAATAAAGCATGATCTATAATTAGGCCGGGCTTTAGGGCTTTGATTCAACCTCTGTTCTACCCAATGATTAAAAAAACCCTTATTGCAAGACCCGTTATGGGTGCTATGGATGGCTTATTCCAGCGATACTATGGGTTCTTTTGGAACAGGTACTATGGCTTCTTACCAAACCAGTGTTTTACTTCTTCTACCTGACTTTCTTTCTTTGCAAAGCGTCTTCTCTATACTACGCGTGTCACTCTATACAAGACGTCCAGGCGCTATATCGTTGATTGTTTCTTTAATATGTATTTCTTCACAAGTCTTCCCACAGGTCAAGAGTTTTTTATCGTTACAGTGCCACTCTTTAAGCCTTCTATAAATAGAGCCTAGCGATCGCTTGCGCATGTTTTATATTCTTTATGTTCGACCTCTGTACAGGACAAAAGTTTATCTCCCTGTAAATACCCGCTCAATTACAGTGTTTTGATTAAAAATTGACGCAATATCATTCACGAAATTGTTAACCGAACGATCAATTTTAAAAAATAATTCCCGCAGCAGATCCAAGCCAACGCGTAACACGCTTTTTTCCAAACGACCATGCTTTTTCTTTTTGATAGGGGCTT
>NZ_PHHC01000064.1:6514-23908 GCF_002930195.1 Holospora curviuscula | reverse complement strand
ACCTAACATTTGGGTTAAGCAATCAAGACGCCTATTGTCGATTTTGAAATATGGCTTTAAAATCCTCTTTAACTCGTTGACTGAAACCATGATGTATACCTCTTTTTCGATAATCGAGATTATACACTTTTTGTTTTTATTTCAGCGCGTTACTGTCAATGCAAACTAACTAACCAATTAGTTTTGTCCGGTACAGAGAAGAAATGTACAGAAATTTTTCAAATCTAATATTTTATCTTAATCTAAAGATGTTTTATGGGGTTCAAATCAGGAGAATAAAATAGGAAAAAATAAAATTTCTGCTCTTATTAATGCATCTATTTCTTCCGTTGTATGATAATTAACAGCTATCTCTCATTACGACTGTTTTTTGTTTATTGCTATTATAAACACGTATTTTACATAAGTTTCAAATAAAGTAACGTTTTATGTCTCTTGAAAGACTAATGGTGTAATACTCTCTTTTTATTGTAAAATGCAATTATCATCAAGATAAAATAAATTTTTTTAGCCAGCGTATCTTGTTCCATATTTACCCCATCCATAACGACTATACGTATACTTTCTTTTCTAGGGAAATTTTCTATTTTTTTATGAACGCTTTTCGTATACTTTTATTAAGATGAATAAAGTTTTTTAAAAACTAGAGCCTCTGGTGCTACATTGCCTAGAAGCTTTTACACACTTTTTTCTTTGTTTTAATAAATAAATTCATTATAATTTATTTTTTTATTATTTTTTCGTTTTCTTTGATATATTGAGTAAGTTTTTGTATGTATGCGCATTTTTTTTCTATTAGTTTTTGTGTACTCATTTTTAATTCTTGGGGGGTACGCATACTTATATTACGCCTTATTATTTTTACTGTTTTCAATAGCGTATAGTTGTGGGAGTGTTTCTTTATATAGTTAATAAATTTTTATTATTTTAAATTATATACTATAAAAGTAAAACAAAAATACTAAAAAAATATGCAAAAAAAATAATTAATTTTTTTATTCTGGGAGTGTTTCTCAGTATGAGTAAACACTTAAAAGCAGAAACAAGTAAAAAGCCGAATTTCAAGTTGAGTGTTGAAAATTCTAACGTTAAAAATTCTGAACAATACATAACAGACAATGTTCAAAAATTATTGAACGTTCCGAAAGATGATTTTAACAATACTAGTAAAAAATTCGAATCAGAACTAAAAAGTCTATATAGTACAATAGACCAGGAACAAAAAAAAGACTTCCAGGAAAGTATGGCACGAGTATACGACTTCATGAACGAGTTATTGTATTCAATAACGCCAGACGAAGAGCAGATCAATTTAGATGGGACAATACAAGATAAAGGGCCCTTTACGTTTGATGGTAAAAAAGAGGATAAGGAGGGGGCGATCATGAACCAAATAATCGAATTATTTGGTGAGAGTACACACCGTGCTTTAAGTTCGGCAAAAAGTAAGCTGATAAAATTTTGGACTAAATACAAAAAAACAGTATAGACCAGATTCAAGAGCAGTATGAAGCGTTGAGCGAATCTCAAGGAGAACGGTTTAAAAACCGTCTTGGTTTGCAGATTCAATTTTTACGCCAGTTATTTGAAAACACGGGTATCATAGGTATCGAAAAAAACAGAAAAATAGAAGAAAAAATGAAAAGGGATTTCAAGTTGATCGTTAAGGAGTCTTCAAAACACATAACGGGCAATTTTCAAGACTTATTCAACACTTCCAAAGATAGTTTTAACACCAAAAATAAAGCACTTGCATTAGGAATACAGGCTGCATATGAGGGAATGGGACCGCAACATAAAAAAGACTTCCAGGAGGGTCTTGAACGGGTGAACAACTTCATGGACGAATTATTGAGTTCAATAACGACAAAAATAAAGTATAGGAATTCGGATGGGACAACACGTGAATCACTCAACGATAAAGGGCCCTTTACGTGGAGTGGTAGGGAAACGGATAGTAAGTGCTTTAACGAAATATTCCAATGGTTTGGTGAGGGTATAGACCATGCACTGAGTACGGACAAAATAGCATTAGAGTCTTGGCCTACTTATAAAAAAGATACTATACAGAATATTCAAAAGAAGTCTAGAGAGTTAAGTAAATTTCTAATAGAACACTTTAAATACCGTCTTGGTTTGCATATTCAATTTATACAGGAGTTACGCGAGAAAAGAGGTATTGAAAAAGAGAAAAAATTTGATCCAGCTCTTAGACTACAGTCCAAAAAAGGAGTGATGGAGAAATCTTTACTTAGCACTACGGTATTTAGTGATTCAACGCAAAACTAAGTTAACCCTATCGTCTCAATAATGCTCCCCTAACTCGCCCAAAACATGGAATTGTATAGGTAATGAAAAGGGATAAATAATAAAAATACCTTTAATCAGACCGAATAATATTGTCCCTCATCAGGTGCCTAGAAACACACTCTTCAAAAAATATAAACAATACGATTGTTTAGGTATAATCTGGTATAATAAACCTATTGTTAAGAAAAACGGTATCAAAACATAAAAAGTAAATAGGAGAAAGAGCCTCCATGTTCCTAAAACACACGACGGTTCGCCGCAATCCCAAAACTTTTGACCACTTATTTGATATCAAGGCGCAAAAATGTGAGAGTATCCTTAAGAAACTGAAACTTTTGTGGCAGAAATAGGTTCTTGCGCGTTACACACTCCCTGCTCTCCTTTCAAAACTGAGCCTAACGAAACTATTGAACTCAGCAGTGTGTAGGGTGCTTTTTGGAAGTAGATGATTGCTGTGGGTTCCCCGTAATTAGACGCCTTGAGCCATTTTTGGCCAGCATTAGGGCCATCCAAAACTGAAAAAACTACCCAAAAAGAGCTGGCCGCTCTCTTCATTAACGCAACCGAGAAGACGATCGAACCCCGAAAAACAGCGTCCCCCTTACTATTCAGGCAATAAAAACAAAATTTTCTGAGGCAGTGTCAACATAGTATTTAAGCCATAGGCAGATACCGGCGATCGTGATGAAAGCCAGGAAAGCCACTTTTTCTGTGTCATCGCACGTTGTAACACGTCGAAAATGCTTGATTGTATTGAACATCTGCTCCATCAAATTTACCGGGTTATAAAGCTTTTTTGTCAAAATCTAGAGGCTCTTTGCCGAAGATATTCAACTCAAGAACGATAAGAAGGGGGTGATGCAAAAAGATTACTTTGCGAAATGTCCTAGAAGAAATAAACCAGCTTTAAAGAATGATGAACCTTATCCACGCTACGGCTTGAAGTCTTTGTTTTCCTTTTAAATCCGGGGAAACAATGACGAGTATCGCTGTTGGTTTATTCAACAGTATACGTTAAACTTTTACTAAAAAGTGCCGATTTTTAGGTAAAATACGAAAAAATCCCTTGGGTACAAAAACAAGCGCATTACTGTCAATTTTATGAATAAGCTGCCTTAAATTTTTTTCAGAACGCTCCCTAATGCCATCTGAGGGCATGACGTGTGTACACACAAATCCAGTGCCTCCACTTGAGTAACCTTTGCCAAGCGTCCCTGAGGCTTTTCCACGAGATCCGAAGCAGCACAAACCCGCTTGGGAATAGCCTACACAAAACTCTTGAAAATCGCCGCCACACCTGACATTGGTACCCCAAAATGGGCATACAAAAGAACCCATAACTTTCGCAGCATAGGGTCCACACTGCGAGGGTTTTTGGGCGTCAATTAGCATTCGAGATCTCCACATTGATGGTTCTGCAAGCCGCTGACTTGGAAAGATTTGGTGTACTTTTTAGAGAAACACTTCTTGAAACAAAGCATTATTTAGGGGGCTAAGTCAATTTCATATTTGCACTTTATCATAAACCCGTTCTTTAGTTAGCTATCTTTTGGCTTTTTTGAGGGAGAAGCGTCCTGGTGGAAAATATCCTAGGTAACCTCAAGGTATTCACAGATTTTATCCGAAAGATATAGGAATAAAGGAAAGGGTCATACCGCTCCATAATCCAAAGCGGCAGCCCGAGAAAAGCGTTTTCGTTATTAAAAAACAGGAACATGGCTTGCGCAACAGCTCTATTATATTATAATTTAATTTATAATTGGTATTCACAATAATGCATATCTTCTAATCAATAGTATAAAGTACGGAATCATAACATATATTCTCCTCTCCACCAAAATAGAATTTTCATTCTCTTTGGCATGTTTTGGGAAGTGACTAAGCCAAAACAATGTGCGCTTTTTACCAAAATAGTCCCCCCTTGAGTCAGGCGAACCGAGATATTACTTGTGTTTTTCAGGATATTTTAACGTATCTTTCTGTTATTTTTCAGTAACCGGTACCCCAACTTAAGCGGAGGAGTAGGTCTTAAGACTCTTTGAAACACAGCACAGCCTCTAGCCGTATCATGAATATAGGCTGCCTAGACTTTAGCGTAAAAAAGATGACCTTGTGTGTCTGTTACAATATAAAGTTTCCGACCTTTTATTTTTTCCCCCATCAACGCCTCGTTCTTCAGCGCTCTCTGTTGTTTGTACACTTTGGAAATCGATGACACTATAACTGGGGTCGGCATGGCGCCCCAGTTTCATGGAACTGGGATTCACAAGTTCTCCTATGTTTTTTCCAGATTCTTTTATATTTGGCGCTCTTATAAAAACTATAGACTGTTTTTTAGGATGAGTATTCTTTGCAAGAAACGTTATTGGCACCCCGTTTTCATCTCATAAATACGGCATTCATCACTTGGGCGATACTTTCGACTTTTCCCATTATTTTTCGTTCTAAAATGACTTTCAATTAAGGCTCATTGTTTATCTGTTAAATCAATTGAATAAGTCATTTTTTCCTCCTATGCATATCTTTTAATCTATTTATCTCATATTGTGAAGATAAATTCTAGAAGGTACATCGCCTCACTTTATTGTATTGATTGAGGAACATGGTATTGAGATCAATATTTTCAAAGATAGAGGATGGAGCAAAGAGAGTTAGAAAACGTTTCTAGTATTACGAGTGAACCTATATTATAGCAAAATAACAATAAAATAGTTACAATAGAAAAAAAGAGAAGATATTTAAAGCTGTCGTATTCATGGAATTTGCGTCGTAAGGGTTTAGGCATTAAGAAGAAAGAAGGGGTGAGCTATCAGAAATCGGGTAGACGTTTTGGAATAAGGTCAGCAGACTATAGAGGGAGGACGCGTTTAAAACCCAAATTACTTCGCTATAAGTCAGCCAGCACAATGGACATGGACTGTTTAGAACACGATATTAAAATGGATCCTGATGTCGATCAGTCAGCGCGCGCAGAGTGCTTTGGGGGTAGCGCTGTGGGCATTTTGAAGGCCTTGATACGTTTTGGGGGGGGCTATAAAAAAAATCTTAAATCATCTAAAAGCGGATCTAGAAAAAAGATCTGTATTGTGCCAAAAGCGTGATGAATTAAACAGCAAAGTTGATGAACGTGGACTTGCCCATGATATGTCAAGAACTCACGAGTATTATTTAAAAGGAAAGCGGTGTTACGTAAACCAGAATTTTGGGTGCAAAAAATAGAACAAATAGATAGAACAAATGCTATAGGCACTTTAATGGGCTCTACTTTAGGGATAGATTGCTTACGGGTGCTGTAGAGGTATTGATGTGTTGAGTAGAGAAAATGTTCCTCATCAATATCCCAGAAAACTCTGGTATTGTCATGGATAATGCTGCTTTCCATAAAGGTAAAGCTAGGTAGAAAATGATTAAGGATACTGGTCATACTTTACTTTACCTACCGCTTTATTCTCATGAACGTTCTACAAATTGTTTGATTGACGCGCTATTCTCTGTAACTATTCTGTATTTATTTGGATATATAGCTGAGTATATTCATCATAAGCCAATAGCGCTAATGGTGTTCAATGGGACGTGTAAGAGAAAACAATTTGTAATTTGGGTTGGAGGAGTTTTAATAAAAGAACTACACCCTAGACAAAGTGTAATCAATGAATACTTCATTTTCTAAGTCTCAAAAGATAAAGGAATAGATTGAATTTTTTGGATATAGCCTAAATGACTTGTTTTATTTCTTTAATACTCAAACCTAAACTAGAGTGTGTCGACATTTATGATTAAGTGTTGTAAGATTAAAATATTTAGTTACAAGCGGAGATAAGATTGCAAGGGATACGAGACGACCAATGGGAACACATAAAAGAAAGTTTACCTGGGCAAGAAAAGGGTTCAGAACGTACTGGTAACGATAACCGGAAATTTATCAACGCCATGATGTGGATTGCCAGCAAGGGTGCAGCGTGGCGTACATTGCCAGAATCTTACAGAAAATAATCGAGGGTTCATAAACAGTTTATAAGCTGGTCCAAAACCAGTGTGTGGCCAATGATTTTCAATACCTTTGCAGCAGATGCTGATACGAAATAGATCATGATTGATTCCACAATGATTCGCGCCCATCAATACGCTGCGTGCGCCAGGAAAAAATAGGGTCAATGGTACACAAGAACAAGCGCTGGGGCGCTTAGTAGGCGATTTTAGTACGAAAATCCACGCTCATGGGATACTTTAGGTACCCTCATCAGATTCATTCTATCGCCGAGTCAGTACTCTGGCTATACCAAAACTCTTGATTGAATAAAAAATTTCTGACTTTAAAAAGCTATTGGCGGATAAAAGTTACCATGCCGATGACATTATCCATTATCCTGACAGCAACAAAGCCATCATCCCCTCACGATCTATGCAAAAAAAACCAGAGAATTTGACGCAGATCTTGATAAAAACCGAACTCTAGTCGCGCGAATATTCAACAAGTTAACCCATTTCAGGCGCGTTACACTCAAATACGACACACTTGCACAGACTTTTCTTTTCTTCGTTCATTTTGCTGCATCACTCATACTAAAGCAAACTTAAATGTATGTATAGCGTATTATGATTGAAATCTTTTCTACCACTTATTATCCCGCGTGCCATAAGTCTGTATAATGATATCCAAATAAAGAAAGGATTAGGGGTATACTCGGATCATTCTTGGCTTTGAGCGCTTTTGCCAAATTCAGTGCAGGTTCTAGTAAGTCTTGATCAATCAAAAGATCTGCAAAACGATATCCGTTACTTCCACTTTGGGCTAAACCACACACACTACCCGCTCCTCTTAGACGAAGATCCTCTTGAGCCAGAACAAATCCGTCATCACATTTTTTTAGTACCTTTAATCGTTGAAACCCTAGACTAGAAGTCATTTTTCCCCAGATTAAAAAACAGTGCCCTTGTACCATACCGCGCCCTACTCGCCCTCTTAGCTGATGAAGTTGTGCTAAGCCAAAGCGTTGACTTTCTTCGATAATCATGGTGCTGGCATGATCGACATGAACACCTACTTCGATAGCGGTAGTGGAAACTAGGATCCCCAAGGTGCCATCAGAAAATTCCTTTAATACCCGCTCTTTCTCGAGCCAAGAAAGCTTTCCATGAAGCATGCCTACATGTCCTGGAAATTCTGTTAATAACGCTTGATATCGTATTACAACCTGACCAGAATTCCCCACATCTTCTCCTTCAATCCAAGGACATACCCAATATACTGCTTCTTTTTGGTCTAAGCATCGTTGAATCCAGCGATATAATTCAGAAATTTTATTCCAACTTACCATATAGGTCTCTACGGAGCGTTGTTCAGGGCGCTTTTCTAAACGACTCACCGCCACCTGTCCCCATAGTGTCATTTCCAAAGTGCGGGGAATAGGAGTAGCGCTCATAAATAAGGTGTGGGGCATATACTGTCCTTTTCGTACCAAACGAAGTCGCTGCAATACCCCAAACTTATGCTGTTCATCCACCACGACACCCCCCAGGGATTCAAAAGAAGATTTTTCTTGAAACAATGTATGGGTCCCCACAACGATGTCCCCCCTTAATCTCTGCTTAAAAGAACCGGTCCATAATGTTACTTCTAGACCTGTGTTCTGTAAAAGTTTTTTCAAAGCACGGGCATGCTGGTGAGCCAATACCTCTGTGGGTACCAATAATCCTCCTTGCTGACCAGAAGTTGCAATCTGAACTAACATTAAAAAAGCGATAATGCTTTTTCCACTACCAACATCTCCGTGTAAGAGCCTCATCATAGGACGCTCCCCAATAAGTTCATCTTGAATCTTATGCCAGGTGCTCTGTTGACTGGGAGTCAAGGAAAGTCCAAATCTTTGTAATACTTCATTAAGAACAGCAGAATCTCCAAAACATACCGGAGATTGTTTTTTGGCATAGTAGTCTTTTAATTCTTGCAACGCCAGCTGCTGTGCAAGAAGCTCGTCTAACGCCAAGCGCTTCAATGCAGAAGATTCATTCATGGGTCCAGGATCTTGTAAAGGCAGGTGTATCATACGGAGTGCTTCTTTTTGAGAGGGAAGCGAGTACTCTTTGGGTATCCAATCGGTGACTTCAGGATACATTAGTATGATGCGTTGAATAATGTTCCGTAATAATCCAGAGGATACTCCATGCTTTAAAGGATATACTGCGCGATATTCACAAGAAGTGGTGGGAAGATACCGGGAAATTCTAGGATGCTTTATTTCATAGCCTTGAGAAGTATACTCCAGTAAACCTTCTACGGTATAGTATTTTTGAAGTATAATGGGGTAAGTAGGTTTTTTGAAAAAAATAAGGCATATAGAAACTTTTAAGGGTTCAGGCACCTGAGAAAGTGGGGCCTTGTCTGAATGGGGGTGCTGATCAGAAATGCTAACGCACCTTACCTTGAAAGGTGGACCGTTCTCCAAAGTTTTCACTTGGATCGCTAAACGAGCTAACCCAGGTAAAATTAACGTTTTTATATCAGAAGTATAGACTTCGTAGGTACGGGGTAGATAAGACAGAACATCCCAAAAAGTTTTTAGTCCTAATCCCGCTAAACGTTCATTCCAAACAGACCCAATCCCTTTTAGGGAGCTGATTTTTTGAAAAAAGAAATCTAAAGGGCTCAAAGGTAATGACATAAACAATAATTCTCATTTCTCTTCACAGGAAGAGATATTTTTAAGTTTCTTAGATTTTAGCGGACGGGTTCGATGACGACTATTTTCTGATAATACAATATTTTTTTGAGGTGCTCTTGAAACAGAAAGAGTTTTTTCTGGTACATCTTCTGTAATGACGCTACCTGCCCCTATCGTTGCTCCGGATCCGATAGTAACGGGCGCCACCAGCATAGTTCCTGCACCAATAAAAGCTTCTTTTTCAATGGAGATAGTGTGTTTTTGAAGACCATCGTAGTTACACATTACTACTCCAGCACCGACATTAACATCCTGCGCAATGTTGACATCTCCCAAATATGTTAAATGTTTTGCTTGGCTGTAATCACCTAAAGAAGACCGGGTCATTTCTACGAAACTTCCCACACAGCTTTCCGTTCCTAAATTACTTCCTTCTTTTACGTGAGCAAAAGGTCCTATGCGTGCATAAGGGCCAATATGGGTGTGAATCAATCTACAAAAGGGAAAAATTACTGCTCCTCTTTCCACGACTACTCCTGGTCCAAAAACGTTAAAGGGGTGAACCTGAGCATCCAAGAAAAAGCGCGTATCCCAAGAAAGCATAACGCTAGAAGGATCATGGAATAGTGCTCCTTGCTGCTGAGCACGAGCTCGCCAGCGATTTTGCAATAGTTGGTAAGCGGCTTGCCAATCTTCTTTTGTATTAATACCGATAAAGTGTTGGGGGGAATCGCTGATGACAACGCCTACGGGTACAGCGTGTTGATGCGCCATCTTTACAAAATCTGTAATATGGTATTCCTGTACAGTGGAATGAAAGGGAAGGGCTTTGACCCAAGAAGAAGCCAGCTGAGAAGAAATCTTCATAATTCCAGTGTAGCATAAAGGGAGGGTATCCCATGAGGGATTTTCAGTATATTTATGCTCTTGAATACCAAATACTTCTCCCGAAGAGCTCATTAAAATTTCTCCATAACGACGAAAAACTTCTGGGTACATGGCTAAAAGGGTTAAGGGAGTTTCGTGCTGTAAAAATAACGTTAGGTCTTGAAGTTCCATTAAAGGACAATCCGCCATTAATACTAAGATCTCTTCATCTAAAACATTTCCTATTTGGGTATTCACAAAATGTTCAAAAGCTAACTGAAAAGCGTGACCTGTGCCTAAAGCAGGTTCTTGGGGCACGATATGGGTGCCAAGAGGCCATCCGTTCCAGGTTAAGAAATTTGGAGAGGTCACAATATAGATTCGATCTAACGAGGTTAAATGTTTTGCTATATCTAACACATAATCCACAACAGGTTTACCTCCTAAATCTTGAAATAATTTTGGAATATTTCCCCCAAAGCGAGTAGACCTTCCCCCTGCACAAATAAATACGTTTAATGCCATAGCGCCCATACTGGATTTATTTTTCTGTTTACAACCTATGAAAATTTTGTGATAAAGTCAATGGAGGCTAAACAGTAGCCCAGGGCCACTTCATGAAAAAAATTTTCTGAACCGCTTGATTGATTGTCCTGGCATCTGAGCTTGTTCAGAGCTATATGCCTGATTATTGCCATACTGTGGGGAGTGTTTTCTTTTCGTATTCTTCTTTGATTCTTACCAAATGACCTATCTACTACCCAATGTAAGGCCCAATGACCTCTAATATATGAGAGCATAGTTTCAGGACTTACTTCTAAAGAAGATCCATAATACCGCACTTCACTAAAAAACTTAGCTTTTATCTCAGGAATCGATTCTATTCGCGCCATGCTTTTAATGGAACGCCCATTAGGAGTATTTAAGATGAGCCATTGACTATCCTGACTTACCGAGCATTTTCTAAGTTCAACCCTAGCGTTCCTCTTATCATAATTTTCCAAATTTTTGATCTCTTCTAATGATGCTTTTTCAAAATATCGCGTCACATCATCTGAAAGATTTCCGTGATTACATTTGAGAGAGAATATATAATGTCCTCCTTTACCCATATTTGCCTTTTATCTCACGAGCGGATTCTATCCGCGCCATGCTTTTAATAGAAAGCCCATTAGGGATATTTAAGATGAGTCATTGACTATCCTGACTTACCGAGCATTTTCTAACTTCAATTCTAGCGTGCCCCTTATCATAATTTGAGCAATATTTGAGCGCTTCTAAGGATGCTTTTTCAAAATATCGCGTCACATCATCTAAAATATTTTTCTGCTTAGCTTTGAGAGAGAATAATATACTGTCCTCCTTTACCCAGGATTTTATCTGCAACGTTATAGTGACAATAGATCTTTTACTATCCAGCCAATCCAATACTTTAGGTAGTGCTGTGAGCTTGTTTCTTTTATCCCTTCCCTTGGCCTAGCCTCTGTAGCAAACGTGCGTATCCTATGTAACACCTCAACTGCGCCTTAGTGCCTTTCTATCTATTGCTATAATATTGCTGGGCTATTTTTACTTATGCGCTTCACCCAGGTACGAAATAGATCGTGAAACTGATCAGGATTAAGGCTTCTAAAGAACCTTGGAAATGTATCGTCACGGAGTATGCGGTTATTATAGGGCAGATGACTCCTGAGATCTATCTTTAACTTCCAAAAATCTTTAACATCTTGCCATCCCTCAGCCCCGCATAGCGCTGCGCACAAAGTCGCTAACCCCTTTTTATCTCAGACATCTCATGCACCCTATTCTTTACTCGACCTAGGATCTTTTAGGGGGTTAAAAGGATCTAAACCCCCTTCTTCATTAACCTTATCTTAAATTGTTTACCATCCAAGGCATTCCCTTATTATTTTTCTTTTTCCAAATATTTATTTTTATGAGGGGGCCCTGGCAAGTATAGTAATAAAAGTAAACACGAGAAGCAAAAGCTAATGGAGTAGTTTACATAATAAAGAGGGGCTGCCCATGGCGAATGCTTCCTAAAGATTTTCCGCCATACTCGCCTGTACAATCGTTTTATCGAAGATGCAGGATCAAAAGAATATGAAAAAAGTACTGAGCGAATTTGTTAAGATACGTCGAATAAAAGCTGGTGGCAGTGAACACCCAAGCTATCGCAGGATTGATTCACACAGTGTCAAAACTACTCAGGCTTGTGAACAACGCGGCATTGGCGGACGAAAAAAAATAAAAGAACCTAAACGCCATAGTATTGTGGATACACAAGGCACTCTGGTACACGCTACTGTTCATGACGCGAATCAACGTGATACAGTAAGGGGGTGCACTATTTTTCAAGAGGCGCTGCAACACTATCCGACACTCAAAGGTGTTTGCGCCGATACCGGATATGGAAAACCCATGCTAGCGTTTGTGAGAAACAGTCTTAACAAGACAATTGAAATTTCAGAACCCCAAGATGGGCTGCGCTCACCAAAAGATGGGTTCTTGAACGAACCTTGGCTTGGCTCAAGCATTATCCAAGTTTGTCTAAAGAATACGAAAGTGCTGTAGCAGCTGTCAAAAATAAGATGATGATCGCGCATTCTATGGGCTTGTTAAGGCGGATCCCTCATCCATAAATACAGGCTCTTAGTTTTGCGTCCAGGATTACCTCGTCTCCAGGAAGCCTACGACTTATTATGGAAGCCTCTAATCGTCTATCCTCTCCCTCCATTGCGTCAAACCCAATCTGATACGGAACGAAAAGTATTGGTCTATGCTTGAAGGGAGGCCGTATTAACCCATCCCTTAAGTTATCTTCAGCACCGAAGTCGAGTTTTTTCAAAGGAGTGCTCAACATATCTAGGCATATTTCAGAACGATGGATATCTTTGATTAAACCATTCCCTTGGCTATATTGGATAATGGTACTAGGGCGTATTGTGTCGGGGTATGCACTATTTTTCCTTTTGCAGCTCTATCTGGGATTTTTCTATGGGGGCTCTGCTAGTGTTGGTCATATCAATCGAATTGGAGTCACTTTTTTTGTAGTGCTATTTATCTTTCTCCTTGCAGGGGTGGGACGATACATTGTTTCAATGTAGTATTATGTCTGACTTTTCTTCCGTTGGTAATCAATGATTGTATGCTTAAAAGAAGTAAGAGAAGGGAGAAGTCAAAACAGAAGGTTCTATAAACTATTTTCCGTGAATCTCTATATTTTTTTATTAAATAAGGGTATACATCTTAAAATATATATTAGTCTTATATTGATATCAAAACGGTCCCGAAAAAGGAACAGAAACAAGGCTCTGTAAAAGATTTTGTCGATCTCATTGCATAAGCCCTGAACAGAACAGTCCAGGTAGTCCACCCCTTGGCCTTGGCGAGCTTGAGTTTTCTGGAGAATCTTGCTGTCTCGGGTCACCGAAAGCTTCTCAAATCCATCCTGCCCCAGGGCGGGGGTCAGAAGGAGCTCCTCCCTAGCCTCAATGCAAGAGGAATGAAACACCGAACTGGAGCCCGTATCCTCCTTCTTGTCTACCCAAAAGGAAAAGCGCATCCAAAAGAGTTTAGCCATCATGGCCATGGAGCTTTAGGAATTCTTGTCGGAAAAAAGCTTTTTGATCCACAGACGTATCTTCATAAGTTACAGAAACAATAGGACGCGATATTCGATCAAGTGCTTGGTTAAATGCTTCCTGCCCCTCCTCTTCCTTGAGCTCTTCTAAAGCTTTTTGAATAGAATAATCTAGTATTTGAATAAAAAATTCTTTTTTTGGTAGATGTAAATGCTTGAGGAGCGGATGAATTGCAGGAAAATTTCCTAAATCATCTAAAACCATTTGATAAAAAAAGCTTTCTGCATTGGCCATGGCTCGGGGCAAAAGTTCATGAATACACCCCAACAGCACGGGAATGTAGTCTTCCCCAAAGCAGCGAGCGTTAGTAATCCCATTACATATTTGTTCACTGGAATAATCTTCCATAAATACCAGGTCTTGGTCCGTATCATCGGAAGGTACATACTTCAGCAATGGGGGGATCACCGCAGGGTCTCCGTGATTGAAAATAGCTTCAGTAATAAACTCAAATAACGATTCGCACTTCTGGATACGCTCAAACTCTTCCTTTTCCCTGGCGCGATTCAGTTGGACACCCTTTCCCCATTCTTGGTATAGGTCTTCTAGATCTTCCAATAAGTCTTCGTTTTCGAATAATTCCAAAGCTTCCAGTAATTCTGGCGCACTATAAATATCAAGAGGTGATCGTTCACGAATTTCATTATAAATCTGTTCTCTCGTCATTTGTATCTCCATTTTCTAGGGTTTAGGAGGGATTTTTCCAGAAAATCTTTCCGGGTTATCCGCCTTTATTTTCTTCAGTGCCTCTAGGCAAGCCTCATTGGTCTTCATACGATCACACCCCGCATCCAGCAAGCCTTGGCGAGTATCTTGCACCCCTTGCAGCAGAGATTCTCTTGGATTCTGGGGCTTAAATGCTTCATTTCTTTTGTGAATTAATTTACGCCCCTGGGCTTTATGTATTTTTTTAGGCAACGGAATCACGGTATTATTTTTATACTTCCGTCCAGTAACCTTAAGCAGTTCATCGGACTGAGCCACGGGCCATACATGGTGCTGTTCATACTCCAGTCCGGTTTCTTTTGTACGGGCTTGAACGATCTTTTTCATTTTATCGCCTTTATAGGTTCCCACCGGCACAGGATTGTCTTTATAGCGTTCGAAATACGCCTTTTGCTCTTGCGGAGTCATATCCTGAGTCCCCGCTTTCTTTTCCTGGCGCTGTTTTCCCGTGGCCTTTAGACCCGAAGCATTGCCGCCCTCTTTTTTCAGTATCCCCGGGCCCTTGTCTTTGCTTAAGGCGGTTCTCGCCAAGCGGACCCCGGCTTTTACCACGGTGTTGCCCACACCTCCACTGGCCAAATCCAATGCTACAGACCCGGCGGCTAGGGCTCCTTGACCGGCGGCGCTCCAGTAATTGCCCTCCTGGATCTCGTCGCGTACTTCCTGAACGCCCTGGGCTACATCGTAGGCTACTGCCAGAATGGTGGTGACAAAATTTTCCTCCAGGCCAGTGGTGGCCGCAGTGTCACAAGCCTGGATGTCTCCTGAGTCCTTGCCCGCCAAGGCTAACCCCGTAGCCAGAAGGATTCTTAGCGATGCCACCGCCCGACCTGCCAACGCCTGGGCTGCCTCCTGACAGCGCTGGGTATAGGCCTCCTGCCCTTCCCCCTGGGCTCTTTGAGGCAATTGGTCTCGAATTCCTTCTGTAACGCCCTGCGCACACGTCTCCGCCGCCATGGTGGCGCCTGCCGCCAAAAGAGCCTGATTCCAGTCACCAGTGCCGCTTTCCAGAGCCTGGAAAGACAGAGTAGAGGCCATGGCCAGGGCTCCGTGAAGTAATTTATGTTCCAGCCCCGAAAGACCGCTACGATAGGCCTGGCCGATCTCTGAGGCTCCTGCGGCAGAGATCTGAAGAACGCCCTGGCGGGCAAGGATTTTTACAGGATTTTCCTGATACACCAAGCTATGGGCTGCCGTCGTTTTAGCCAAGTTCCCGGCGCTGCCCAGATCTCCTAAGCTTAGCCCTTGCACTGCAAGGCTTTTTCCCGCTGCCTTGAGCATATCCGAGAGCTGGAGGGATTCGTGATTGGCCAGAGACTCCAGACCTCCCTTCTGGATGAAGGCCTGAGCGCAAGCTGCAAGCACGCCAGAGGCAATCCCTCCGCTGGCCCCTGCCAGAGCTGCAACGCTCACCCCCAGAGCAGCCTTAAAGGCAGGCTTAAAGGTAGTACGAGGTCTCTGGGATTCCTCAATAATAGAGGGCAGGACCGTGCGGTGGATCTCGGTAAATTCTGGGCGAGGAACGATTTCCATACCCGAGGGACGCTGGCCCGTTGTGGAGATGACCTCCAGGTGCGGCGTATCCACACTAAGCCTCCCTTGAACTGAGCACTCGACGTAGTCCACCCCCTGGCCTTGGCGAGCCTGGGTTTTCTGGAGAATTTTGCTGTCTCGGGTCACCGAAACTTTCTCAAATCCATCCTGCCCCAGGGCGGGGCTCAGAAGGAGCTTCTCGCGCGCCTCAATGCGCACCTCCCCCTTAAACTGACTCCAAAGTTGAGTTAGGAAGGTCCAAAATTTCATCGCAGCCAAGGCACCTCCTCTGGCCCTTCCACCCAGGCTTGAGTCAAGGGTTTTTCCCCCAAGAACAGGTTGTTAGCCAGGATATCCAAGCTGTTCCGGGATTCCGGAGTGTCCTCCAACTCCAGCACCCGAGCCAAAATAAAGAAATATTCCGGGTGGATAAGGCGACTGTCCAGCTGCTCTAGTTGCTCCTGAGCCACACGCTGCATCCCGTCAAAGGACCGGCCAAAGAGGGCGACTTCTTTGGCAAAAAAAGAAAACCGTAAAATAGGAAAAGGTACCCAAATCACCGCCTGGCTTCGAGGCGGGTCTTGACCCTGAAGGTAGGGCCGGCGCCCATAGGGGGGGCCGGAAAAAGGATAGTGGGGCCAATTTAAATTCGGATTATATTCTTGATCAGTACAATATTCTTCATCGTACATTTCAAAACTATCTCGACGCCCAATAAACAAATCGTTGGCAATTCCTAGGCATTCAAAAATATCTCGCTCCACGTGGGCACCAATAGCAGAGGGACTGATTTCCGATAAATATCCCATCAATGACTCATCTGGATAATGATCTCGGCCCTTTTCAATTTCTTCTTGGACACAATCATAAATAGATTTTCCTGAAATATCCTTGCCCAAATCGAACAGTGCCCAAAAATTCTTCGCCACATCGGTGGATTCATAAGTCCAACGCTCTTTTGGATAATCGTATTCTCGCCACTCATTCAACAATAACACCTTCATCAAAAAGCCCGCCAGATAGCGGGTGCAGTCTCGCCATTCTGGATTAGGAGCTTTGTCATTCGCCTTTGAATCTTCCCACACATAAAAATAATAGAATTTTCCAAGATAAGTCATCTTTCACCCCCTAATTTTTTTCTAAAGGATTGGGCTTCGTGTTGAGGCCAGGAATTTTTCCGCTTTGAAACTTTTCTACATCCTTTGAGGTAAAAGGATAATGCTGAATTTCTTGAACTACGCCATCAATTTTAGGCTCAGGATGAATTTGCACCACATGTAAATCGTTCTGGGGCGCTCCACCTCGAGCCTCTTTTGGACGCGCTTCACTAGGTTTTTGATAACATTCTTCCCATTCTCGAACCTTTCCTGTACGGGGATTGACTTCACGAACATGACTACGTCCTCCGCTGGTAAAAGCATTTGGATCTTTATCTCCCGCTAGAGCGTGTTTTCTATAAAACCGCACTCTTCCATCTGGTAAATCCTTACGATACTTATATTTAGAGTTTTTCACCGCCTTTTCCACCTCTTCGGTAAACTTCGGATGCACCTGATCTACCTTTTTTTGTCCCTTCAGCTCCAGCCGTTCTTGGTCAGCTTTTTGCAGGGCGGTTTGCCCTGGATTTTCTGGAGCCGGGGCTTTTTTATCCC
>NZ_PHHC01000064.1:3454-6259 GCF_002930195.1 Holospora curviuscula | reverse complement strand
CGCCGTCAGCACTCTCAGCGAAGCAGAAGTGGTTTCCGCCAAGCCGCGAATGGCTTCATCACAGCGCTGAAAATACCCTTCTTCCTCCTCCCCCAGCTCCCGGGTAGGCAATTGTTCTCGGATAATGCCCGTGCAGCCCTCTGCCATGGATTCCGCCGCCATGGTGGCGCCCGCCGCCAGAAGAGCCTGATTCCAGTCCACAGTGCCGCTCTGAAGAGCTTGGAGAGACACCGTGGAGGCCATGGCCAGGGCTCCGTGGAGTAATTTATGTTCCAGCCCCGAAAGGCCGCTACGATAGGCCTGGCCGATCTCTGAGGCTCCTGCGGCGGAGATCTGAAGAACGCCCTGGCGGGCAAGGGTTTTTACAGGATTTTCCTGATACACCAAGCTATGGGCTGCCGTCGTTTTAGCCAAGTTCCCGGCGCTGCCCAGATCCCCCACACCCAAGCTTAGCCCTTGCACCGCAAGGGTTTTTCCCGCTGCCTTGAGCATATCCGAGAGCTGGAGGGATTCGTGGTTGGCCAGAGACTCCAGGCCTCCCTTCTGAATGAAGGCCTGAGCGGACGCTGCAAGCACGCCAGAGGCAATCCCTCCGCTGGCCCCTGCCAAAGCTGCAATGCCCACCCCCAGAGCGGCCTTGAAGGCAGGCTTAACAGTGGTACGAGGTCTCTGGGATTCTTCAGTAATAGAGGGCACGACCGTGCGGTGGATCTCGGTAAATTCTGGGCGAGGAACGATTTCCATACCCGGGGGGCGCTGGCCCGTTGTGGAAATAACCTCCAGGTGCGGCGTATCCACCGCCAAATGACCCTGAACAGAACAGTCCACGTAGTCCACCCCTTGGCCTTGGTGAGCCTGGGTTTTCTGGAGAATGCGAGAGTCCTTTACCACCGAAACCTTCTCAAAGCTGTCATACTTCAGGGCGGGGCTCAGAAGGAGCTCCTCGCGAGCCTCAATGCGCACCTCCCCCTTAAACTGACTCCAAAGTTGAGTTAGGAAGGTCCAAAATTTCATCGCAGCCACGGCGCCTCCTCTGGCCCTTCCACCCAAGCTTGAGTCAAGGGTTTTTCCCCCAAGAACAGGTTGTTAGCCAGGATATCCAAGCTGTTCCGGGATTCCGGAGTGTCCTCTAGCTCCAGCACCCGGGCCAAAATAAAGAAATATTCCGGGTGAATAAGGCGACTGTCCAGCTGTTCCAGTTGCTCCTGGGCCACCCGCTGCATCCCGTCAAAGGACCGGCCAAAGAGGGCGACTTCTTTGGCAAAAAAAGAAAACCGTAAAATAGGAAAGGGAACCCAGATAACGGCTTGACTCCGGGGCGGGTCCTGACCTTGAAGGTAGGGCTGGATAGCACGATCAAAACTGGGACACAGCGTATCATGATTTGGGTGGCAGGGCCATTTAATACTGGGATCGTAGAGCTCGCTGGTTGTAGCGGCCTCGTATATATCCTCTGTATTTCTGCGACCAATAAATAGATCGTTAGTGATTGCGATGCATTCTAGAATGTCCGCATTAATAGAATCTCCAAGAACAGTAGTGTATGCAATATCTCCCATCAAAGACTCATCTGGATAATGATCACTCATATTTTTTTTACGATCAATGATATTATGGACATCTTCTCCCGAAATATCTTTTCCGTATTCAAAAGTTAAATCCAAAACTTTCGCTATTTTGGTAAATTCATCGCTCCAATCATCTTTTGGATACTCGTATTCTCTCCACTCATTGAGCAACACCACCTTCATCAAAAACCCCGCCAGATAGCGGGTACAATCCCGCCAATCTGGATCTGGAGTATATTTATCAACGTTATAATTATTCAAAACATAGCGCTGATAATATTGTCCTAATATACTCATCTTTCCCCTCCTATTTTTTTTCTAGAAGATTAGGATTGGTATTCAGTTTAGAAATTTCTCCATCCTGAAATTTTTTTAGTTCTTTATCCGTTGCAGGATAATGTTGACATTGAATCTCCACACCGTTTTTATTTTGAGGTCGAACTTGCACCACATGTAAATCGTTCTGTGGCGCTCCGCCACGAGCTTCTTTTGGACGAGCCTCACTAGGCTTTTGATAAGATTCAGTCCAAGTTCGAGTATTTCCAGTTTTTGGACACACTTCTTTCACATTATTTGATCCACCATCGGTACGAATGTTTGAGGTTTTGTCATTTGGTAGATTATATTTTGTATAAAACCGCACTCTTCCATCTGGTAAATCCTTACGATACTTATATTTAGAGTTTTTCACCGCCTTTTCCACCTCTTCGGTACACTTCGGATGCACCGGATCCACCTTTTTCTGTCCCTTCAGCTCCAGCCGTTCTTGGTCGGCTTTTTGCAGGGCTGTTTGCCCTGGATTTTCTGGAGCCGGGGCTTTTTTATCCCGGATAAGCCCCCGTTCTTTCCGCTGTTTTTCCTCTATTTTTCTGCGGGCTCCCGTGGGGGCACCTTCCATTTTCAGGACTTCAGGGCCTTTTTCCCCGCCGCCTAAAGCTTTCCGGGCCAAGCGGACTCCGGCTTTTACCACGGTGCTGCCCACGCCTCCACTGGCCAAATCCAATGCTACGGAACCGGCAGCTAGGGCTCCTTGACCGGTGGCGCTCCAGTAATTGCCCTCCTGGAGCTCATCCCCCACATCTTTTACCCCCTGAGCCACATCGTAGGCTACTGCCAGAATGGTGGTGACAAAATTTTCCTCCAAGCCAGTGGTGGCCGCAGTGTCACAAGCCTGGATGTCTCCTGAGTCCTTGCCCGCCAAGGCTAACCCCGTAGCCAGGAGGATTCTTAACGAGGC
>NZ_PHHC01000064.1:0-2237 GCF_002930195.1 Holospora curviuscula | reverse complement strand
ACCCCCAGAGCGGCCTTAAAGGCAGGCTTAAAGGTAGTACGAGGTCTCTGGGATTCTTCAGTAATAGAGGGCACGACCGTGTGGTGAATCTCGGTGAACTCGGGGCGAGGCAGGATTTCCAAGCCGATAGGGCGCTGACCCGTCTTAGAAACGACTTCCAGGTGCGGCGTATCCACCGCCAAATGACCCTGAACAGAACAGTCCAGGTAGTCCACCCCTTGGCCTTGGTGAGCCTGGGTTTTCTGGAGAATGCGAGAGTCCTTAACCACCTCCATCTTTTCAAAACTGTCCTGCCTTACCGCGGGGGTTAGGAGAAGTTTTTCGCGAGCCTGAATGCGCACCTCCCCCTTAAACTGGGTTCCCTGGAAGCCCCCCTGCTGCAGCGAAAGGTGGAGCCCCTCCAGAGGAGTCATAGCGGTGCTGGCCTGGCTGAGATCCGTGAAGGGCTCAACGCGCACCCCCTCAATGGACCCGGGCACCGGCTGGGTGCTGTGGCGGCGCTCTTGTATATATACATTATGAGAAGATTCAGAGGCGCTCCCATACCCGGGAATGCACCGGTAGCACTGCGCCTCCAGTACCCCCTTGCCCTTCATCTGCGTGCCCTGATGGAGGATGGCCCCCACCCGGCCGGAGATCTCCTGCGCCTCAATGGAAGAGGGATGAAACACCGAACTGGAGCCGGTATATACCGCATCCTCCTTCCTCCCCGGCTCCCGATCTGCCCAAAAGGAACATAATTTTCGAAAGAATTTACCGATGCCCAATGCTAATAACCTCCTGGGGGAGAAGGAGCAGCTGGCCCCGGACATATTCAGCGCAGGCTAAACTTTCTTTTGCTGAATCTACTGCGTTTTTCGCTTGTTTCATTTCTTTTTCAGAAGAAGGCGTTTTACACAATCTTGCCTTAGCCCTTTTTAATGCTTCTTGCCATCTTAAAATTTCATTTTCCAACAAACTCAACACCAAATCCCCCTTTCCCAAGGGCAAAGCATCCAGTATAAGAAGCTCAGGAAATTGATCTGGCTTAATTCTGTAAAAGGTATCAAAAATCATTTTAGACATAAAATAACTAGCAGCCCAGCGAGCCCCGGGATGTAGTAAGTGTAACGATCGCATAAGCCAGGGCATATAAGCTGGACCAAAATCCCAATAATTTGCCACGATTTGTAGCATCATTTCTGTCCAAAGGTCTTCCATGGTCCAGGGCCATCGTACGTCCCCCTCCGGAGGAAAATACTGCATCAATTCGGGAATAATAGAAGGGTCCTTCAGAAAGGAAATAGAATCAAATATATAATAGAAGGTCCAGGCGGCTCGCTCAAAAATCATGCAACCATCTTCTTCTTGGCGCCAATTAAGGCGCCGCTCTCCTTGATCCCATATCCTAAAATAATAGTTCAGTGCCGAGAGCATATTTTCCTTAGTACCAAAGGTTTTAAACCCCTCTGTCCACTGTTTTTCATCAGCAAGCGGAAGGTAGTTTCCCACATATTCCGCTGAATAAATTTCATCCAACACATCTTGCAAACACGTATACTTCATGATGGGCCTCCCTTTTTTTTCATCTGTTCTGGAAAAGTTTCTCGATTTTTTCGAAGGGCTTCCAGCAATGCATCGTTCAAGTCTTCTCGAACTTCTTGTTGCAAAGCCCCCGGAGGAAGTCTGTCAGGAAGCTTTCGCATGTCTCGAACGCTCACAAATAGAGCTTGGCGAAAATTCTCAACCTCCATTTTATTGGCGGTGTGCACAAAATCTTGATGCCATTCTTTGGGAATCAAAATACTAATCCCTGCATCTCTATGGATATTAGACCGGACGAAAATTTGATTATTTTTATGGGTTCCTACGTGGTGACGGGCAGTTCTTCTAGGGTTTCCTTCATTACGAGCATCCATAGCTTTTTCTATATCTCTATGATTCCCCACCACAAATTTTTGATCCCTATACTGAGTAAAGTACTGCTGCAGCGCCCCCTGTTCTGGGACGATGTTAGGGCTCTGAGGGGCTGGTTGTATGGTGTGAACCTGAGGCTCTGCCTTCCCCTTCCTACCGGTTCTTTGCAACTCCGGAGCGGTCTTCATCAGCACCCTGCGTTCTGCCAAAAATCCGTCGCTCAGCGGGTTTAGATAGGCCCCAAGCCCCTCTAGACCCCCTTGCTGGAAAGCATCAAAAGCTCGGCACAGGCGAGAAAAGCCATAACCGATGCCCTTGACCACCACGCGAGCGCTGTGGAA
>NZ_PHHC01000063.1 GCF_002930195.1 Holospora curviuscula | reverse complement strand
CAACTGTAAACAATTTCCATTATGCATCTCATGATGAGCTGAAACAGCATCTGCATGCCTATCTAATGGCTTATACCTTCGCTAAACGACTTAAAGCCATCAAAGGCAAAACTCCTTGGCAATTTATTCTAAATCAGTGGACAATTCATCCAGAATATTTTACAATTAATCCTAACCATTTCTTGGCGGGACTAAACAATTGTATTGGCCATGAAAATACGGCTGAAAACTTAGATATACTTCCTAAATAAGCACTTGCAGTGTGAGTGAACCTGAAAGAAAAGCCGGAAACCGCCAATTAAATCACTGCTTGTCAAAAATGCTATATCTTTCAAATACGTTGGTAACTCTGTCAAGATAAATTCTTCCTGCGTAGGTCCTGTTGTACTGCTCTTTTATGATTGATAAAAAATATAACCTATGATAGAATGCAAAAAAGAATGTGTAGGAAGAATAAACGACAGTGGCAGTAATTGTTAAAGACGGAAACGTGGAAAAAGCACTCATAGAAGTGAAGCGCAGGCTTCAATTAGAAGGGCTTGTAAAAGAAATACGAAAGAGAGAAGCTTATATTCAGCCTTCAAAAAAGCGCAAGGAGCAAAAGAAAGCGGGGCGTCGTAGATTAATGCGCACTTTATCTCGTCGTATAGCGAAAGAAGGGTTTTAGATGAGAGTCTGTAGCTCTTTTTTACAGATTTTTACAAAAAAATTCTATAAGGTGATTGACTTTTTGTTTAAGTAGCGGTATGGTTATAGAATGTTGTCTCCATAGTCTAGCGGTTAGGACGCTGCCCTTTCAAGGCGGTAGCGCGGGTTCGATTCCCGCTGGAGATGCCAGTATAGGAATAAAAAAATGCAAAAAATTTTGATGGCTAAAGCAACAGCGCTATGGTTAATTGACAATACAAAGCTTACATTTAAACAAATTTCTGATTTTTGTGGAATTCATGTACTTCAGGTCGAAACGTTAGCTAACGGCGAAGGAAATATTTCTTCTATGGATCCTGTTCTTTTAGGA
Source organism: Holospora curviuscula (assembly GCF_002930195.1). GTDB lineage: Bacteria > Pseudomonadota > Alphaproteobacteria > Holosporales > Holosporaceae > Holospora > Holospora curviuscula. The sequence goes on along the minus strand of NZ_PHHC01000063.1, from coordinate 1,289 downwards.
CAAATTACAAAAGAAGAAATTATTCGTTGCGAAATGGATCCTAATGCTTCGTTAGTTCTGATTCAGCGCGTAAATACTCATCAAAAGAAGCGGAAAAGCTATGTTAGTTTAGTGAATCGAAAAGAGATTCGTAATGGAGTGTTGTGGCTTGTTCGGTGTTATCCTGAACTCAAAGATACGGATATTATAAAGTTTCTTCCTACCACGAAGAATACGGTTCAGGCAATTCGTTCGGGAACGTACTGGGACATGAAAAATCTTGTAGCAAAAAACCCTGTTTTGATTGGATTATGCGCCCAAGATAGTCTAGATCAGTTGGTTCAGTTAGCGCAAGAGCGGAAAAAATTTTTAAGTTAACGTGCTATTTGAGTAAGTTTTATGTACAAAGACACATGAAACTTAGCTGAAAAAGCGATAAGAACCCATCTTCACAATTTAAGTAAAATTCAACGCGAAGTGAGAATATCCTTTATCAATAGATAAAGATAGCATATCCAAGAAGTTTAAGGGAAACACAATGAGAATTTATAAAAGATTATTTTAAGTACGGGAACCTAAGGCATGCGTACTCTCAAAGCTTATAATGAAGGAATTCATTGAGTGTGTTCTATGATGCGAGCATAGAGTGTTCAGTGATATTTTTCCCTGGTATACAGCAGTATGTAGTTTTTATAAATGAGGAAAAGATAAAGGGCTCCGTTAAAAAGAGTTTTTCTCATACGAGCAGCTCACCCTAGCTATAGTTTAATTGATTCTCACAGCGTAAATGTTACAAGCGCTGCCCTTGACAGAGGTATTAATGGGTAAAAAAGATAAGGATCGTAAACCATTAGTAATAGGCCCTCACATTAAAGTAGATAGGATAAGTATTCATGATACTGTATCTAGATGAAGTATTTTTGAAGCTTTCTTGAATAATAAGCCAACTTTAAAAAATGTATGTTGTGATGTAAGCTATAGAAAAATCATGGAAGAATTTGTTCAAACTGTTGGCTAAAAAAGCATTAAAATCTGGGCTTATACCCCCCCCTGAATGGACTTTTTTGCTAAAAGACGGGGGTAGAACGCACCTTTTTTTGGCTAAAACACTTTAAGAGCTTGTCCGCAAATGAGAGATATGTTAGTGTATCTGGATGATGTTGGATGCAATTGAGGAATATAAATGAATAGAAGAGCGTATGAGACAGATTTAAAAGACAAAGAATGGGAATTAATATCGGAATATTTTATACCAAATATTAAGAAGGCTGGCAGGCCTGTGAAACACAGCAGAAGAGAGATATTAGATG
>NZ_PHHC01000062.1 GCF_002930195.1 Holospora curviuscula | reverse complement strand
GGTATGGAAAAACCATGCTAGCGTTTGTGGGAAACGTTCTTAACAAGACAATTGAAATTTCAGAACTCCAGGATGGGCTGCACTCGCCAAAAGATGGGTCGTTAAACGAACTTTGGCTTGGCTCAATCAGTATCCAAGATTGTCTAAAGCGTACGAAATTGATGTAACAGCTCTCGAAAATAGGGTGATGATCACTCACAATGTATCTTTAAAAAATACCCTATCTATATGGAAATTTCAGGTTAATTTACTATTCAAATTCTTTCCAGAACACCCTTTACATTGTCTTTATTTTTCATTCTTTACGCTGTATCTCTGGGAGGTGTGCAGAAATGGCAGCAGACTTCTTAGCTCTGAGCGTATTAAATAAGTCTTCTGCATGGTAAGAAGAACGCGTTAAGGGGGAGGCGCTCACCATAAGAAATCCTTTTTGATACGCTCTTCGCTCTAAACGCTTATATTCTTCCTCTTCCACATAACGCACCACAGGATGATGACGGGGAGTGGGCTGCAGATATTGTCCGATGGTTAAAAAATCAACCTCCGCTTCCCGCAAATCATTCATGACTTGACTTACTTCTTGACGTTCCTCTCCAAATCCCAACATTAATCCAGATTTTGTAAAAATTCTTGGATTCAAAAATTTAACGCGCTTAAGTAAAAATAAAGAATGAAAATACCGCGCTTGAGGGCGCACCTGGGAATAGAGACGAGGAACAGTTTCAACGTTATGATTATACACATCAGGTTCTGCCTCTACAACACGCTCTAAAGAACCGGGCTTTCCCAAAAAATCTGGTGTTAATACTTCAATGGTAGTACCAGGATTAGTGGTACGCACTGCACGAATTACATTGGCAAAGTGTTGAGCGCCTCCGTCAGAAAGATCATCTCGATCTACAGAAGTAATGACAATATGCCGTGCTCGAAATTGTTGAACAAGTGCTGCGACTTCTTCCGGCTCATTTGTATTGACTGGCGTGGGCTTTCCGGTTTTGACATTACAAAATCGGCACGCTCTCGTACAAACTTCCCCAAGAATCATAACCGTCACATGCTTTTTACTCCAACATTCCGCAATATTTGGACAAGCCGCTTCTTGACATACAGTAGACAATCCAAACCGACGAACTTGCTCTTGAGTTTCTAAATACTCTGGAGTCAATTTTACCTTGACGCGCAGCCAGTCGGGTTTTTTAAGAGAAGACATAAGAAAACCGTTATTCTATATGGAATTCTTTCACGCTAACCCTAGCACACTCAAGCAGAGAAAAAAAGAGCATTTGTGAGGAATTTTTTCTTGATGGGGCGTACATTGGTATTTTCATTATTGGATAGAAAGATATTTAGGATTTTATAGAAAGACTATCTTCAAAGTCTGTTCGGATGTTCAAATAAGATCGTGAAGTAATAGAGGATCCAGCATAAGCGTTTTTCGTTGGGATATTTAAACAGAAGCACTAAAATATGCTGAAAAAAAGATACTCCACTGATGCAGTTTAGCGTTATGCAAAACGCAATTGTATAAAGCTAACGCTTCTTAGATGCATCAATAAGAGGACGTTTAACAAAAAATCTGATATCTGGTAAAAACTCTATTTTTATCAATCAAATGATTTTTTAATAATCAATCGGAAACATACTGAAAAGCCTTTTCTTTTTTGATAGAGTGTATAAGTTTACCATACATACTGGGAAGAGGTAAAAGTTTTTTCCCTAAATTAACTACTGTTTTAAAATACTGTGCTAAAATTTTCAAATTACAGTAAATCTGAGGTTTGAGCATTAAAAAAATGAAACAAGGCCTCGTACACTGTATCGTATTAAGTAATTTTACCCTTGATCTATCATTTAATATTAGCCAAAAATTATTCTATTGCGTCAATCAAGAGAATAGGGGGGGCCTACCTTGTATCCAATGCTTTCGATGCATTCTTTCGTATTTTGG
>NZ_PHHC01000061.1 GCF_002930195.1 Holospora curviuscula | reverse complement strand
TTTTCCAACAAGGGCTTGCTTAGAAATCTCCGACCCAAGAGCCAAGGCTCCATGAAGCGCCGTATGCTCTCCAACCTCCAAATTTCCAGTTTTTTGAGAGGCACCAATTTTTTCCGCCACTTCCCCAGACAGTTGAGTTATGCCCTGGCGAGCCAAAGTTTCCAGAGGGTTTCCGCCATAAATTACGGTATGGGCTGCCGTATTCTTTGCTAAATTTCCCGCGCTGCCCAGATCCCCTAAGCTTAGCCCTTGCACTGCAAGGCTTTTTCCCGCTGCCTTGAGCATATCCGAGAGCTGGAGGGATTCGTGATTGGCCAGAGACTCCAGACCTCCCTTCTGGATGAAGGCCTGAGCGGACGCTGCAAGCACGCCAGAGGCAATCCCTCCGCTGGCCCCTGCCAGAGCTGCAATGCCCACCCCCAGAGCGGCCTTAAAGGCAGGCTTAAAGGTAGTACGAGGTCTCTGGGATTCTTCAGTAATAGAGGGCACGACCGTGCGGTGGATCTCGGTAAATTCTGGGCGAGGAACGATTTCCATACCCGAGGGACGCTGGCCCGTCTTAGAAACGACTTCCAGGTGCGGCGTATCCACCGCCAAATGACCCTGAACAGAACAGTCCAGGTAGTCCACCCCTTGGCCTTGGTGAGCCTGGGTTTTTTGGAGAATCTTGGTATCTCGGGTCACCGAAACTTTCTCAAATCCATCCTGCCGAAGGGCGGGGCTCAGAAGGAGCTTCTCGCGAGCCTGAATGCTCACCTCCCCCTTAAACTGGGTTCCCTGGAAGGCGCCGCGCTGAAGGCTGAGGTGAAGCCCGAGAGTAAGCAACAGTTTACCGATGCCCAATGCTAATAACCTCCTGGGGGAGAAGGAGCAGCTGGCCCCGGACGTATTGATAACAAGCTAAGCTTTCCTTTGCGGAATCTACATCTTTTTTCGCTCGATTTATTTCTGGTTCGGAATTAGCATTTTTTAGAGTTATTTCGTCTTGCTCTAATATATTTTTCCATTCCGAAATTCCATCCTCCAACAGACTCAACACTAGATCCCGTTTTCCCAAGGGTAAAGCATCCACTATGGGAAGCTTAGGAAATTCTTCCGGCGTAATATAGTCAAAGGTATCGAAAATCATTTTCGACATGAAATAACTTGAAGCCGAGCGAGCCCCAGGATGCAGAAGATGCAAAGAGCGCATTACCCAGGGCATATAAGCTGGACCAAAATCCCAATAATTTGCCACAATTTGTAGCATCATTTCTGTCCAAAGATCTTCCATATCCCAGGACCCCGCCTGTTCCCCTTGAGGAAGAAAGTACCTCATAAGTTCTGGAATGATAGAAGGATCCTTCAATAAGGGAATGGCCTCAAATACATAGAAAAAGGTCCAGGCGGCTCGCTCAAAAATCATGCAACCATCTTCTTCTTGGCGCCAATTAAGGCGCCGCTCTCCTTGATCCCATATCCTAAAATAATAGTTCAGTGCCGAGAGCATATTTTCCTTAGTACCAAAGGTTTTAAACCCCTCCGTCCAATGTTTTTCATCAGAAATGGGGAGATAATCCCCAGAATATTCCGCTGAATAAATTTCATCCAACACATCTTGCAAACACGTATACTTCATGATGGGCCTCCCTTTTTTTTCATCTGTTCTGGAAAAGTTTCTCGATTTTTTCGAAGGGCTTCCAATAATGCATCGTTCAAGTCTTCTCGAACTTCTTGTTGCAAAGCCCCCGGAGGAAGTCTGTCAGGAAGCTTTCGCATGTCTCGAATGCTCACAAATAGAGCTTGGCGAAAATTCTCAAACTCTTGTTTGTTAGCCGTATGGACGTTACCCCGTTGGTGCCATTCTCTGGGAATTAAGATACTAACGCCCGCATCTTCGTGAATATTGGATCGGACAAAAATTTTGTTGTTGTGATGAGTCCCCACGTGGTGACGGGCAGTCCTTCTAAGATTTCCTTTATTACGAGCATCCATAATTTTTTTAAATTTACCATCCCCGTGTCGTCCCACCACGAATTTTTCATTTCTATAATGAGTAAAGTACTGCTGCACCGCCACCTGTTCTGGGACGATGTTAGGGCTCTGAGAAGGCTTTGGAGCCTCCTGAGGGGGGACTTGACCCTGTTGTTTTGTCCGTGCACCGGTTCTTTGCAACTCCGGAGCGGTCTTCATCAGCACCCTGCGTTCTGCCAAAAATCCGTCGCTCAGCGGGTTTAGATAGGCCCCCAGCCCCTCTAGACCCCCTTGCTGGAAAGCATCAAAAGCTCGGCACAGGCGAGAAAAGCCATAACCGATGCCCTTAACCACCACGCGAGCGCTGTGGAATCCCATCTTGCTAAAAGGCTCCGGGTCCGCCTGTTCCGCCATGAGCAACCCCATATCAATCATTTCAGCGATTTCTTTGGCGTCCAAATTTTTGAAAAAGGTGATAAGAGCTTGTTCTGCGGCTTTCCGAAACTCGATTTCCGCCATCAACACGTCCAAATCTTCCGGCATATCAAAGCAATTGTTGCGCAGCGCGATATCCAACGCCTCATCTGCAGCCTGGATATCCTCCGCGTCCTTCCCCGCCAACAACAACCCCGCCGCAGCGATAATTCGAATACCCGCCATGGTTTCGGGAATGGTTTTTGGGTCTTTGATGGCCTCCCCCAGCGCCTCACCGCTGGCCGCTACCCCCGCCGC
>NZ_PHHC01000060.1 GCF_002930195.1 Holospora curviuscula | reverse complement strand
GAAGGCTATACCATTACCGATCACTGCTCAAGCGTAACTGCTTATAAAATAAGCATAGTTTAGCCCTAAATATACCCTTCATGATCGTACAATGCAGTGGGACAGTTACACAATTATAGTCTGTGTTCCTTTACTTTTATTCTAATATACGCTTAGTAATTGTAATGGGTTTTGAAAAATGGTTGATAGGGGTGCTCTGAAACGAGGTCATGCTGATCGCTTTTCTATAGATTCTTGCAAACCAAGAAAACTTTTGTTAGGATGACAGTGAAAAGAAAATAGATCTATAATGAATTCATCAAATAAAGAGTTTTATTTTTTAGATGAGATCACGATAAACACACTGAAGGTTCTTATTGATATATTGGAAAAATCTTCTTTGTCTTCTATACACTATGAGCAAGAAAGTAACGGCGTACGCTATTATGTAGAGTTGTCAAAAGAACCTAGAAATTACCTATCTTCCAAAAATTTTTCTTCCACACCCGTATCTGATCAAGAATCTTTCGCGGAACTCATTCCGTCTTCTCCTGAGCGTATATCAGAAAAGAGTTCTCTTTATTGGGTAAGATCTCCTTTAGTTGGAACTGCTTATAGTGCGTCAAAGCCTGGAGCTTCCTCGTTGGTGAACGTTGGCGATCATGTTACAGTAGGCGCACCGTTACTTATCATAGAAGCAATGAAAGTGATGAATATCATAAAGTCTCCTGTATCAGGATGTGTACGAAAAATATCTTTTTCTGACGGACATCCGGTAGAATATGATGAACCGCTTTTAGGTATTGAAGCGACAGCTTAGGTGCTGCATATCAGTAGAAAAGATTGAGAACGTAAATTAAGCTGTGTTATCACGTGATTTAACATTTTTTTAGGGCTAAAGGGATTAGAAAACACCTTTAGGCTATAACAAATGAAAGGATAGAAGTTATGGAATAATTCGCGTATAAAAAGTTTTTTCTGAAACCCTTGAGAGTTAATAAATTGTTTTTATATACGCTTTGACATCGAAATTCTTTAGAGATTCTTCGTAGAGATCTTCGTAAGGATTTTTCTCAGAGATTTAGCGCTCTTGGAACATTGATTCAGAAAGCGGGTAACGAATATGGGACCATAGGTTTTATCATGGGGGGACATTAGTATACCCAAGGTGCAAAAAGAGACAATACGCGATCAAACAATATTTTCATGGAGTGAACACAAAAATCCAGGCCCCCTGGGATGCTTTAGAGCACTCCACAAAAGCTGAAACGTCTGATTGGATAGAGCCCGTGATGGGCATACATCCATGCGATATACGCTCAAAGATGGGGAATAGAAAGCACTCATTCGCCTTAAGAAAAACCGAATAGATCCACCAACATAGAATAAAAACTTTGTATTCAGCGCAGTATTGCATGAAAAACTTCTTTACTACACTAAAATAATATTCTACGATTCCCTAAAGGATATAATAAATTCTCAATAAATATCCTTATTTTTATTTATTAGGTTAAAGTCTTTACTTTGACTTAATTCAAAGGCCTAAATCAACAAGACCAAACCAAACGCATCACTAGCAAAACCAATACCGAATAGGCAAGACAGTTATTCACAAAAACAATTCTGTTAATCTAGTTTATAAAGGGTTGGTATTTTATAAAAGTGTTTCGGAGCCTGAATTCTTTGATACAGTACAGCGCGTCTTAAAAAAGAGTGCCACACTATTCGGGATAGAGAATCGATCATATCACCAAAAATTCAGCTCTTTTACAAAACCTCATTTCTTGTCAAGTTTTTGATGCTGCTATGACACCACACTCTTATCAAATAAGGATACCCGTTATCGATATTAAACCCATCACATATTTACACAATAGACCGCTTGCATAACCTAAGCAATAAGTGTTAACTCAGCTCCATAAAGGAGGTTGAGATGAAATACGAAAAAATCAAAAACTATAAAGATGAAGCGTTTCGTAGATTAAGTGGTGTGAAGAGATCTACATTTAAAAAGATAATAGCACTACTAAAAGAGGCTGAGAAGAATAAGAAAGCAAGAGGTGGAAAATCAGATGCGCTAGCGATGGAAAAAAGGCTATTAATGTGCATCTTCATAGGGGATATCAGAG
>NZ_PHHC01000059.1 GCF_002930195.1 Holospora curviuscula | reverse complement strand
CTAACATTTGGGTTAAGCAATCAAGACGCCTATTGTCGATTTTGAAATATGGCTTTAAAATGCGCTTTAACTCGTTGACTGAAACCATGATGTATACCTCTTTTTCGATAATCGAGATTATACACTTTTTGTTTTTATTTCAGCGCGTTACTGTCAATGCAAACTAACTAACCAATTAGTTTTGTCCGGTACAGAGATGTTCGACATACAGTTTTAGTGAATTTGGATCTATGGTTTCTTTGCTTTTTAATCGTCTGTTAGGCTTAATGACTCGTTCTTTTTTGTACCGTATCTACCCCTTTACTTAGACTATTTTTACTCACTATAATTATTTCCGCGCTCATCTTTTGATTACTACATAAACTTTATATATTATATTACGCTTTTATTTAAGTCTAGTCTATATTCTCTTTATTGCTATTTCTACTGTTTTTTTTCGTTTTCTGACAAGTAATAAATCTAATCCTATTTAAGCGAAATTACTATATTTAACGAACCAGGGATTAAATAATAAAGAATATATTAAAAAACAGTCGCGTAACAATTTGAAATAGTACACATAAAGTATAGGATCGATATCAAAGAGAGGTGAAAGAAGTCAAAAAGCTATACAAACGATCTAAAAAACGAAGCGTGCAAAGTCATAGAAAAAGGAATCAACAAGCGCAATGGAAAGCAATGAAGGACGCCTCCTAAAGATGCTAGGCTGGTATGGAACGGCAGAGTTTATATCAAAAAAACAGCTAGTTTTTTATGGATCTTCCTAGATAGTGTCGTTACGAGATATTGAGCCAAAGGGTAAGACAGCGTATTTGGGCGGCTGCAAGAAAGGAGGAGCTGTTTTTGGCGTATCGCGTGGCGATGCCTCTCCATCGCTTAAGATGCAAGAAGGCATTTTCAACACGATGTCTGATCTTGTACAAGTCTTGGTCATAGAAGCGCTGTTCTTTTCGATTCTTTTTTGCAGGAATCACCGCTTGAATATTTTGACTGTTTGCCATGTCTAGTACAGCATCTGAATCATAGCCTTTGTCGGCTAAAAGACCTTGGGCGTTTATGCCCTCAATAAGAGCCTCAGCCTGTGTACAATCAGCTGTGCTATCTTCTGTAACAAGGATTCGCACTGGCATACCAGTTGCATCCACGGCTATATGTATTTTGGAATTGAGCCCCCTTTTGTTCGTCCTATGGCTTGGTTTTCACCACGCGCTCCTGCTGCATGAGGGGGTACTTTGATAGGGCTTGCATCAAATCATGAGCCACTCAAAATCAGGCTCCATCACAAGTGATTCTAACACCCCTTGCCAAACGCCTTTGTCCCGCCATCTGCAAAAGCGTCGATGCGTGTTTTTTCAGTGGCCATACTCGGGAAGCAAATTTCTCCAGGGTGCGCCAGTGCGCAATACCCAAAAGGCGGCGTTGACAAAAAGCCTATTATCATGGGCGATACTTCCCCAGAAACCTTTTCGCCCAGGCAATCGTGGCTCTAAAAGACTCCATATGTGATCTGACATATCATGGCGTCGGTGAGCGCCTATCATAAAAACCTTTCATTGACTCATTCTATATCTCATGCCAGTATAGATTTACTCTCGTGACGACACTATCTAAAGCGTTTAAGTCATGGAAGAGAATATTGAATGACTTGAACAGGCTAAACCATAAAGGGGGTATTCAAGCATTGATGGATAAGCCCAGAGCTATCCTCAGAATGAAGAGGGGAAAAGAGCAAATTTTTAGCATAGGAATTGATGGAGAGCCAGAGCGTGAATTCACACGCTTTTAAACAATGAAGAGATGGAAGCAAGCA
>NZ_PHHC01000058.1 GCF_002930195.1 Holospora curviuscula | reverse complement strand
GAGATAATCCCTATAAATCCCCTGCCAATCCTTGCCGTGAAAGGCTTCTTGGTTGGCGACTTTCTCTAAAGCTCCCCCCTGCATCAGGGCCCCGGCAGCAGAATTCACCATCACCGCCGCCAGAGGACAGGTGGGGGTCAGCACCGCCGTAAGACTACTCAGAGTTACCCCCAGAGCGGCCTTGAAGGCAGGCTTAAAGGTGGTACGAGGTCTCTGGGATTCTTCAGTAATAGAGGGCAGGACCGTGTGGTGAATCTCGGTGAACTCGGGGCGAGGCGCCACCTCTAGGCCCGAGGGACGCTGGCCCGTTGTGGAGATAACCTCCAGATGCGGCGTATCCACACTAAGCCTCCCTTGCACCGAGCAATCTATATAGTCCACCCCTTGGCCTTGGTGAGCCTGGGTTTTCTGCAGAATCTTACTGTCTCGGGTCACCGAAACTTTCTCAAATCCATCCTGCCGAAGGGCGGGGGTTAGGAGAAGTTTTTCGCGAGCCTCAATGCGCACCTCCCCCTTAAACTGACTCCAAAGTTGAGTTAGGAAGGTCCAAAATTTCATCGCAGCCACGGCACCTCCTCTGGCCCTTCCACCCAGGCTTGAGTGAGAGGTTTTTCTCCCAAGAACAGGTTGTTAGCCAGGATATCCAAGGCTTTTCGAGATTCTGGGGTATCCTCTAGCTCCAGCACCTGAGCTAGGATATAGAAATATTCCGGGTGAATGAGGCGGCTGTCCAGCTGTTCCAGTTGCTCCTGCGCCACCCGCTGCATCCCGTCAAAGGACCGGCCAAAGAGGGCGACCTCCTTGGCAAAAAAGGCAAACCGCAAAATAGGAAAGGGTACCCAGATGACGGCCTGGCTTCGAGGCGGGTTCTGACCTTGGAGATAGGGCCGGCGACCATAGGGGGGGCCCGGACAGGGAAGCGGCCAGTTGAGGGAGGGTGTATATTCTTCATGGGTGCACTGTTCTTCATGCATTTCAAAGCTATCTCGACGACCTATGAAGAGATCATTCACAATTCCCAGACATTCAAGAATGTCTCTATCAATAACATCTTTCACCATTTCTGCTACATACTGCATCAGCGACTCATCAGGATAATAATCATGTCCATTTTTAATTTTTTCCTGCACCAAATCATAAACATTTTTCCCAGATACATCCCTTGAAAACTCAAACATCCACCCTAATACGTGTGCCACGTCGGTAAATCCATCGCTCCAATCGTATTTTGGATAATCGTATTCTCGCCATTCATTTAACAATAACACCTTCATCAAAAACCCCGCCAAATAGCGAGTACAATCTCGCCAATCTGGATCTGGAGTGTATTTATCAACATTAGAATTATTCAAAACATAACGCTGATAATATTGTCCTAATATACTCATCTTCATCCTCCTATTTTTTATTCAAAAGATCTGGATTCGTATTTAATTTAGGAATTTCTCCATCCTGAAATTTTTTCAGTTCTTTATCCGTTGCAGGATAATGTTGAGATCGAATCTCCACACCGTTTTTATTTTGAGGACGCACTTGCACCACATGTAAATCGTTCTGGGGTGCTCCGCCACGAGGCTCTTTTGGACGAGCCTCACTGGACTTTTGATAGGATTCAGTCCAAGTTCGAGTATTTCCAGTCTTCGGACATACTTCTTTCACATTATTCGATCCACCATTGGTGCGAATGTTGGGATTTCCATCTTTTGGAGGTTCGTATTTTTTATAAAACCGCACTCTTCCATCTGGTAAATCCTTACGATACTTATATTTAGAGTTTTTCACCGCCTTTTCCACCTCTTCGGTAAACTTCGGATGCACCTGA
>NZ_PHHC01000057.1 GCF_002930195.1 Holospora curviuscula | reverse complement strand
TATCAAGGCTTGAAAACACTCCATAGTAGAACTGACATTCCAAAAAAGAAGGGTAAGAAAAATCCGCTAACGCAAGAAGAAAAAAGGAAAAATAGAGAACTTTCCAGTGCGCGGGTAATGAATGAAAATGGTATTGGGATGCTCAAACGCTTCAAGATCATCTCTGATACATACAGAAACAGGCGTAACAGATTTGGGCTGAGATTCACGCTCATTGCAGGGGTCTATACCATGGAATTAGAACAATGACAGTTTCCGAAGAGGTCTATTGTATGAACTCCAGTCCCATGAAGCTGGGACGCCATTCTGACCCTAGTGACAGTATCCTCGATTGTAAAAGTGTATAAATAACGGAAAACGCTTCAGAATGGGGCATTAATGGGGGAAAAAAGTCGTAACCATCATAATGTAACAAGCACACAAGCTCATCTTTTGAACGCTAAAGTCTAGGCAGCCCATATTCATAATACGGCTGGAGCCTGTTTTGTGTTTCAAGAAGCTTTAAGAAACGATCCAAGGCTTAAAGATGTTTGTTCGGATTCCGGTACAACTGTCTTAAAGCACACACGTGAGATATCGGGGCGCTTGACTCAAGGGGGGGCTTATTTTGGCAAAAAGATTAGGCGTGGAGGGGACATTTCTTGGCTTAATAACTTTCCCAAATGCTTCAAAGAGTATGAATTTTTATCTTTATCTTGATGGTTGAGAACCAATATTATGATTCAACACTGTATTGTATTGATTAGAAGACTTGTATTATTGTAAAGAAAGATTGTAAAAAAGATAGGTCACAATACTGAATCTTCTGTAACAGGGGAGGAGGAAGAAAGTGCCGCTTCCATGAACGGCCACAGTTCTTTTAAAACACCTACGTACACACTCCGTTTAAAGGATGTACAATCAGCGATAAGTTCTTGCTTGTCTATCCATTTCCAAGCCGTAAATTCCGGATGAATTGTAGCATTAAGGTCGATATCTGAGTCTGTTCCAGAAAATAAAAAGCCGTACCAGATTTGTTTTTGACCGTTGAACCAGAGTTTCCAAAGGTTAAATTTTCTAAATGAAAATGGAGGAAAGTCATAAGAATACGCTTGCCGTGTGTGGGTTACCAGCTGACATTGCTCTTGAACCCCCACTTCTTCCCATAGTTCACGCCAAGCAGCTTTTAATGAAGGCTCAGGTTTTTTTTGATAAAAGTCAACACCGCCTTGAGGCATTTGCCATTCAGAATACCCTGTACGCTTTCCAACAAAAATTTTTCCTTGTTTATTGACTAACATAATCCCTACACCAAGACGGTACTTCGGATCTTGTGTATCAGACCCGGATCGCACAAAAGCCTGGAAAAAAAGATGTAATTTGCGTAAAAAACGGAACTTCATAATGAATTCAGAGCAGTAGCATTCCATAGAGCATCGTAAAGCCCAGGATGAGCGGTCACTATATCCGAAGTATCTTCGGCATTTAAATTTCCTTTAAACTGATGGTATATTTTTCCTCCGGCCTCCCTGATAATAATAATTCCAGCTGCACTATCCCAAACTCTAGTAGCATACTCAACGCTTCCATCTAAGCGTCCTGCTGCAACGTAAGCAAGATGCAGGGAAGTACTCCCAAAGGATCGAAATACGGCTTGAGGAAAGCGCTGAAACAATGAAAGAATATGGGTGCATTGATCCGAAGTGTGTCTAGGGCCCGGAAGCGCCATTGCAATATAATTTCTTGGTCTTTTGTGAGCCAGGCGTAACTTGTATTGGTCCAAGAATGCCCCTACTCCCTTTTGAGCCCAAAATACTTCGTCACGAATAGGATCGTAAATGACTCCCATCACAAAATCTTGACGCTCATAAAGAGCCACAGAAATTGTAAAATAAGGAATTCCCTTGGAAAAATTGTTGGATCCATCTAAAGGATCTATAATCCAAAACGGTGCGTCTAGAGTATCACCAGGAATATATCCTCCTTCTTCCATTAAAAACCCATACCCAGGATAGCTTTCTCTAAGACCTTTATAGAGACTTTGTTCAACACGACGTTCTGTACTCGAAAGAAATTTCTTCATACTGGTTTCAGCGCCCTGAAGCTTTGTCACTTCAGAAAAATCTCGCAACAAGTTTCCACTGACTTTGAACATAAGCTGAGTAACAATATTTACAAAAGAGGAGGGAGTTGAAAAAGCGCGCACTAAAACGATACCAAAAATACGTTAAAAAGATTATACAAACAAATTCTTTTAAGTTCAAGCGATTAGGGCGTTTCCATCAAGGCCACCTCATAAAAAATTTTGTTTCAAAATACAGAAAAGTATATCGTCACTCTAGCCCCATCCCATTTTTCTGAACCGCTTGATTGATTGTCCTGGCACATGAGCTTGTTCAGAGCTATATGCCTGATTATTGCCATAGCGTGGGGAGCGTTTTCTTTTCGTATTCTTCTTTGATTTTCTCCAAATGACCTATCTACTACCC
>NZ_PHHC01000056.1 GCF_002930195.1 Holospora curviuscula | reverse complement strand
TATTACGGAGACAGGATATCAAGGCTTGAAAACACTCCATAGTAGAACTGACATTCCAAAAAAGAAGGGTAAGAAAAATCCGCTAATGCAAGAAAAAAAAAGGAAAAATAGAGAGCTTTCCAGCGAGCGGGTAATGAATGAAAATGGTATTGGGATACTCAAACGCTTCAAGATCATCTCTGATACATACAGAAACAGACGTAACAGATTTGGACTGAGATTCACGCTCATTGCAGGGGTCTATACCATGGAATTAGAACAATGAGAGTTTCCGAAGAGGTCTACTGTAAAGCGTCTTTTACCGAGTTTTTAGCCAGTCTTGACACAGCAGCCAGTGACATCACGAGTATTGAGGGTAAAATCATTGGCAACAGCGACAAAGATAAAGCATTCCATATCGTGCGTGCTTGGTGCCATAATAATCAGCTGGTATTTGGTCAGGAAAAGGTAGATGAAAAAAGCACCGAAGTTCCCCCAAGGTGCTCAAACTTTTGGATCTTGCGTAAAATAATCATCATTAATGCTAGGGAATGTCAGCGTGATATTTTCCAAAAAATCATTGACCCAAAAGGTGATTAAGGGCAAACTTCATGAAGATGTAAAGCTTTATTGGAACGATCCCATGAACGGCTCAATGAAACCCATGATAAAAGTCATGGACGCATTGAGCAGTCTACTAACTGTAGTTTCCCATGATGGTGCCTGATTCCATTCCTGGCCAAGACTTAAAGCAATGGGTCAAATGACCGCGACCCTTTGGAAAAACGCTAAAGAAACTTGCTTCTATCTTTCTTCCTAACAGCACAAAATCTTAATGAAGGTGGAACGCCCTCATGTGGAGCATTAATCCTGCGCTGCACTGGGTTCTTGATGTGCTATTCAACGAAGACAAAGCCTGCATTGGCCATGAGAATACGGCTGAAAACTTAGATATACTTCCTAAATAAGCACTTTCAGTGTGAGTAAACCTGAAAGAAAAGTCGGAAACCACCAATTAAATCACTGCTTGTTAAAAATGCTATGTTCTTCAAACACCTCGCTAACTCTGTCAAGATAAATTTTTCCTGCGTAGGTCCTGTTTAGAAGTATAAAATTGCTTGAAAAAAAATAAAAAATTTTATAGAATTAAAAAATTAACGTAGACTAATTAACTCAATATGTATAAAAATTTTGAATTTTCTATCCTTCAGGATTGTTTAAAAAAGATTCGAGAAGAAAAACCCATGGTTTTGCATTTCACAAATTACGTTACTATGGATTTGGGTGCAAATTGTGTTTTAGCAGTAGGCGGGTCCTATATGCTTTCTTTTACAACAAAAGATTTAGAAGAGCTTATTTGTAAATCTGAAAGTTTAGTGATTAATATCGGAACTTTGGATTCTTCGTTTGCTAATTTGTGTATACAGGCAGTAAAAATGGCCAAAACTCACAATAAACCAGTCGTTTTCGACCCTGTAGGTGCTGGAGCAACCGAATTTAGAGCATCAATTTCTAGAGACCTAATGCCTTACGTAGATGTGGTCAAAGGAAATGCCGGAGAAATCATAGCATTGGCATATGGAAAAAATCAATCCAAGGGAGTTGATTCTTTGTCTGGTCCAAAAGAAGCACAAAAATACGCCCAAGAAATTTCGAAAAAATACCGGTGTATTGTGGTAGTAACAGGAGATGTAGACTATATTACTTATGAAGATCGGTGGACCCAAGTACCTTTTGGAGTGCCACTAATGACTTCTGTTGTGGGTATGGGATGTAGTTTAGCCAGCATCATTGGTACCTTTATACCAGTTTTAGAAGATAAATTTGAGAGCACAGTTTCAGCTGTGAGATATTTTGCCATGTGCGGTAATATAGCCTTTTCCAAAGCTCAATCTCCTGGTCAATTTCGTACATTTTTTGTTGATACTTTACATGAAGCAGATTTTGACCATATGATGTGTTTATTACCTTCTGTAGAAATTTAAAAATTACATAAAATTTAAAGGTTTTTCTGGGCAATAAATATAATTCAGTTTAAGAAACAGTCACGTAAACTATTTTTCTAACCTATTAAGGCATATTTTAGTCAAGGTTAGTGGAATAACTTTGGCTGATGAAGTAGACCTCTCATACTCTTTGGATAGCCTTTTACAATGATGGAATCAAGCAAATAAACGCTCTACAATCCTGTGCTGGACCTTAACCCAATTAGTGTGTTCTGCATCTTTTACACTGCTAAGCAAAG
>NZ_PHHC01000055.1 GCF_002930195.1 Holospora curviuscula | reverse complement strand
TCCAGAAACCATTGTACTCAAGCTCATGAATGAATAGCGGATATAGACGCTAAGCATTGGATAATAGATAAGGCTTATGATACAAATGCTATAATGGATCATGTTACAGTATGGGGCATTAATCCTGTGATTCCACACAAAAGCAATAGAATCATTTAGAGCAAGATTGATACTGATCTTTACAAGCTCAGATATAGTGTTGAAAATACGTTTCAGAAATTTAAAGAATGGCGGGGTATAGCAACCAGACACATCAAAAATACAAAATCATATTGTTCCAGCTTATGCGTAAAGGCACTTTTGATGTGGGCTACAATCTCGTAATGACATACTCTAGATAAACGCTTTTTTTTGCTTTGATGGTTTGTTCTTCTTATCCTAAAATGATGTGCCTTTATACAAATTCATATATTCCTCGTCTTTTTATAGCACAAACTATTTATCTACTACGTGCTACAGTGCATATAGACACTCTGGCACGGGTATACAATTTAAAAAAAATTCCTTCAAAGCTTTTTTTAAAGTAATAAGAAGTTTTTTACTAAACTCAGCTTAACTTGTTTCTTGCTTAACTTTTTTTGTAATAGGATCTGAGAATGAATCTTTCTGAAATGATAAATAGTAATTATCTTTTCCTTCAAATTTTATCTTATTCATTTTAAATTCAATACCTTCTGAACGGAGAAAATCTTGTTGAGGTATCAGAAGTGTTTTGCAATTAACGTAATGCGTTTTCATCAAGTCATTTTTAAATTCTTTATTCTTCCCAGAATTATCTTCAAAGTAAAAAATTTTTTCTTCAAGCCCCTTCTCCATACCAGGAGTCGAAAATTCTAAATAATACTTTCTTTCGTCATTACGTACCGTAGATTGCTGTGTAAAAGGCATTCCTAGCTGAGTCAATATTTCTCTCTGAGGCTCTAAAAGGGGAAAAAAAGAAACGTATTGCTTTTCAAGCAAGCCATATACGTCATTACCAAGACGTTTCCCCCTTGGATTTTTCTGTACTGAAACGGTATCCCCCTGATTAACTTGCGGAACTCGCTGTTGAGGTATTTGAAATTGATCCGTCTGCTGCTGAGACTCACTCTGCTCAAGAAAGTTATCTAATATTCTAGGCAAATTTTCTAAAACCTTATCACGCATCTGCTCATCTGTAAGATCTTGATTTCCTTCAAGATTTGAAGTTGTTCGGATAAAATCTTCTAATGCATCTTCGAACTTCTTTGTAAAACCTAGAAAATTTTGCATGTATTGCAAAAGCCTTTGATGACGATGCGTCTGATTGACGGTACTCGGCTTAAAAATCTGATGCTGACTCTGTGCTTTATCAAAAAAAACTTCCGAATTGAGTGACTTAGAGACCATATCGGCTAAATTTTGCTTAAAATACTTCACAAGGTCGCTGCTTGAACGATCAGGATTCGTTTCTAAGACGTTTCTGATCGCGCCCTGCAATTCCCTGCTCAATTGGAGCAATTGTCCATCCTTAACGCGAGGTAGGATACTGATCTCTATAGACTCACAGATGATCGACCAATCAGCCTCTGTGATCCTGTCTTTGAATTCATTGCGCAATTGAGCGAGTGCATTTCTAACCTCAATTGACTCTCCATACTCACCATTATAAAAGGGAATCTCACTTTTCAGATTTTCCTGAACCTGCTGATTTTGTTTACTTTTTTTCTTAACTGGCTTCGCATCAACACTAAAAGCATAAAAAGCTGTTCCAGTGCCAATCAAAAAGCATAAATGACTAAATTTTATTTTTTTTTTCATATCTTT
>NZ_PHHC01000054.1 GCF_002930195.1 Holospora curviuscula | reverse complement strand
TCCGACGCATCTTGACAAGTGTGCTCAGTACTTTTTCTCATATTCCTTTGATCCTGCATCTTTGATAAAACGATTGTACAGGCGAGTATGGGGGAAAATCTTTAGAAAACATTCGCCATGGGCAGCTGCTCTTTATTATGTAAAATACTCTGTTAACACGCTCTTTCTTTTGGTGTTTACTTCTATTACTATACTTGCTCCATTCACAATGATTTTTAATGAGCGTTTATTCATGATCTGTTAAATCCTTTGGATCACGGGTTCTTATTACCGCCAAACTTGACTATACTGCCTCCTTTTATCCATGAATATAGGATTTTATTTTACCGATCGTCTTATTCTTCTGACCTTAATCCCATTGAGCAATAATGGGCTCAGGTTAAACAGATACAACGTTCTAAAAAATTTTCAATTGACGCGCTATTCTGTATAACTATTCTATAGTTATTTGGCTATAGTCTGGAATCAAAGCGCTAAATCCTCGTCTAATTATGGATCATGCTATAACGTGTATAAGATAAAAGAATTGATTGGCTTCGGGTTAATGTTCTTACCGCCACATTCGCTCCGTCTAAATTCCATTGAGAAATTCTGGGGTACTATGAAACGATACTCAATGTACTGCATGATATAAAGCTTTATTTCAATTCTTTCCAATCATATCTTCAAGCTTAATTACTATTAATGAGATCGGATTATAATGGGAAATAGTATAAATTATTTTTTGTAATGCCATCGGTCTATGACCGAACGGACTTGCAAAGCTTGCTCTGTGCATACTAAGCCTCTTTTTTCGCTGAAAAATTAACGTACTATTAATAGAATGATGGTCATACCCTCTGATCAAATTTAGTCCTGATGTATTTATTTAAATCAAGCTTCCTTGAGAGAGCTATGGCATCGCTTTATGTTGTATGGTATTTTGAAAATAATAAAAAACTTTTTTGACGATGCACGGTATTTCCAGTCAAACACTTTTTGCAATTCTTGAACGGCATAAACGCTTGGAAAACGCTTTGCTAGAAGATCAGTCATTACAAAACGCAATACAAATCAATAAAGATTATGCTGCCATGACGCCTCTAGTAGAGTGTGTCCAGAAATGGTTTCAAGTCAAGAAAGAATACGAAAATCTGGTTCAAATGCAAGAAATAGAAGAGGATATAAAGCTCTTGGTGGAAGAAGAAAAAAAACTTTTGCGTCAAAGGTTGGAAGCTTTAAGTTATGAAATTCGAATTCTTTTGTTGCCTAAAGATGAAGATGATGCGCGAGGAGCAATTTTAGAAATTCGTGCTGGAACGGGGGGAGAAGAAGCCGCCTTATTTGCAGCAGACCTTATGCGAATGTATACGCGTTACGGAACATTACAGAAATGGAAAATAGAGATTCTTCATGTTCATTACAGTGATCATGCGGGTGTTAAAGATGTAGGATTATTAATTCAGGGTAAAGACGTATATGCTCAGCTTAAGTTTGAAGCTGGAGTTCATCGAGTTCAACGCGTTCCAAAAACAGAATCCAGTGGGCGTGTGCACACTTCTGCTGCCACGGTAGCAGTATTACCAGAGGTAGAAGAGATCGATATTGTGATTGATGAAAAAGACTTGCGTATTGATGTATTCCGCTCGAGTGGTCCGGGAGGGCAATCGGTGAATACTACTGATAGTGCGGTGCGTATTACACACCTTCCCACGGGCATTGTGGTGAGCCAACAAGATGAAAAATCTCAACATAAAAATAAAGCAAAAGCATTAAAAGTACTTCGTTCTCGGTTATATGATGCAAAAAAATATCAAGAAGATATGGAGCGAAGTCAATCTCGTCAACAGCAAGTAGGACGAGGCGATCGTTCTGAACGAATTCGCACCTACAACTTTCCTCAAGGGCGTCTTACAGACCATCGTATTAAGTTAACTCTTCATTATCTTCCTGAAATTCTTGAGGGCGAAAGACTGGGAGAAGTGATTACCGCATTGATGACGTACGCTCGGGCGGAACAATTAGCTGAACAAGAAATGCAATTATCATCTGAAACATCTCTTTCTTAGAGAGTGTAATCATGAGATAGACCACCACAAGACTAAACAGTGTACGTGGGCGGAAATAACGAAAGATTCCGTTTTTTAGAACAACCGTTTCTCTAATAGACCGCCTGCATAACGAGATGTCAGGATAACTCCATGTTGGAAATAGCTGCTATTAGATTGAATCTGAGTCCAAATCTTTTACGTCTATTTCTGTATTGATCAGATATGATTTTGAACCGTTTAATCATACCTATGACCTTTTCATGGGCTACTCTTTCGCGAGCCAGATCTTAATTTTTCTTTTTATCTTCTTTTTGGGCAATTCGGATTTGATATGCAGCTTTTGTATTCCTTGGTATCCAGTGTCAGTAATCCCTTGCACTTTAGGATGTATTTTGGTTCCGGATTTTTTAAACAGCCTAAAATCATGACGTTTGCCGTTTGTACAAGCTGTACAAACAACTTGTTTCGTCTTCTTATCCACAACGAGTTGACTGTTTAAAGTATGTCTTCTCTTCTTTCCAGAATAAAAGGTCTTCTG
>NZ_PHHC01000053.1 GCF_002930195.1 Holospora curviuscula | reverse complement strand
CCCAAGGTGCTCAAACTTTTGGATCGTGCATACAATGAGCGCCACTGATTCTAGGAAATGTCAGCGTGATATTTTCCAAAAAATCATTGATCCAAAAGGTGATTAAGGGCACACTTCATGATGATGTAAGACTTTATTGGAATGATCCCATGAACGGCTCAATGAAACTCATACTAAAAGTCATGGACGCATTGAGCAGTCTACTAACTGTAATTTCCTATGATGGTGTCTGATTCCATTCCTGGCCAAGACTTAAAGCAAGGAGTCAAATGACCGCGACCCTTTGGAAAAACGCTAAAGAAACTCGCTTCTATATTGCTTTCTAACAGCACAAAATCTTAATGAAGGTGGACGCCCTCATGTGGAGCATTAACCCTGCGCTGCACTGGGTCATTCAATGAAGACAAAGCCTGTATTGGCCATGATAATGCAGATAAAAACTTATATATAGCCAAATAATTACAGAATAGTTATAATAGAAGAAAACAGAAGATATTTAAAAGATGTTGTATGCATTAGAGTTTCGTCGTAAGAGTTGAGGAATTAAGAAGAAAGAAGGGGTGCGCTATGAAGACTCTGGTAAACGTTTTGGAATGGGTCAGCAGGCTATAGAGGGAGTACACGTTTAGAACCGAAAGTAGTTTGCTATAAGCCAGCCAGCACACTAGACATAGACTGTTTAGAACACGATATCACAATGAATCCTGATGCCGATCAGTCAGAGCGAGCAAAGCGCTTTTGGGGGTAGCGCTGTTAGTATTTTGAAAGCCCTGAGACGTCTTGGTATTCGCTATAAAAAAACATTTCATCATTCAAAGACGGATCCACAAAAAAGATCTGTAGTGTGCCAAAAGCGTGATCAATTAAAAAGCAAAGTTGATGAACGTGGATTTCCGCATGATATGCCAAAAATTCACAGGTGTTCTGTAAAAGAGCAATGTTGTTAGGGAAAATAGGATTGGGGTACCAAAAGTAAAAGAAATGTATAGAAAAAATGTATAGGACAAATTTTTAAAGACGCTTTAATGGGCTCCACTTTAGGGGCCACTGGATTGCTTACGAGTTCTGTCAATATAGCGGTGTTGATTTGTTGGGTAAAGAAAATGTTCCTAACGAATATTCCAGAAAATCGTGGTATTGTCCTGGACAATGCTGCTTTCTATCAAGGTAAAGCTGTGCGGAAAATGATTAAGAACGCTGGTCATACTTTATTTTATCTACCGCCTTATTCTCTTGACCTTAACGCTAAACAGATAAGACGTTCTACACATTGTTCAATGGACGTGCTACTCTCTTATAACTGTTCTATCGTTAGATCACTATATACTGTCTAAAGGGGTACTTGTAGTGTAAGTGCACCTGAAAGAAAAGCTGGAACAATCAATTAAATCACTAGACCTCTTCGGAAACTCTCATTGTTCTAATTCCATGGTATAGACCCCTGCAATGAGCGTGAATCTCAGCCCAAATCTGTTACGCCTGTTTCTGTATGTATCAGAGATGATCTTAAAGCGTTTGAGTATCCCAATACCATTTTCATTCATTACCCGCGCACTGGAAAGTTCTCTATTTTTCCTTTTTTCTTCTTGCGTTAGCGGATTTTTCTTACCCTTCTTTTTTGGAATGTCAGTTCTACTATGGAGTGTTTTGAAGCCTTGATATCCTGTATCCGTAATACCCTTAATTTTAGAATGAATAGGAGTTTTTGATTCTTTAAAACCCCTGAAATCATGACGTTTGCCCTTTGAAAAAGCCGTGCATATACCTTCTTGAGTTACTACACCTTGAGTGTTTAAGGGGTGTCTTTTCTTTTTCCCTGAGCAGTAATGCTTTTGTCTTTTTTGGGCGCTCTATTGGGGGTTCTGTTGCATCTATTAACCCCCCTTCATCATTCATA
>NZ_PHHC01000052.1 GCF_002930195.1 Holospora curviuscula | reverse complement strand
AGCCCCTATCAAAAAGAAAAAGCATGGTCGTTTGGAAAAAAGCGTGTTACGCGTTGGCTTGGATCTGCTGCGGGAATTATTTTTTAAAATTGATCGTTCGGTTAACAATTTCGTGAATGATATTGCGTCAATTTTTAATCAAAACACTGTAATTGAGCGGGTATTTACAGGGAGATAAACTTTTGTCCTGTACAGAGATTTAATATATAACCAAATAGCTATAAAACGGCTATAATAGAAGAAAAGAAAAAATATTTAAAGATCTCGTATTCATAGGATTTTCGTCGTAAAAGTTGAGACATTAAGAAGAAAGTAAGTGATAAACTATAAGGAATTGGGTAGACGTTTTGGAATGGGTAAGCAGACTATAGAGGGAGTACGCGTTTAGAACCGAATTTAGAACCTGTATTCATGGATAAAAGGAGGGAGTATAGTCAAGCTTGGAGATAATAAGAACGCGTGATCCAATCGATTTAACAAATCATGAATGAAAGCTCATTAAAGATCATTTTGCATGGGGCAAGTATGGTAATAAAAGTAACCACGAAAAGAAAAATCGTGTTAATGGAGTAATATCTTGTATATATACATTATGAGAAGATTCAGAGGCGCTCCCATACCCGGGAATGCACCGGTAGCACTGCGCCTCCAGTACCCCCTGGCCCTTCATCTGCGTGCCCTGGTGGAGGATGGCCCCCACCCGGCCGGAGATCTCCTGCGCCTCAATGGAAGAGGGATGAAATACCGAGCTGGAGCCCGTATATACCGCATCCTCCTTCCTCCCCGGCTCCCGATCTGCCCAAAAGGAACATAATTTTCGAAAGAATTTACCGATGCCCAATGCTAATAACCTCCTTGGGAAGAAGGAGCAGCTGGCCCCGGACGTATTGATAACAAGCTAAGCTTTCCTTTGCGGAATCTACATCTTTTTTTGCTCGATTTATTTCTGGTTCGAAATTAGCATTTTTTAGAGTTATTTCGTCTTGCTCTAATATATTTTTCCATGACGAGATTTTTTCATCCAACAAACTCAACACCAGATCCCGCTTCCCCAAAGGTAAAGCATCCACTATGGAAAGATCAGGAAATTTATCTGGCTTAATTTCATAAAAGGTATCAAAGAGCATTTGTGACATTAAATCTTTAGCAGCCCAACGGGCCCCGGGATGCAGAAGATGCAAAGAGCGCATAATCCAATGCATATAAGTTGGGCCAAGATCAGAATCTGCAACAGTTTGTAACATCATTTCCGTCCATATATCCTCCATAGTCCAAGGCCACCGATTATCCCCCTCTGGAGGAAAATACCGCATCACTTGGGGAATAAAAGAAGGATCTTTCAAAGCACTCAACGCTTCGAAAAGATAATAAAAGCACCAGGATGCTTTTTGTCCCTCAAGGCTAAGAAGCTCTCGTAAATAATCCCGATCCCGCTCTTCTCTATCCCACAACTCAAAATAATACGCCAGGGCTGATAACAGCCCTTCTTTTGTGGCGAATTTTTTAATGGCTTCTTTCCAATACTTTTCTCCCGCATCAATCTCCTGAGTTTCATACAAATCATCTAGAACGTCTTGTAGACACGTATACTTTTCCATAATCTCCTTCCTAAGGTTTTAAAATGCGGTTTTGCATTTGTTCTGCAAAATACTGTTCATTTAACCGCACCGCTTGAATCAATGCGGCGTTCAAATCCTGATGCACTTCTTTACGTAGCACGGGGTCCGCAATACGATTCGTACAGTTTCGAAGATCTCGAATACTCCAAAATAAAGACTGACGCAGGTTATCAAACTCAAAGGCGTTGGCAGTATGGACAAAGTATTTGTGCCACTCTTGAGGAATAATGACACTAACACCGGCATCTCTATGGATATTAAACTGTATAAAGTTTTCGTTATTGGCATGGGTCCCCACGTGGTGACGAGCAGTACGTTTTTCCATAATGGATTTAAATTCTTTGTTACGCGCATCCATGATTTTTTGAAATTTATCATCCCCATGTCGTCCCACCACGAATTTTTCATTTCTATAATGAGTAAAGTATTGAGTAATGGCGGCTTGTTCTTCAACGCTTACGGGTTTATTGAGAAGTCCACCTTGACCACCCCGCCCTTGAGGCAAAGGCTTTTCAGGCTTAGGCCCCTGGAACGGTTTATTGGAAGTCTTCAATCCTCCCACTTTTTCCAGGCCTTTTCCCAGAACTTTTCCTACTTGGCGGCCCAGGATTTCCTGAGCCAGAACGGATCCTGCCCCTGCCATACCTTCCTTTTGGTAGGCGTTCTTCAAAGCGCCCGCGGTTTCCCCAGCCTGCACCACCGCTTTGGCCAGCTTCATCCCCGGAAGGACCTTGATGCCCGTCTTGGCCAGAGTCTCCAGCGCCTCAGA
>NZ_PHHC01000005.1 GCF_002930195.1 Holospora curviuscula | reverse complement strand
GCTAGCAATGGTTTTGATGGGATTCCCCCCATAGATCACCGTCTGGGCTGCGCTCCCCGCTGCCCCCTGAGCCAGGGCCCCTCCAGGAACCAAGGCCGCTGGAGCCCGAGCCGCCGTCCGCTTCACATAATCCTTATAAAGCGCCTGCCAGTCTTTACCATGGAGAGCCTCCCGGTTCACGGCTTTCTCCAGAGCACCGCCCTGCATCAGGGCCCCGGCAGCAGAATTCACCATCACCGCCGCCAGAGGACAGGTGGGGGTCAGCACCGCCGTCAGACTACTCAGAGTTACCCCCAGAGCGGCCTTAAAGGCAGGCTTAAAGGTAGTACGAGGTCTCTGGGATTCTTCAGTAATAGAGGGCACGACCGTGCGGTGGATCTCGGTAAATTCTGGCCGGGGCGCCACCTCTAGGCCTTGGTGAGCCTGGGTTTTTTGGAGAATCTTGGTGTCTCGGGTCACCGAAACCTTTTCAAATCCATCCTGCCCCAGGGCGGGGCTCAGAAGGAGCTCCTCGCGAGCCTCAATGCGCACCTGGCCCTTAAACTGGGTTCCCTGGAAGCCCCCCTGCTGCAGCGAAAGGTGGAGCCCCTCCAGAGGAGTCATGGCAGTGCTTGCCTGGCTGAGATCCGTGAAGGGCTCAACGCGCACCCCCTCAATAAGGGAGGGATGAAACACCGAACTGGAGCCCGTATCCTCCTTCTTGTCTACCCAAAAGAAAAAGCGCATCCAAAAGAGTTTAGCCATCATGGCCATGGAGTTTTAGGAATTCATTTTTTATGATTTCAATACGATCTAAAGCTATTTGCGCATCTTCAATAGATTCTTTTTTAGATGCTTTCTTATATTGTTCCAACTCCTCTTGAGTTTCTTGCAGCACAGAATCCAGTATTTGCTTAAAAGAATCTTTTTTTACTAAGGATAAATGCGTAATTAAAGGCTGACTCTCAAAAAAATTGTCAAAATTATCGTAGACCATACCATAAAAAAACCATTTAACAGTACCCATAGCCCTTGGTACCAACTCATGAATACACCCCAACAGCACGGGAATGTAGTCTTCCCCAAAATAATCTGCATCGGTAATGCCATTACACAATGGCTCACTAGAATAATCTTCCATAAATACCAGGTCTTGGTCCGTATCATCGGAAGGTACATACTTCAGCAATGGGGGGATTACGGAAGGGTCTCCGTGATTAAAAATTGCACTTAATACAAAA
>NZ_PHHC01000051.1 GCF_002930195.1 Holospora curviuscula | reverse complement strand
ACGTTTCAAAAGCGCTTTCTTACCTGGCAAAGCAAAATCAGAGTGCTTGATACACGTGCCCTCTATCCATTTAATCGTATCATAAGCCGTACGCTCACTGACCCCATCGCTTTGACTTATATGGAAATAAGTACGGGTATTCCCGGATGTACTCAAGAGCCCTAAGAAGGCGATCCTCTAAAATAAGCGTGTTCTTTCCACCGCCTTTCGCTTTTTTAAGGCGTGCGGCTTCTCTTAAAATATCAAGCATCTTTTCAAAAGGTGATCTTTTAACGCCTGTTAAACGACGAAATTTTTCGTCTTCTATATTTTTTATGGTTTCCTCGTTCATGACAGATCCTTCTATAGAGCGTTTACATCAAACTTTAAATTTAATCCAGTTTCTCAAGTGGTCTATTTTAGAAAGCTATCCAAAAATTATGAGCGCTCTACTGCATCAGCCAAAGCATTTATTCCATTATCCTTCATTAAAATAATCCTCAATAAGTTAGAACAATGGTTTACCTAACTGTTTTTTATATTTCCTTTTCTGTCTAGTAGTCTTTTAGGCTTGATAATTCCTTCTTTTTCCTAGCGGATCCACCCTCTACTTGCGCTACTTTTACTTGCTAGAATTTTTTTTGCCTATCTTTTGGTGGTTACCTCAATTTATGTATCTTTTAATTTTAGGTTTTTTTATCGTTTTCTGACAAGTATAACACATTTAATCCCATTTTTAAGCTAAATTACTATAGCCCTCAGGACCACCTCATAAAAAATTTTGTTTCAAGATACGGAAAAGTATGTCGTCACTCTAGCCCCCCATTTTTCTGAACCGCTTGATTGATTGTCCTGGCACATGAGCTTGTTCAGAGCTATATACTTGATTATTGCCTATAGCGTGGGGAGCGTTTTCCTTGCGTATTCTTCTTTGATCCTCACCAAATGACCTCTGTACTAGCCAATGTAAGGCCCAATGACCTCTAATATATGAAAGCATTGTTTCAAGAGTGACCTCTAAAGAAGATCCATACTACCGCACTGCACTAGAACACTTGCTTTTTATCTCAGGAATCGATTCTATCCGCGTAATACTTTTAATGGAACGCCCATTAGGAGTATTTAAGATGAGCCATTGACTATCCTGACTTAACGAGCATTTTCTAACTTCAACCCTAGCGTGCCCCTTATCATAATTTTCGCAATATTTGATCGCTTCTAAGGATACTTTTTCAAAATATCGCGTCACATCATCTGAAAGATTTCCCTCATTACCTTTGAGAGAGCATAGATAACGTCCT
>NZ_PHHC01000004.1 GCF_002930195.1 Holospora curviuscula | reverse complement strand
AACACCTTGGCGGGCAAGGGTTTTTACAGGATTTTCCTGATACACCAAGCTATGGGCTGCCGTCGTCTTAATCAGGTTCCCGGCGCTGCCCAGATCCCCCACACCCAAGCTTAGCCCTTGCACTGCAAGGCTTTTCCCCGCTGCCTTGAGCATATCCGAGAGCTGGAGGGATTCGTGGTTGGCCAGAGACTCCAGGCCTCCCTTCTGGATGAAGGCCTGAGCGGACGCTGCAAGCACGCCAGAGGCAAGACCTCCGCTGGCCCCTGCCAGAGCTGCAATGCCCACCCCCAGAGCGGCCTTAAAGGCAGGCTTAAAGGTAGTACGAGGTCTCTGGGATTCTTCAGTAATAGAGGGCACGACCGTGTGGTGAATCTCGGTAAATTCTGGGCGAGGCAGGATTTCCATACCCGGGGGGCGCTGGCCCGTTGTGGAGATGACCTCCAGGTGCGGCGTATCCACACTAAGCCTCCCTTGCACCGAGCAATCTATATAGTCCACCCCTTGGCCTTGGCGAGCCTGGATTTTCTGAAGAATCTTGATATCTCGGGTCACCGAAACTTTCTCAAATCCATCCTGCCCCAGGGCGGGGGTCAGAAGGAGCTCCTCGCGAGCCTCAATGCAAGAGGAATGAAACACCGAACTGGAGCCCGTATCCTCCTTCTTGTCTACCCAAAAGGAAAAGCGCATCCAAAAGAGTTTAGCCATCATGGCCATGGAGCTTTAGGAATTCAGTTTTTATGATTTCAATACGATCTAAAACTTTTTTCGCACCATCAATTGCTTTTTCCTTAGATGCTTTTTGATGGTCTTCCAACTCTTCTTGAGTTTCTTGAATAACAAAATCTAATATTTGTTTAAAAGAATCCTTTTGTACTAAATATAAATTTTTAATCAAAGGTTGATCTTCAAAAAAATTATTAAAATTGTCGTACAGCATACCATAAAAAAACCATTTAACAGCACTCATAGCCCTTGGTACCAGTTCATGAATACACCCCAACAGCACGGGAATGTAGTCTTCCCCAAAATAATCTGCATCGGTAATGCCATTACACAATGGCTCACTAGAATAATCTTCCATAAATACCAGGTCTTGGTCCGTATCATCGGAAGGTACATACTTCAGCAATGGGGGGATTACGGAAGGGTCTCCGTGATTAAAAATTGCACTTAATACAAAA
>NZ_PHHC01000050.1 GCF_002930195.1 Holospora curviuscula | reverse complement strand
AACGCTTAAAGAGGCAACTGTAAACAATTTCCATTATGCATCTCATGATGAGCTGAAACAGCATCTGCATGCCTATCTAATGGCTTATACCTTCGCTAAACGACTTAAAGCCATCAAAGGCAAAACTCCTTGGCAATTTATTCTAAATCAGTGGACAATTCATCCAGAATATTTTACAATTAATCCTAACCATTTCTTAGCGGGACTAAACACATCTCCATTTAGGATTCTTGTATTTTTTTAAATGGTCAACGTACATTTCTTGAATGCGAATTTTCAACTTAGGATTTGGATGTTTTAGGCCTTCTATACACTTTTTTAAAGCCTCCAACATTTTGAATCTCTCTTCAATATTCTTTTTGTCCAAATTACTGTCCGAGTTTCCATACTTCATATCAAATGTACTAAAGATTTTTCCAATTTCTGCTAGTTTTGGGTCTTTTGGATTGAGTGGAATGTGCGCTAAATCCAATACAGCTGTGTGTCGATCTATTTTTGTGTTGACTTTTTTTTGTAATTCTTTAATTTTATGCAGTAAATTAGAATTTTTAGGTAGACTATTTTTCCAAGACTTTTAATGATTTCTGTGTGCCTATTAGGTCTTCTCTAATCAGCGCATTATATAGGACTTTAGAGCTACTTTTATCAAGCATTCTACGCGACGTTTATACCTTCTTTAACGTTTCGTCAATTTTCTTTGTAAGCGCGTCTTTTACCATTTTTTCCACCAAACGCGGATCGGTGCGCAAACACGTTTTTTTTTAATGCTTTACATCTACTGTATCCATCAAAGGTTCTAAAATAAGAGGTGAAGCTTTTAATCGCTTTTTTTGCTATCTCTAGAACTCTTTTTGTCTCATTTTAACTTCTTTCGTATGTGATCACGTGACGCTGTTGGAAAGTTTGTAAGTTCAGAGAGCTTCTGTACTTTTTTTGATAAAGTAGTGCTCTAAATACTACATCTTTTTCATAGTTTTCTACAATCCTTTTATTTCTTTTTATGTCCTATTATTTTGTGTGGCTGTTTTTTTGAATTCGTTCCTCTTTTCTACCCGTGGTGCATGCGCCCCTAGAGCTAAATTTTTTTGATCGCTTTCTTTATTTAAAGCGCTTCTTTTGTCTGTTCAGCTTGGATCCTAGTTATAGTATTCTCGGCTTTCTGTTTAACCTGTTCTATTTGTTTAAGCGCTGCACTTGTCTTTTTTATATTCTCTTTTTGTGCTTGAGCTTTTCTATTTTCAGGAAAGGGTTTGTTTTTCAGGGGTTCTTGAGCCTGTTGAGGATGATTTTTCCGTACTTTTTCTTCTTGTTTCAGAAAGTTTTTTCCAAATCTTTTTTCGTGCTTTGATAGCATGGATTTTCGTTCATTTCTGCTTGTATTTCTTCAAAACTTTGCTTGTCAGAATTTTGTTTTGAATTTGATTTTGTGCTTTATTCTGATTTTCTTCTAGAATTTTTTAGGTTCTGTGAGAGGAGTTAATAAACCTAAAGATATATCATTTTTTATAGTACAATTCAACAGTAATCGCCAGGACCTACGCAGGAAAAATTTATCTTGACAGAGTTAGCGAGGTGTTTGAAGAACATAGCATTTTTGCTCATCAGTGATTTAATTGGCGGTTTCCGGCTTTTCTTTCAGGTTCACTCACACTGAAAGTGCTTATTTAGGACGTATATCTAAGTTTTTAGCCGTATTCTCATGGCCAATACAGGCTTTGTCTTCATTGAATGAC
>NZ_PHHC01000049.1 GCF_002930195.1 Holospora curviuscula | reverse complement strand
AGGGGGCCCTGTTATATCTAGGGAATACAGCTTTTCATGAAAAAAAAGAATTGATCAACAGACTCGAGAACGCTGGGTTGAGGCAGCATTCCTTGGATTTCTTCGCCTCCTTCTGAACTTAGCGTTCTATACATTTTTAGCCAACCCTCACATTACGTTGAATGGCAAGCAATTGTTTTAAAAAAATTGACAAAACTTGTGAAACATGATAGAATTATACTATAATTTCTAACTATAACTAAAATGTATAAGAAATATCTACTCGCTTTCCTTGTTACAAGTTTTTCTGGTTTATTCAATGCAAATGCTGTTGAAGAAAGTGATAAGGTTGAAACTGAACTACAAGACAAAGTTCAAAATAAATTTTTTGATGAAGTTAAAGAAGTCATTGGCACTGAATACTCTCTTAAAGAAAATCGTAGAAAAATAGAAAAACTTTTCAGCACATTATCTTCTGAAGAGAAGAAGGAAGCCCTGAGGACATTAAGAGATCTTAAAGAAAAAGTCGAATCAAGCACAAACATCCAAAACGAAGTCGTTGTGGACCCAGTTGCTAAGATTGATATGATGGCAGGGGTCAAAAGGGATGATTTCTGGAAAGATTTTTTAAATGAGTACATTAAAATCTTAGAGGATGTCCGTGAAAAAAACTCCGTAGAAAATGAAGATAATATTAATTAAGATGGTATAAAGTCTAATGCTATAGTAAATCATATCGTATTAGGTGGAGAAAAGAAGCGGGCTATAGACTCATGTCATTGAGCGAATTCTGTAATTCTATCATTAATGTATCGTTTCATATTATCCAAAAATTTCTCCGTAAAATTTAGATCTGGTGAATAATAAAGTAAAAGTAGTATTTTTCAGACCACAAATTAGATGAGTGCTCTTATGAGCGCTCTTATTTTTTGCGATCTATGGAATGAAACATAATCCATAATCAGGCCGCGTTTCAGTGTTTTGATTCAACACTGTTCTTCCAAACGATTAGAAAGAGTTGTATTGCAGGGTGCTATGGATTGATCGTTCACTAAGCCTTCTATACTATGATTTTTTTTGGAAGAGGTATCGCTTTTTTTGCCCTATTCCTTCTCTTTGTAACTCACCATATCAACACTATACAAGCATTTTAGGAGCGATACTTTTTCTTCTTCTAATCCCTGAGAGCAAAAAGGTGTTTTTATCACCCAATTCTAGCTTCTTAAATACTACTAAAGCATGCTTATAATAAACGCATCCTTAATATCTTTTAATCTACTATTCTCACAAATGATTTTATTTTTGAATAACCCAGTCTACGTTTACATCCTAAACTTTTTTTAGCATCGTAATCCCCTTCTTTCTTATATCAATTATGCCATTTACTCACTGTATTGCTGTTCACCTCAAACACTTCTGATGCTTTTTTTTATGTTTTTCAAGCCTGTATTTAGGGATTAGCCCTCCGCCTTAACAAGAATATAGAATGCACGATCCTCACCCTATTTTCGGCAGCTGCTAAAGCCATTTCGTA
>NZ_PHHC01000048.1 GCF_002930195.1 Holospora curviuscula | reverse complement strand
CAGAGCACACTAAGGGGGTTGCGGTCCAGTAATGGCAGTAGCTTATAGAACCTTCATTTTCTTGGTTAGATCATTTTAGAAGGCAATCCAAAGATTATAAAAGGTTTACTTCATCAGCCAAAGCGTTTATTCCACTCGCTTTCACTAAAATAGTGCTCAATAGGTTAAAAAAAATGGTTTTACGTGACTGTTTCTAATAGTAACGGACTATGAGAAACGTGCTATTCCATTTATGGTTTGCTTGAAAAAATAACAAGGTTTAAGGACACGCTCTGAATAAACTCTCAAAAACGTTAATTAAATAAATAACTTTTGTTATGAATAATGCAAGCTGAAATAGCCGGCTAAGTAACTCAAAAAATATAAAAACAATCAACCTCTTTCGCTATATTCAGCAGAGCTAGATCTAGATAGTGTCGTTACGAGATATTGAGCCAAAGGGCAAGACTACGTATTTGGGCGGCTGCAAGAAAGGAGGAGCTGTTTTTGGCGTATCGCGTGGCGATGCCTCTCCATCGCTTAAGATGCAAGAAGGCATTTTCAACACGATGTCTGATCTTGTACAAGTCTTGGTCATAGAAGCGCTGTTCTTTTCGATTCCTTTTTGCAGGAATCACCGCTTGAATGGTTTGACTGTTTGCCATGTCTAGTACAGCATCTGAATCATAGCCTTTGTCGGCTAAAAGACCTTGGGCGTTTATGCCCTCAATAAAAGCCTCAGCCTGTGTACAATCAGCTGTGCTATCTTCTGTAACAAGGATTCGCACTGGCATACCAGTCGCATCTACGGCTATATGTATTTTGGAATTGAGCCCCTTTTGTTTATCCCATGGCTTGGTTTCCACCACGCGCTCCTGCTGCATGAGGGGGTACTTTGATAGGGCTTGCATCAAATCTATGAGCCACTCAAAATCAGGCTCCATCACAAGCGATTCTAACACTCCTTTCCAAACGCCTTTGTCCCGCCATCTGCAAAAGCGTCGATGCGTGTTTTTTCAGTGGCCATAAGCCAGGAGGTAAATCTC
>NZ_PHHC01000047.1 GCF_002930195.1 Holospora curviuscula | reverse complement strand
AAGCTGGTATCAGAATCAGAGCTTGAGTCAGGCTTAGAGAGGGAGCTAGAATTAAGGCTGGTATCAGAATCAGAGCTTGAGTCAGGCTCGGAGGGGGAGCTATAATTAAGACTGGTATCAGAATCAGAGCTTAAGTCTTTTTTAGAAGTGATGGTACTTCTGTCATCTCTGTAATTTACGGCACTACTATGTTGAGAGGTAGTGATATTAGAGTTAGATTTAGGCTTTGATTTAAAAAATGAAGACAAAGACCATGCATAGGCATCTCCGGAAATACTCAATATAAATAACAATTGAATTATTTTGTTTTTATTCATTTTTCTTGTAATTTAAAATTTGTATTATCAATTTTATATTTAAAATTTGAATTTTATATTTAATTTTCAGCGACAAACAGTGTCTAAAAGCTGAAAATGATGTTCTTTGTACATCCCAAGATCTTAAAACAAACTCTATGGTACATCAACAAATCAATAAAGAAGACGAAAAATTACCTATTAGTCCAGCATATGTCCGTCTTTAGATCAATACCCTTAAGGTAAAATTTGACGCTTGAGTTTAATAATCTAAACATAGTGAAACGATTTAAGATAAAACGACGTCTGATAGTGCGCTCGGTATAACAGACCCTTACAATAAAAAAATAGAAGGTCTAAAAAGAGATATCAAAAATATTTAAGGATTAATAAAGTAAATGAAAGATAGTAATACAAAAATTAAAAGCTCAAAATATTTACTGTTATTATAATTAAAGTAAGTAAGTGATGTATTATTTATAATCAAGAAATATATTACGAGAGATAAAATATTATAGCTAAATTAGTACATCATAAATTTATAGCGCCAATAGTATGTAAAGGATCTTGTAATAGTAAAATATCTACGAAATGGATAGAACATGTTTTAATTAAGAAGCTAAAAAACCCGAAAAAGTTGTGAAAATGAATAATGATTTATTCCAAAACTGCCAGAAGACAAAAAAATAGACGGGATAGCTTGAGTTTAGGCTGATTTTCTTACTGCCATATTCCCCTAATCTTAACCCAATTGAGAAGCGTTGGACGCATTATGAAGCGATAGAGTAAAGGTATAACCAACGCAGTCTAAAAAGAGGATGACAAGAGTAAGAAAGAAAAATAATATAGGGTTAGAAGCGTATATATTAATAAATAGGACATATATAAAAGCTAAAGAGGGACTTTCATGTAGTAAAGTTTCGGATAAGTTTGGGATATCAAGCGCAGTGATATTCACATGGATAACGCTTCTTTCCATCAAAGTAAAGTTATGCAGAAAATAATTAAGAATGCTGGTCATACTTTACTTTATCTACCTTCTTATTCTTCTGACCTTAATCCCATTAAGAAACAATAGGCTCACACCCAACAGATACGACGTTCTACACATTCTTCAATTGACGTACTATTATTTTTTAATTATTGTATAATTAT
>NZ_PHHC01000046.1 GCF_002930195.1 Holospora curviuscula | reverse complement strand
TAGGAAGTAATATATGTTCTACCCAACAAATAAAAACATTAGCATTGACTGACCCGCTCAATAGACCCATCGCAACTATTGTGGCGCCGATAAGCGCGCCTATAGCATGTGTTGTGTGTTTTTCCCCCATCATGAATCCTATAACAACGCGTTACCTTCCAAGAATAGCCGTGTGTCTGTGGCATATCCTGGGACTTTCCGTTAGATTGTTACAGAAGATAGCACAGCTGATTGTACACAGGCTGAGGCTCTTATTGAGGGCATAAACGCCCAATGTCTTTTAGCCGACAAAGGCTATGATGCAGATGCTGTATTAGACATGGCAAACAGTCAAACCATTCAAGCGGTGATTCCTGCAAAAAAGAAGCGAAAAGAACAGCGCTTCTATGACCAAGACTTGTACAAGATCAGACATCGTGTTGAAAATGCCTTCTTGCATGATAAAAAGTTTATTATCAGGGGCGATACCTCCCCAGAAACCTTTTCGCCCAGGCAATCGTGGCTCTAAAAGACTCCATATGTGATCTGACATATCATGGCGTCGGTGAGCGCCTATCATAAAAACCTTTCATTGACTCATTCTATACCTCATGCTAGCATAGGTTTACTCTCGTGACGACACTATCTAAAGCGTTTAAGTCATGGAAGAGAATATTGAATGACTTGAACAGGCTAAACCATAAAGGGGGTATTCAAGCATTGATGGATAAACCCAGAGCTATCCTCAGAATGAAGAGGGGAAAAGAGCAAATTTTTAGCATAGGAATTGATGGAGAGTCAGAGCGTGAATTCACGCGCTTTTAAACAATGAAGAGATAGAAGCAAGAAAGGGACAGGTTCACACCTTGGGCTATTCGCTAAATGGTGATGTGCACAAGCGCTAAGCCTCATGATAGTATGAGTACCAAAAGAGTCTTATTTGGCTTGAAGGAAAACTTTGTAAAGCTGGTGAACATTTTAGCACATCAAGGCTATCAAAGTGATCTAAATTAGTGGGTTTATCTTCATACGTAAGGATCTTTACTGAGCATTGTAAAACAATGGCGACAGGTTGTAGAGCGTGCATTTGCTTGATTAAGGCATTTTAGGAGGCTATCCAAAGATTATAAGAGGTCTACTGAATCAGCCAAAGCATTTATTTCACTATTCTTCACTAAAATAATCCTCCATAGGGTAAACAAACGGTTTGCGTGACTGTTTCTTATAAGCGTTATGCAATGAGGT
>NZ_PHHC01000045.1 GCF_002930195.1 Holospora curviuscula | reverse complement strand
ATAGCTTTGACTTATATGGAAATAAGTACGGGTATTCCCGGATGTACTCAAGAGCCATAAGAAGGCGATCCTCTAAAATAAGCGTGTTCTTTCCACCGCCTTTCGCTTTCTTAAGGCCTTCGGCTTCTCTGAAAATATCAAGCATCTTTTCAAAAGGTGATCTTTTAACGCCTGTTAAACGATAAAATTGTTCGCCTTCTATATTTTTCATGGTTTCCTACTTCATGACAGATCCTTCTACGGAGCGTTTACATCAAACTTTAAATTTAATTCAGTTTCTCAAGTGGTCTATTGTATTAGGTATAAAAAGAAGCGAGTTATAGACTCATATCATTGAGCGCATTTTGTAATTCTATCCTCAATCCATCTCATATAAGCCCAGAATTTTTCTATAGAATTTAGAGCGTGTGAATAAGGAGATAAAAATATTATTTTTCAACCAATAAATTCGATGAACGCTTTAGTCTTTT
Source organism: Holospora curviuscula (assembly GCF_002930195.1). Taxonomy (GTDB): domain Bacteria; phylum Pseudomonadota; class Alphaproteobacteria; order Holosporales; family Holosporaceae; genus Holospora; species Holospora curviuscula. The sequence goes on along the minus strand of NZ_PHHC01000045.1, from coordinate 1,191 downwards.
TTGATTGATGAAATGAAGCATAACCCCTAACCAAGTCGGGTTTTTATTATTTTGATTAAAAACTGTTCTCCCCAATAATTAAGTTGATTGTTTCTTGATATTTATTGCTTTCTAAACCTCTCCAGAGGGCACGGGTTTTTTATAGGTAAAGCCTAACTTTTTAAGCCTCCTAAAAACAGAAGCAAGGCTTGCGTTAATATAGTATAGCGATTTGTTCATTTTTAACATACATTTTTAGCTGACTGGGATCTACATTCCCTGTGCTGCGTAATTGTGCTTTAGGTTTGATTACTTTTTCTTTTTCGTATCGTATCTACTCTCTATTTACGCTACAATAACTAATTATTGCGCTTTTTGTGATTGTTAGCTAATTTTATGTATACATATTACACTTTCTTTTAACTCTAGGCTGTTTTTGTCTTATTATCACTTTTTTCCAATTATAACACATTTAATCTTATTTTAAGCTAAATTACTATAGCCATCAAGGCCACCGCATAAAAAATTTTGTTTCAAAATACAGAAAAGTATGTCGTCACTCCAGCCACCTCATTTTTCTGAACCTCTTGATTGATTATCTTGGCATCTGAGTTTGTTCAGAGCTATATGCGTGATTATCGCCATAGCTTGGGGAGCGTTTTCTTTTCGTGTGCTCCTTTGATCCTCACCAAATGACCTCTGTACTAGCCAATGTAAGGCCCCAATGGCTTTTAATATATGAGAGCATTGTTTCAGGACTAACTTCTAAAGAAGATCCATACTACCGCACTTCACTAGAACACTTGCCTTTTATCTTACAAGCCGATTCTATCCGCGCCATGCTTTTAATGGAAAGCCCATTAGGGGTATTTAAGATGAGCCATTGACTATCCTGACTTACCGAGCATTTTCTAACTTCAATCCTAGCGTTCCCCTTATCATAATTTTTGCAATATTTAATCTTTTCTAATGGTGCTTTTTCAAAATATCGCGTCACATCATCTAAAAGATTTTCCTGATTACCTTTGAGAGAAAATAGATAATGTCTTCCTTTACCCAGGATTTTATCTGCAATTTTTTTTGAAATCCCATGGCATCTATAGAGAGAATCGATCCTTTACTATTCAGCCAATCCAATATTTTCGGTATTACTGTGAGCGCGTTGCTTTTATTCATTCCCTTGGCCTAGCCTCTTTAGCAAAAGCGCGTATC
>NZ_PHHC01000044.1 GCF_002930195.1 Holospora curviuscula | reverse complement strand
AGGTGCGGCGTATCGACCTCCAAATGACCTTGAACAGAACAGTCCAGGTAGTCCACCCCATGGCCTTGGCGAGCTTGAGTTTTCTGGAGAATCTTGCTGTCTCGGGTCACCGAAACTTTCTCAAATCCATCCTGCCGAAGGGCGGGGCTCAGAAGGAGCTTCTCGCGAGCCTCAATGCGCACCTGGCCCTTAAACTGAATTCCCTGAAAAACGCCCCGCTGCAGCGAAAGGTGGAGCCCCTCCAGAGGAGTCATGGCAGTGCTGGCCTGGCTGAGATCCGTGAAGGGCTCAACGCGCACCCCCTCAATGGACCCGGGCACCGGCTGGGTGCTGTGGCGGCGCTCTTGTATATATACATTATGAGAAGATTCAGAGGCGCTCCCATACCCGGGAATGCACCGGTAGCACTGCGCCTCCAGTACCCCCTGGCCCTTCATCTGCGTGCCCTGGTGGAGGATGGCCCCCACCCGGCCGGAGATCTCCTGCGCCTCAATGGAAGAGGAATGAAACACCGAACTGGAGCCGGTATACACCGCATCCTCCTTCCTCCCCGGCTCCCGATCTGCCCAAAAGGAACATAATTTTCGAAAGAATTTACCGATGCCCAATGCTAATAACCTCCTTGGGAAGAAGGAGCAGCTGGCCCCGGACGTATTCGGTACAGGCAATACGTTCTTTCCATTTCTCAATGTTTTTTGAGGAAACTCTATCTTCTTCCAACCATCGTTTATAATCTTCAATTTTTTCATCCAACAAACTCAACACCAGATCCCGCTTCCCCAAGGGTAAAGCATCCACTATGGGGAGATCAGGAAATTCATCTGGCTTAATTTCATAAAAGGTATCAAAGAGCATTTGTGACATTAAATCTTTAGCAGCCCACCGAGCCCCAGGATGCAGTAGGTGTAATGATCGCATAAGCCAGGGCATATAACCCGGAGCATTGGTTACAACACCTAGCATTGGCTCAGTCCACATACCGTTCATATCCCAGGGCCACGCTTCTTTACCATCGGGAGGAAAATAGCGCATAACTTCGGGAATAAAAGAAGGGTCTTTTAAGAAAGACAGCGCTCTAAACAAATAATAGAAACACCAGGAAGCCCGTTCGTATTCATAGAAATCTCCGATAAGTTCATAAAAATTAATTTCTCGTTCTCCAAGATCCCACATTTCAAAATAATGGGCTAACCTTTCGAGAAGCTCTTTTTTTACTGCAAATTTTGGAAGAAATTTCCTCCAATGCTCTTCTTCTTGTCCTCCTAAAGCATGAATTTTCCATTCATAAATTTCATCC
>NZ_PHHC01000001.1 GCF_002930195.1 Holospora curviuscula | reverse complement strand
AAGATAATAAAAGCACCAGGACGCCCTCTCCCCTTCAGGACTCAAAAGCTCATCCAAATTGACAAAATCTCGGTCCCGCTCTTCCCTATCCCATATCTCAAAATAATAGGCTAGGGCTGATAACAGCCGTTCTTTTGTGGCAAATTTTTTGATACTTTCTTGCCAACGTTCTTCTCCTAAATACATATTTTTGGCTCTACAGATTTCATTCAGTACATCTTGTAGACAGGTATAATTTTTCATGAATAACTCCTTAAGGTTTCAAAATTCTGTTTTGCATTTGTTCTGAAAAATGTTTCTCATTCAATCGCACCGCTTGAATCAATGCGGCGTTTAGATCTTGTTGCACCTCCTTTCGTAAAACCGGATCTGGGATACGATGGACACAATTTCGAAGATCTCGAATACTCCAAAACAGAGATTGACGAAGATTTTCGAATTGCAAATGATTCGCCGTATGAGCCCAGGACCCGTGCCATTCCTTTGGAATAATAATGCTGACCCCGGCATCTTCATGGATATCAAAAGCAATAAAGCGCCGATTGTTAACATGGGTCCCCACGTGATGACGAGCAGTACGTTTTTTCATAATGGATTTAAATTCTATATTGCGGTCTTTCATCGCTTGTTCTATGTCTTTATGATTCCCCACTACAAACTTCTGATTTCGATAGTGGATAAAATACTGGGTAATGGCGGCTTGTTCTGCGGCACTCACGGGTTTATCCATCATCCCCCCTTGACCACCCAGCCCTTGCGCCGGCTGCTTTATTGGCTTAGGTCCCTTCATGTGTCTGTGGGTGCGCTTGAAGCCCTCAGCTTTTTCCAGACCTTTGCCCAAGGCTTTTCCCACCTGGCGGCCCAGGATTTCCTGAGCTAAAACCGCTCCAGCCCCCGCCATACCTTCCTTTTTGTAGGCGTTCTTCAAAGCGCCCGCGGTTTCCCCAGCCTGCACCACCGCTTTGGCCAGCTTCATCCCCGGAAGGACCTTGATGCCCGTCTTGGCCAGAGTCTCCAGCGCCTCAGA
>NZ_PHHC01000043.1 GCF_002930195.1 Holospora curviuscula | reverse complement strand
TGCATTATTATCTTCATAATATATACCATAACTCTCTGGGATCAAACACCTAGAGTGTGTCGTCACGAGAATCAATCTATGCTAGCATGAGGTATAGAATGAATCAATGCAAGGTAGGCGCTCACCGACGCCATGATATGTCAGATCACATATGGAGTCTTTTAGAGCCGCGATTGCCTGGGCGAAAAGGTTCCTGGGAAGGTATCGCCCCTGATAATAGGCTTTTTATCAACGCCGTCTTTTGGATATTGCGCACTGGCGCACCCTGGAGAGATTTGCCTCCTGAGTATGGCCACTGAAAAAACACGCATCGACGCTTTTGCAGATGGCGGGACAAAGGCGTTTGGCAAGGGGTGTTAGAATCACTTGTGATGGAGCCTGATTTTGAGTGGCTCATAGATTTGATGCAAGCCCTATCAAAGTACCCCCTCATGCAGCAGGAGCGCGTGGTGGAAACCAAGCCATGGGATAAACAAAAGGGGGCTCAATTCCAAAATACATATAGCCGTAGATGCGACTGGTATGCCAGTGCGAATCCTTGTTACAGAAGGTAGAACAGCTGATTATACACAGGCTGAGGCTTTTATTGAGGGCATAAACGCCCAATGTCTTTTAGCCGACAAAGACTATGATTCAGATGCTGTATTAGACATGGCAAACGGTCAAACCATTCAAGCGGTGATTCCTGCAAAAAAGAATCGAAAAGAACAGCGCTTCTATGACCAAGACTTGTACAAGATCAGACATCGTGTTGAAAATGCCTTCTTGCATCTTAAGCGATGGAGAGGCATCGCCACGCGATATGCCAAAAACAGCTCCTCCTTTCTTGCAGCCGCCCAAATACGCTGTCTTGCCCTTTGGCTCAATATCTCGTAACGACACTATCTAGGATGCAAATTTTTTTAATCATTGGGAAGCACAGTGTTGAATCAAAGCACTAAACCCTAGACTAATTATGGATTAGACCTCATTTCATAACGCGTACAAGACAAAAAAATTGATAGAATCTTTTAGGTATAGGGTGATTTGCCTCTCCCCATTCACCAGATCTGAATCTGATAGACACGTTCTAGATTCATATGAAAACATGGATTAACTGTCACATTACTCAATGGACTGAATCATATAAAGCTTTACTTCAATGCTTTTAAATTCTTTTAAATTTTATTTTAAAGCTAAATTACTATACAAAAACTTACCTCAGTATCTTTTTTTATGATTTATAGGTATTGATCTTTATTTTCTTACTCTCCTTCTCCAAAAGAAAAGATTTTTTTGCTAACTTCCAGCTTCTTTTAATATTAATGTTAATATGGCATATTTCTTTTTTATAGAAAACGCAGTTTTAGTATGCTTTAGGATAGTTGTTTTCAGTATTGTTACGCTATTTGCTTACTGAAAAATCATTGCTTTAGAGGCTCTTGAATACTTATCTTACCGTCATACCATGGTTGCGCATCTAATTCAAGGTGATTTAATAGAGCTCGCCTAACACGCTAACTATTCATCCAATGGGGCGTCAAGAGACGCTTATTTCACCACGAGAGTTCATGATGGATGTTACGGATTTAATTCCGACGTAATAAAAGGATATAGCACACTAAATATAAAAGAATTATAATAGCAGAAAAGAGAAGATATTTAAAGGTGTCGTATTCATTATCGTAAGGGGTTAGAAATGAAGAAGAAAAAAGCAGTAAGCGATGAGGAATCGGGTAGACGTTTTGGAATGGGTAAGCAGATTATAGAGGGGGTACGCATTTAGAACTGAACTTAGTGCGCTATAAGT
>NZ_PHHC01000042.1 GCF_002930195.1 Holospora curviuscula | reverse complement strand
TATTACGGAGACAGGATATCAAGGCTTGAAAACACTCCATAGTAGAACTGACATTCCAAAAAAGAAGGGTAAGAAAAATCCGCTAATGCAAGAAAAAAAAAGGAAAAATAGAGAGCTTTCCAGCGAGCGGGTAATGAATGAAAATGGTATTGGGATACTCAAACGCTTCAAGATCATCTCTGATACATACAGAAACAGGCGTAACAGATTTGGGCTGAGATTCACGCTCATTGCAGGGGTCTATACCATGGAATTAGAACAATAAGAGTTTCCGAAGAGGTCTAATGAAAAAAGACGAAAGCGTTCATCGAATTTATTGGTTGAAAAATAATATTTTTATCTTCTTATTCACACGCTCTAAATCCTATAGAAAAATTCTGGACTCATATGAGATGGATTGAGGATAGAATTACAAAATGCGCTCAATGATATGAGTCTATAACTCGCTTCTTTTTATATCTAATACAATATAGATTTATTATAACATCCCTTTAAGAGTAAAATTTTTAGATAGATCCCTTATTCACCCCTATAGTGGGGAAAACATCAGCGGAAAAACTAATAACACGAAGCGTTTGGGTACCGCAACGACAGATATCCCTAAATAGATATGACTTGGCAGACTTCATGCTTTGGGACATCATGATATTCCCCAAGCACCGCTTCTAGGTTGTGAACACAAGCGTTATCATTTATTCTAATTTGCAGCACGGAAATTTCTCTACGCGTCATAAGATTACGTGGTTCGTTAATACAATTCAATACTTTTAAAAGAACATTGTCCGGTTTTGACACGGGCACTTTGAACGCTGTGTTCGTTTTAAGGTTCGCAGGTTCTCTCGTGAAACTATTCTAAAATTTTTGTACACGGACCCTAAAAATAATTGGAGTCAGTCATTTATTTTAAAAGAAAAATGATTTAATACAAGACATAGGTGTTAAGCAACACTCCATTGAACATTACATGAAAATGATCAACCATTTACAATGCTACTGGAAAAAAAATTAATTGTGCAATTAAAACCGAAGAGTACCAAAAAATTATTCTTATACAGAAATATTCTCTGTACAGGACAAAAGTTTATCTCCCTGTAAATACCCGCTCAATTACAGTTTTTTGATTAAAAATTGACGCAATATCATTCACGAAATTGTTAACCGAACGATCAATTTTAAAAAATAATTCCCGCAGCAGATCCAAGCCAACGCGTAACACGCTTTTTTCCAAACGACCATGCTTTTTCTTTTTGATAGGGGC
>NZ_PHHC01000041.1 GCF_002930195.1 Holospora curviuscula | reverse complement strand
ATAAACACTATACACAAAGGGTTTTCGTGTAAAACAATAGATTCACCACTGAGGCTACACACATTTCTTACTCGAAGACCATTGTGCCGTGTTGCAAATTATAACTGATTTTATTGTGGTGTATCTCCATCAGGTTCAGCCGCTTTTTGAGAACGAATTGGTTTTTGACCCAAATATCCTTCTTCTCGAAAGGAAAATGCAGCATATTTTCCCATAATGATATGATCCAAAATATGAATTTGAAAAGGAAAGAGAGCCGTTTCCAGCGCGTGAGTTAATGCTATATCTGCTCTCGAAGGACGAGGATCTCCAGAAGGATGATTATGGATTAGGATAAGATTAGCACTATTAAGCTCTAAACAGCGCCGCATTAAGGGTCTAGGATACAAGGCAACTTCATCTAATGTTCCGGTTTGTATGGTTTCTTCATGAATGAGTTCGTATTTTTTATTTAAAAAAAAGACACGAAATTCTTCTTGACTTAAGTGGCTCATAGTAATATAAGCATAGTTCATTACTTTATCTATATTGTTTAATACGGGGGCTTGTTGAATTTCTCGAATTAAAAGTCGACGAGCGATTTCGTGAAAACATAGAATACCCCAATGAGACGAAAGCTCTGAGCGAAAAAATACTCCCCACAACGAACCATGCTTTTCCAATAGCGTCTTAGCTAAGGGTTTCATATCTTTTCTGGGATATAACAATCCTAAAAATAATTCTAAAAGTTCATAATCTGGCAACGCTTGAGGTGCGGTTAAAAATCTGGCCTTCAAGCGTTGCCGATGTCCAATATACAAGGGCTTTTTTTGTGGAGTACTCATGCGCTCAAGGGATAAAACAACACCTGATCTTCAAAGAAAGTATTCCATTTTTTGATAACAATAAAAACCCCCTATTTTTTACTGCTTACCCCTTCTTTAGCGTAAAAGTTTTTTAGGTTCCCTGTAAAAAAAAATTAATATAGAGTAATGAAATTATCCAAAAACTTAATAAATTCCAAGATCTTAGGTTTTTGGTAGGGTAAGCCTTCATCACAGAAGAAGTCCAGGAAGTTGGACACACTTTGTAAAGATCAGACTATTGATCGAGCAATGTTACAGGGTACGAAGAACTTTTTGTATAGTAAATCACAGAGTATTAAGTGTGAAAAAGAATCGGGTTAAAGCCTGAGATCATCGAGAAAATTCTGTAATTCTAGCCCAGAATGTC
>NZ_PHHC01000040.1 GCF_002930195.1 Holospora curviuscula | reverse complement strand
AGGGCAGCTTTGTTAGGGAAAACAGGATTGGGGGTACTAAAAGTTACACAGAGAAGACGTTTCTACACAGTGTTCAATTAACGCGCTATTCTTTGAACTGTTCTATAGTTAGTGGGCTATATACCACAAAAAACAGCTAGTTTTGTAGGGATCTACCTAGATAGTGTCGTTACGAGATATTGAGCCAAAGGGCAAGACAGCGTATTTGGGCGGCTGCAAGAAAGGAGGAGCTGTTTTTGGCATATCGCGTGGCGATGCCTCTCCATCGCTTAAGATGCAAGAAGGCATTTTTTTGTCATAGAAGCGCTGTTCTTTTCGCTTCTTTTTTGCAGGAATCACCGCTTGAATGGTTTGACCGTTTGCCGTGTCTAACACAGCATCTGAATCATAGCCTTTGTCGGCTAAAAGACCTTGGGCGTTTATGCCCTCAATAAGAGCCTCAGCCTGTGTACAATCAGCTGTGCTATCTTCTGTAACAAGGATTCGCACTGGCATACCAGTCGCATCTACGGCTATATGTATTTTGGAATTGAGCCCCCTTTTGTTCGTCCCATGACTTGGTTTCCACCACGCGCTCCTGCTGCATGAGGGGGTACTTTGATAGGGCTTGCATCAAATCTATGAGCCACTCAAAATCAGGCTCCGTCACAAGCGATTCTAACACCCCTTGCCAAACGCCTTTGTCCCGCCATCTGCAAAAGCGTCGATGCGTGTTTTTCCAGTGGCCATACTCAGGAGGCAAATCTCTCCAGGGTGCGCCAGTGCGCAATATCCAAAAGACGGCGTTGATAAAAAGCCTATTATCAGGGGCGATACCTCCCCAGAAACCTTTTCGCCCAGGCGTTTAAGTCATGGAAGAGAATATTGAATGACTTGAACAGGCTAAACCATAAAGGGGGTATTCAAGCATTGATGGATAAGCCCAGAGCTATCCTCAGAATGAAGAGGGGAAAAGAGCAAATTTTTAGCATAGGAATTGATGGAGAGCCAGAGCGTGAATTCACACGCTTTTAAACAATGAAGAGATGGAAGCAAGC
>NZ_PHHC01000039.1 GCF_002930195.1 Holospora curviuscula | reverse complement strand
TTTCAGTATCCCCGGGCCCTTGTCTTTGCTTAAGGCGGTTCGCGCCAAGCGGACCCCGGCTTTTACCACGGTGCTGCCCACGCCTCCACTGGCCAAATCCAATGCTACGGACCCGGCGGCTAGGGCTCCTTGACCGGCGGCGCTCCAGTAATTGCCCTCCTGGATCTCATCGCCCACGTCTTTTACGCCCTGGGCTACATCGTAGGCTACTGCCAGAATGGTGGTGACAAAATTTTCCTCCAAGCCAGTGGTGGCCGCGGTGTCACAGACCTGGATATCTCCGGAATCCTTGCCCGCCAAGGCTAACCCCGTAGCCAGGAGGATTCTTAGCGATGCCACAACTCGACCTACCAGCGCCTGGGCTGCCTCCTGACAGCGCTCAGTATAGTCTTCCTGAGTTTCATTAAGCTCCCGGGTAGGCAATTGTTCTCGGATAATGCCCGTGCAGCCCTCTGCCATGGATTCCGCCGCCATGGTGGCGCCTGCCGCCAGAAGAGCCTGATTCCAGTCTCCAGTGCCGCTTTCCAGAGCCTGGAGGGAGAGAGTGGAGGCCATGGCCAGGGCTCCGTGGAGTAATTTATGTTCCAGCCCCGAAAGGCCGCTACGATAGGCCTGGCCGATCTCTGAGGCTCCTGCGGCGGAGATCTGAAGAACACCTTGGCGGGCAAGGGTTTCCAGAGGATTGCCTCCGTAGATGGCGCTATGGGCTGCCGTCGTCTTAACCAAGTTCCCGGCGCTGCCCAAGTCCCCAACCCCTAAGCTTAGCCCTTGCACTGCAAGGCTTTTTCCCGCTGCCTTGAGCATATCCGAGAGCTGGAGGGATTCGTGGTTGGCCAGAGACTCAAGACCTCCCTTCTGGATGAAGGCCTGAGCGCAAGCTGCAAGCACGCCAGAGGCAATCCCTCCGCTGGCCCCTGCCAGAGCTGCAACGCCCACCCCCAAAGCAGCCTTGAAGGCAGGCTTAAAGGTGGTACGAGGTCTCTGGGATTCTTCAGTAATAGAGGGCACGACCGTGCGGTGGATCTCGGTAAACTCTGGCCGGGGCGCCACCTCTAGGCCCGGGGGGCGCTGGCCCGTTGTGGAAATAACCTCCAGGTGCGGCGTATCCACCGCCAAATGACCCTGAACAGAACAGTCCAGGTAGTCCACCCCCTGGCCTTGGTGAGCCTGGGTTTTTTGGAGAATGCGAGAGTCCTTGACCAGCGAACCCTTCTCAAAGCTGTCATACTTCAGGGCGGGGCTCAGAAGGAGCTCCTCCCTAGCCTCAATGCGCACCTCCCCCTTAAACTGGGTTCCCTGGAAGGCCCCGCGCCGCAGCGAAAGGTGGAGCCCCTCCGCCGGAGTTATAGCAGTGCTGGCCTGGCTGAGATCCGTAAACGGCTCAACGCGCACCCCTTCAATGGACCCGGGCACCGGCTGGGTGCTGTGGCGGCGCTCTTGTATATATACATTATGAGAAGATTC
>NZ_PHHC01000038.1 GCF_002930195.1 Holospora curviuscula | reverse complement strand
TATCTTGCACCCCTTGCAGCAGAGATTCTCTTGGATTATTAGGTTTGGAGAGTCTGTTTCTTCGATGGATAAGTTTAAGACCCTGGGCTTGATGTAATTTCAGTGGTAAAGGGATCACCGCATTATTTTTATACTTCCGTCCAGTAACCTTAAGCAGTTCATCGGACTGAGCCACGGGCCATACATGGTGCTGTTCATGCTTGAATCCAGTTTCTTGGGTTCTTTTATCAACAACTTCTTTCATTTCTTGCTTGCGATATTCTCCCACCGGCACAGGATTGTCTTTGTAACGTTCGAAATACGCCCGGGATTCCGCCGGGGTCATATCCTGAGTCCCCGCCTTCCTTTCCTGGCGCTGTTTTCCTGTGGCCTTTAGACCCGAAGCATTGCCGCCCTCTTTTTTCAGTATCCCCGTTCCCTTGTCTTTGCTTAAGGCGGTTCGCGCCAGGCGGATCCCTGTTCTGGCCAGCGTGCTCCCCACCCCTGCGCTGGCTAGATCCAAGGTTACGGATCCGGTGGCTAGGGCCCCCTGAGCGGCGGCGCTCCAGTAATTTCCCTCCTGGATCTCATCGCCCACGTCTTTTACGCCCTGGGCTACATCGTAGGCTACTGCCAGAATGGTGGTGACAAAATTTTCCTCCAGGCCAGTGGTGGCCGCAGTGTCACAGGCCTGGATGTCTCCGGAATCCTTGCCCGCCAAGGCTAACCCCGTAGCCAGAAGGATTCTTAGCGATGCCACCGCCCGACCTGCCAACGCCTGGGCTGCCTCCTGACAGCGCTGGGTATAGGCCTCCTGCCCTTCCCCCTGGGCTCTTTGAGGCAATTGGTCTCGAATTCCTTCTGTAACGCCCTGCGCACACGTCTCCGCCGCCATGGTGGTGCCCGCCGCCAGAAGGGCCTGATTCCAGTCTCCAGTGCCGCTTTCCAGAGCCTGGAGGGATAGGCTAGAGGCCATGGCCAAGGCTCCGTGGAGTAATTTATGTTCCAGCCCCGAAAGACCGCTACGATAGGCCTGGCCGA
>NZ_PHHC01000037.1 GCF_002930195.1 Holospora curviuscula | reverse complement strand
GGCTCCTTTTATTTGCGCTGAAGAAAAAGCTTTAGAGTCTTTAAAGTTTTTTAGACTATCAATAAACGCATCTTTGAGCAATTTCAGCGCCATAGGGTCTTGTCCGAAAGGAAGAGTATAGGCAGGGGGAAACAATGCAAAAAAGTCTTCTTTACTCTTTACGGTATCTAACCGACTTAATATATTATCTTTGTGGACTGTAAAATCTAATTTTGCGATTGAATCATACATTTTACGCCTTTCTTGAACTGTAACTAATAAATTATTAAAAAATGGTATTAATACTGAATCATAATTTTTCACTTGGTTAGAAATGTCCAGGTGTAATTGATCTAAGTCGTTGATAGAAAGTTTTGGTATAGCTTGCATAATATGGTCAGAAAAAGGAATGACTGTATCACGCTCTAGAGCATGAGGCCGAACCATAAATGAGATAAAATCCCTACTAGTATCAAAAATCTCCTTTCTTAATAATGGAAAAAAATTTTTGGTGGTATTTTTCGAATCATTTTTAACCATTTGCAACTTTTCATTCACAGCATAAGTTGCTGAATAAACACTAAAAATTACCCCACCTAAAAGAACGTAGTTTAATATCTTCATAATATAATATTGTTGTTTTTTTATGACTACAACTATAATAATAGAAGAAAATTATTTTTTTTGAATAATATATATAACCCATTAACTATGAATGATTATAGGGAATAGCGCATCAATTGAAGAATTTTTAGAATATCGTAGCTGCTTAGGGTGAGCCCATTTTTTCTCAATGGGATTAAGGTCAGAAGAATAAGGCGGAAGGTAAAGTATGACCAGCGTCCTTAATCATTTTCTGCATCGCTTTACTTTTACGGAACGCAACCGTATCCATGACACCACCACTTTTTTTTGGAATATGGGTTAGTACCATTTTCTCTACCCCACCACTAAATATAGCTAAATAATGATAGAATATTTATAATAAAAGAAAAGAGAAAAATATTTAAAGATGTCGTATGCATTAGAGTTCCGTCGTAAAGGTTTAGAAATTAAGAAGAAAAAAGG
>NZ_PHHC01000036.1 GCF_002930195.1 Holospora curviuscula | reverse complement strand
GCCCTTCATCTGCGTGCCCTGATGGAGGATGGCCCCCACCCGGCCGGAGATCTCCTGCGCCTCAATGGAAGAGGGATGAAATACCGAGCTGGAGCCCGTATATACCGCATCCTCCTTTGTTCCCGGCTCCCGATCTGCCCAAAAGGAACATAATTTTCGAAAGAATTTACCGATATCCAATGCTAATAACCTCCTGGGGGAGAAGGAGCAGCTGGCCCCGGACGTATTCAGCGCAGGCTAAACTTTCTTTTGCTGAATCTACTGCGTTTTTCGCTTGTTTCATTTCTTTTTCAGAAGAAGGCGTTTTACACAATTTTGCCTTAGCCCTTTCTAACGCTTCTTGCCATCCTGAAATTTCATCCTCCAACAAACTCAACACTAGATCCTGCTTCCCCAAGGGTAAAGCATCCACTATGGGAAGCTCGGGAAATTGATCTGGCTTAATTCTGTAAAAGGTATCGTAAATCATACTAAACATAAAATAACTAGCAGCCCAACGGGCCCCAGGATGCAGAAGGTGTAACGATCTCATAATCCAATCCATGTAGGTAGGACCAAAATTAGAACTTGTAACAACACCTAACATCATTTCCGTCCAAAGATCTTCCATGGTCCAGGGCCATCGTACGTCCCCCTCCGGAGGAAAATACTGCATGAGTTCTGGAATGATGGAAGGATCCTTCAATAAGGAAATGGAGTCAAATATATAAAAAAATGTCCAAGCGGCCCGCTCAAAGATCATGCATCCATTTTCTTCTTGCCGAAAATTTATGCCTCTCTCGCCTTGGTCCCAGATATCAAAATAATATGCCAGGGCTGAGAGCATATTTTCCTTAGTGCCAAAGGTTTTAAACCCTTCATACCACTGGGGTTCGTTAGAAACCGGTAAATAGTTTCCCACATATTCCGCTGAATAAATTTCATCCAACACATCTTGCAAACACGTATACTTCATAGTGCACCTCCCTTTTTTTTCATCTGTTCTGGAAAAGTTTCTCGATTTTTTTGAATGGCTTCCAGCAATGCATCGTTCAAGTCTTCTCGAACTTCTTGTTGCAACCCCCCAGAGGGAAGACGATCGGGAAGCTTTCGCATATCCCGAACGCTCACAAATAGAGCTTGACGAAAGTTCTCAACCTCCGTTTTATTGGCGGTGTGCACAAAATCTTGATGCCATTCTTTGGGAATCAAAATACTAATCCCTGCATCTCTGTGAATATCCGATTGAACGAAGGTTTCATTATTTTTGTGAGTGCCTACATGATGGCGAGCAGTGCGATTTTCCATAATAGGTTTACATTCTATGTTGCGGTCTTTCATAGCTTTTTTAATATCTCTATGATTCCCCACCACGAATTTTTGATCCCTATACTGAGTAAAGTACTGCTGCACCGCCACCTGTTCTGGTACGACGGGTGGAGCACTGCCTTGCGGGGGTTGGTGTACTTCCTGAACCTCCACCTGCTGCTTCCCCTTCCTACCGGTTCTTTGCAACTCCGGAGCGGTCTTCATCAGCACCCTGCGTTCTGCCAAAAATCCGTCGCTCAGCGGGTTTAGATAGGCCCCAAGCCCCTCTAGACCCCCTTGCTGGAAAGCATCAAAAGCTCGGCACAGGCGAGAAAAGCCATAACCGATGCCCTTGACCACCACGCGAGCGCTGTGGAA
>NZ_PHHC01000035.1 GCF_002930195.1 Holospora curviuscula | reverse complement strand
GTACTAGAGTCTATTGATGAATTTATAACATTCTTTTAGCATATTTCAAAAGGTCTTAATTTAACGACTTCTACTATACTTTTTCTAACAAGAAACCATTCCGGTTGGGCCAGGGAACCCACCGGTAACCATCGCTCTGAAAGCAATAAACTTTCTTATGTAGTCGATTACAGTCGCGCGATAGATAATTTCCTTGTCGGGCTACTTTCCCAGAAGACAAATTTTTGCTCTGTTTTTAAGAATTTTGATCTCGAAAAACACCCTCTCTTTCAGATCTTGTTACCTTTTTCACGTTTACTGAGACTGATCGTGGATTCTTTTTGAACCTTGCTGAATCATTATATCTAGTAATTGACGATGGGTCTGCTCACATTTTTTCTGGGTATTCTTAAGTTTTTCTCTGTTTTGTTCAAGGATTTGATACTGATTTTGAATTTGTTTCCGCTGCTCTTGGAGCTCAAGTGCTTCATTCTCAAGCTCTTTTTTAAGCTTTTGAAGCAAATGATTTTTTTTGTCGCAGACTTCTAAACTACCCTGCAACTTAGAATCCAAATGTTCGCATTTTTCTATCCTGTGTTGGATGTTCTGAGAGTGTACCTCTGCTGCATTGAGTACCTTTTGAAGCTTTTCGATGATTGTTTGAAGCTTTTTATCTGCTTCAAGCGCTGAACCCTGATTATCACCACTGTCTACCCCTTGCTCAAGATGGATATTCTCAAGACTCTGTGTAATCTCCTGAATTTGGCTTTGCTGTTGGCGCTCCTGATTTTCAGGAACACACACTGCCTGAGCCCTAGCTGCACGCGTGTTTAGAATGTCCTGCTTTTCGCTTTCACAGCGTTGTTGAAGCGTTCTATGCTCGTCTCTTGCCAAATATAATTTATCCAGATAAATTTTGTTTTTTTGTCTTGCAGCATCAAATTCTTCCAGAGACCCTTTATTTTTTTCAATATCATCTGTACACTGGTTTAGACGTGCTTGAATAGTCTGGCTGGCTGTCTCAATATGTTTCCAGTTTTCATCAAGCGTCTCACTTAGAACAGAAAAATTTTGTTGACTCTTCATAATTTCTTGAATCTTAGTCTCAATAGTTTCAAGTCGTTCTTTGTACCAGGCCTTCTCATCTTGTACCCTATGGTCTTGCTGAAATCCCTGCTGCGGTGGGTTTTCTTGCGCTTGGGGAGCACCATTGGGAACACTCTGATTTTGGAGAGGTGGATTTTTTTCATCCTCAGCATCATTCCCAGCCTGTGCAGCCTGTTGTGCGGTAAATATTCCTATTGTCAATACTGTAAACATATATTTTAATTTCAAATTCATCAAAAAATATCCATAAAAAAATCACTGTTTGAGTTTAGGCATACTGTTCCTTTCTGTCAAGAGAAAATGTTCATGA
>NZ_PHHC01000034.1 GCF_002930195.1 Holospora curviuscula | reverse complement strand
GTACTAGAGTCTATTGATGAATTTATAACATTCTTTTAGCATATTTCAAAAGGTCTTAATTTAACGACTTCTACTATACTTTTTCTAACAAGAAACCATTCAGGTTGGGCCAGGGAACCCACCGGTAACCATCGCTCTGAAAGCAATAAACTTTCTTATGTAGCCGATTACAGTCGCGCGATGGATAATTTTCTTCTCGGGCTACTTTCCCAGAAGACAAATTTTTGCTCTGTTTTTAAGAATTTTGATCTCGAAAAACACCCTCTCCTTCAGATCTTGTTACCTTTTTCACGTTTACTGAGACTGATCGTGGATTCTTTTTGAACCTTGCTGAATCATTATATCTAGTAATTGACGATGGATCTTCTCAAATTTTTCCTGAGTATTCTTAAGTTCTTCTCTGTTTTGTTTAAAAATTTGATACTGATTTTGAATTTGTTTCCGCTGCTCTGGGAGCTCAAGTGCTTCATTCTCAAGCTCTTTTTTAAGCCGTTGCAGCACATGATCCTGCGTTTCGTAGAATTTTAAACCACCCTGCAACTTAGAATCCAAATCTTCGCATTTTTTTATCCTATGTTGGATGTTCTCGTACTCTTCCTTTTGTGCATTAAGTACCTTTTGAAGCTTTTCGAGAATTGTTTGGAGCTTTTTATCTGCTTCAAGCGCTGAACCCTGATTATCACCACTGTCTACCCCTTGCTCAAGATGGATATTCTCAAGACTCTGTGTAATCTCCTGAATTTGGCTTTGCTGTTGGCGCTCCTGATTTTCAGGAACACACACTGCCTGAGCCCTAGCTGCACGCGTGTTTAGAATGTCCTGCTTTTCGCTTTCACAGCTTTGTTGAATCTCCCTATTTTTCTGTATTTCCGAATACAACCCCTCCAGATAATTTTTATTTTTTTGTCTTGAAACATTCAATGCTTCCAGAAACTGCTGATTTTTTTCAATGTTACCTTTACACTCTTCTAGACGCGCTTGAATAGTTTGGCTGGCTGTCTCAACCTGTGTCCAGTTTTTATCAAGCCTCTCACTTAGAACCGCAAGCTCTTTTTGACTCTGCACAATTTCCTGAATCTTAGTCTCAACCCTTTCAACTTGTGTTTTGTACCAAACCTGCTTATCCTGTACACTATGGTCTTGCTGAAATCCTTGCTGCTGTAGGTTTTCTTGCGCTTGGGGAGCACCATTGGGAACGCTCTGATTTTGGAGAGGTGGATTTTTTTCATCCTCAGCATCATTCCCAGCCTGTGCAGCCTGTTGTGCGGTAAATATTCCTATTGTCAATACTGTAAACATATATTTTAATTTCAAATTCATCAAAAAATATCCATAAAAAAATCACTGTTTGAGTTTAGGCATACTGTTCCTTTCTGTCAAGAGAAAATGTTCATGA
>NZ_PHHC01000033.1 GCF_002930195.1 Holospora curviuscula | reverse complement strand
TCCCGCGCCAGATTGGTGGTTGAGCGCAAAATCAAAAAACGGCTAAAGATATGCCGAATCAGCTTTGCTTCTTCAAGATTGATCACTAATTTGCGATCACAAATGTCATAACCAAGTGGCGGATTTTCGCCCATCCACATGCCTTTTTTCTTGGAGGCGGAAAATTTATCCCCAATACGCTCACCCGTTAATTCTCTTTCGTATTGTGCAAAAGAAAGCAGAACATTAAGCATCAACCTCCCCATGGAACGTGAGGTGTTGAAGGATTGGGTCACCGCCACAAAGACAACCTGGTGCTTATCAAACAGTTCTACAATTTTGGAAAAATCAATCAGAGAGCGCGATAAACGATCTATTTTATAAAGCACCACACAATCAACTAGGCCATTTTCAATATCTTGAAATAACTCTTGCAAAGCCGAACGCTTCAGGGTGCCACCTGAGTAGCCGCCATCATCATAAGACTTAGCTAAAGCGCGCCATCCTTCAGGTTGTTGGCTGGCAATGTAGCTTTCAGCGGAAAGTCTTTGCGCATCAAGGCTGTTGAAAGCTTGCTCTAATCCTTCTTCATGGGATTTACGTGTATAAATGGCACAGCGTATTTTTTTGTTCATCAAGCCTCCTTATTACCGCGCACTCCAAAGAAGGCCGGTCCATTCCATCTGGTGCCGGTGATTTTACGAGCGATGGCGGATAATGATTTATAGCTTTGCCCTTGGTAGATAAGCCATTTTCTGAAACCAGCACCTCATGCAAGTCGCCCTAGAACTCACGGATGAGCTTGGTGCCGGCTAAAGGTTTAGAAGCCATATAGTGATTGGTGAATTGTTTACCTTTTTCCATTTGATCGGCTAAGTTATCTAGCTGCTTTGCTGATTTTTCAGCCATAGGGCCGTAAGCAAGCTCTTGCAGCCGATAAGCTAGCCTTGGGATGAGATAAGTTTTGGAATGAGGCGGTGCATCCGTATCAAAGATACTTCGCCACAATTCTTTAAGTTCTGCGGTGCTTTTACTTTGTAAAGCCAGAACTTGTTTAATAACAGATTCTTTCATGATCTTGACCATAATTAGTTTTCTCTAACAAACCTGCTCTAGAAGCGCTTCCTTTTGAAGAGAAGTCAAGAGAAAGTTTCTCTGAAAGCCTTGATTTGCCTAGGTTTTGACTAGATTGCACACGCATAATTGCTGTAGCAATAATATGTGCAACTTCTTTCAGGCGATCATAGTTTTGGGCTTGGGTTAATAGCATATAGAACCTCATCTGATTAGCATGTGGTTTATGTACAGCTTCCAGAGAGATTTCGTTCACAAGAACTTCATATGTTACAAATAGCTCTTGACTAACCTAACACATGTTAGGTATGATAAATTTAAGTTAAATTTTAGGATATGA
>NZ_PHHC01000032.1 GCF_002930195.1 Holospora curviuscula | reverse complement strand
TCCCGCGCCAGATTGGTGGTTGAGCGCAAAATCAAAAAACGGCTAAAGATATGCCGAATCAGCTTTGCTTCTTCAAGATTGATCACTAATTTGCGATCACAAATGTCATAACCAAGTGGCGGATTTTCGCCCATCCACATGCCTTTTTTCTTGGAGGCGGCAAATTTATCGCGGATACGCTCACCGGTTAATTCTCTTTCGTACTGCGCAAAAGAAAGCAGAACATTAAGCATCAAACGCCCCATGGAGCTTGAGGTATTAAAGGATTGAGTCACTGCCACAAATGTCACTTGATGCTTATCAAAAAGCTCTACAATTTTGGAAAAATCAATCAGGGAGCGCGATAAACGATCAATTTTATAAACCACCACACAATCAACCAGGCCATTTTCAATATCTTGAAACAACTCTTGTAAAGCCGGACGATTCAGTGTGCCACCGGAATAACCTCCATCATCATAGGACTTAGCTAAAGCTACCCATCCTTCATGTTGTTGGCTGGCGATATAGCTTTCAGCCGCAAGTCGTTGCGCATCAAGGCTGTTAAAGGCCTGCTCTAATCCTTCCTCATGGGATTTACGTGTATAAATGGCGCAGCGTATCTTTTTATTCATCAGGCCTCCTTGTTACTACGCAGGCCAAAGAACGCTGGTCCATTCCATCTGGTACCGGTAATTTTACGAGCAATGGCTGATAAGGATTTATAGCTTTGCCCTTGATAGATAAAGCCATTTTCTGAAACCAGCACCTCATGCAAGTCACCTTGGAATTCACGAATGAGCTTGGTGCCGGCCAAAGGCTTTGAAGCCATATAGTGATTGGTGAACTTTTTACCTTTCTCCATTTGATCGGCTAAATTATCCAGCTGTTTTGCTGACTTTTCAGCCATAGGCCCATAAGCGAGTTCTTGCAGACGATAGGCCAGCCTTGGGATGAGATAGGTTTTGGAATGGGGCGGCGCATCGGTATCAAAAATACTTCGCCACAGTTCTTTAAGTTCTGCAGTGCTTTTACTTTGCAAAGCCAGAACTTGCTTAATAACAGATTCTTTCATGATCTTGACCATAATTAGTTTTCTCCAACAAACTTGCTCTAGAAGCGCTTCCTTTTGAAGAGAAGTCAAGAGAAAGTTTCTCTGAAGGCCTTGATTTACCTAGGTTTTTGCTAGAATGTGTACGTATAATTGCTGCAGCGATAATATGCGCAACTTCTTTCAGGCGATCATAGTATTGGGCTGTGGTTAACAACATAAGGAACCTCATCTGATTGGCATGTGAGTTATTTACAGCTTCCGGAGAGATTTCGTTCACAAGAACTTCATATGTTACAAATAGCTCTTGACTAACCTAACACATGTTAGGTATGATAAATTTAAGTTAAATTTTAGGATATGA
>NZ_PHHC01000031.1 GCF_002930195.1 Holospora curviuscula | reverse complement strand
AATTGAGTAGTCGAAAATTTTCCTCAGAGATTCTTTTTGCGCCAAATAAAAATAACTTACTAGAGGACGAGTTTCTTTAAAATAAACCAAGTCATCCAAAATCATTTGATACAAAAAAGAATCTGCAGCATCTATCGCTCGGGGCAAAAGTTCATGAATACACCCCAACAGCACGGGAATGTAGTCTTCCCCAAAATAGCGTGCACTGGTAATGCCATTACATATTCGCTCACTGGAATAGTCTTCCATAAATACCAGATCCTCTTTATCGTCATCATCTGAGGGAACGTACTTCAGTAACCGTGGAATCACGGAGGGATCTCCGTGGTCAAACAGCGCCTGCAGCATAAAATCAAACAAGGATTCGCATTGTTGAATATGTTCTATGTCTTCTTCTTTATCCGTACAATATATTTTTGGAAGACTTCCCCATTCTTGATATAAGTCCTCTAAATCCTCTAATATCTCTTCATTTTCAAAGGCTTCTAGAGCTTCTAAAAGCTCGGGCGCTTCGCCGGACCACAGAGGTGATCGTGCACGAATTTCATTATAAATTTGTTGTCTTGTCATTTGTATCTCCATTTTTTAGGGTTTGGGAGGGATTTTTCCAGAAAATCCCTCCGGGTTATCCGCCTTTATTTTCTTCAGTGCCTCTAGGCAAGCCTCATTGGTTTTTGTTCGATCACAGCCCGCATCCAGTAATCCTTGGCGGGTATCTTGCACCCCTTGCAATAAAGATTCTCGTGGATTCTGTGGCTTAAGTGTCTCATTTCTTTTGTGAATCAATTTACGCCCCTGGGCTTGATGTAATTTCAGGGGCAAGGGAATAACTGCACTATTTTTATACTGCTTTCCAGTAACTTTAGAAATTTCTCGAGACTGAGCCACGGGCCATACATGGTGCTGTTCATACTCCAGTCCGGTTTCTTTTGTACGGACTTGAACAATATCTTTCATTTTTTTCTCTTTATACTTACCCACCGGCACAGGATTGTCTTTGTAGCGTTCGAAATACGCCCGGGATTCCGCCGGGGTCATATCCTGAGTCCCCGCTTTCTTTTCCTGGCGCTGTTTTCCCGTGGCCTTTAGACCCGAAGCATTGCCGCCCTCTTTT
>NZ_PHHC01000030.1 GCF_002930195.1 Holospora curviuscula | reverse complement strand
AGGGCAGCTTTGTTAGGGAAAACAGGATTGGGGGTACTAAAAGTTACACAGAGAAGACGTTTCTACACAGTGTTCAATTAACGCGCTATTCTTTGAACTGTTCTATAGTTAGTGGGCTATATACCACAAAAAACAGCTAGTTTTGTAGGGATCTACCTAGATAGTGTCGTTACGAGATATTGAGCCAAAGGGCAAGACTGCGTATTTGGGCGGCTGCAAGAAAGGAGGAGCTGTTTTTGGCGTATCGCGTGGCGATGCCTCTCCATCGCTTAAGATGCAAGAAGGCATTTTCAACACGATGTCTGATCTTGTACAAGTCTTGGTCATAGAAGCGCTGTTCTTTTCCCTTCTTTTTTGCAGGAATCACCGCTTGAATGGTTTGACCGTTTGCCATGTCTAATACAGCATCTGAATCATCGCCTTTGTCGGCTAAAAGACCTTGGGCGTTTATGCCCTCAATAAAAGCCTCAGCCTATGTACAATCAGCTGTGCTATCTTCTGTAACAAGGATTCGCACTGGCATACCAGGCGCATCTACGGCTATATGTATTTTGGAATTGAGCCCCCTTTTGTTCGTCCTATGGCTTGGTTTCCACCACGTGCTCCTGCTGCATGAGGGGGTACTTTGATAGGGCTTGCATCAAATCATGAGCCACTCAAAATCAGGCTCCATCACAAGTGATTCTAACACCCCTTGCCAAACGCCTTTGTCCCACCATCTGCAAAAGCGTCGATGCGTGTTTTTTCAGTGGCCATAAGTCAGGAGGTAAATCTCTCCAGGGTGCGCCAGTGCGCAATATCCAAAAGACGGCGTTGATAAAAAGCCTATTATCAGGGGCGATACCTCCCCAGGAACCTTTTCGCCCAGGCAATCGCGGCTCTAAAAGACTCCATATGCGATCTGGCATATCATGGCGTCGGTGAGCGCCTATCATAAAAACCTTTCATTGATTCATTCTATATCTCATGCCAGTATAGATTGATTCTCGTGACGACACACTCTAGGTGTTTGATCCCAGAGAGTTGTGGTATATATTATGAAGATAATAATGCATGGAGAAAAAGCTTATGGGACAAGCATTACACGCAAATGCCAGAACAACGGAGGCAATCCGTAGAGAGATCCGTGATAGTAAAGAGAGCATAGAAAAAGCGGCTAAAAGATTTAATAT
>NZ_PHHC01000029.1 GCF_002930195.1 Holospora curviuscula | reverse complement strand
ACCAACATAGTTATATAGTTTATTTTTTTCATAGTAAAAAATTAATAAAAAGTTTACTTCTTTATTATAAAAAAAAAATATTCTTTTTCAAGCTTTTTTTAAAAAAAATAATATATATTAAAAAAAATTTACGTTTGTTCATCCAAACTTGAAGAATCGCTAGATGGATCAACTCTATTGTAAGGGCTAATGTAACCATAGAATAGACTATGAACTATAATTAGAAGACTAGATTAAAGGTATATTAGAGCTGAGTTTGCGATAAGCAAAGAATATGAAGCAGTAGTATTCAAGAAACTAGGTGTTTAGTGGCTTTACATTTGGGTAAATAGAGCAAGAAAAGAAAGATATGTCTCTAGAAGTCATAAAAAATATACCCAAGTAAAGTCTTCTATATATTAACGAGAGTAGTGTTGATATGACGACTTGAAAAAACAAAGGATGAAGTAAAAAAAGCGAAAAGCATGTAGGTAAAAAGTGTGATACAGATTAAAACATTATTAAGAATTTTCTTCTTTTTTTCTTCAAGGGATTGCTTATACCTCTCAATTTTTTCATCCAACAAACTCAACACCAAATCCCGCTTCCCCAAGGGCAAAGCATCCACTACGGGAAGATCAGGAAATTGGCCCGAGGTCATATCGTCGAAGGTATGGTAAATCATATTAAAAATGAAATAACTAGCAGCCCAGCGAGCCCCAGGATGCAGAAGATGCAAAGAGCGCATAATCCAATGCATATAAGTTGGGCCAAGATCAGAATCTGCAACAGTTTGTAACATCATTTCCGTCCATATATCTTCCATTCCCCAATGATCTACTTCTTTACCAGAAGGAAGAAAATACCGCATCACTTGGGGAATAAAAGAAGGATCTTTCAAAGAACTCAACGCTTCGAAAAGATAATAAAAGCACCAGGACGCTTTTTGTCCCTCAAGGCTAAGGAGTTCTCGCAAATAATCCCGATCCCGCTCTTCTCTGTCCCACAATTCAAAATAATGGGATAGGGCTTTCAACAGCCCTTCTTTTGTGGCAAATTTTTTAATGGCTTCTTTCCAGTACTTTTCTCCCGCATCAATCTCCTGAGTTTCATACAAATCATCTAGAACGTCTTGCAAACAGGTATAATTTTTCACGTTTTCCTCCCTAAGGTTTTAAAATGCGCTGGTGCATTTGTTCTGCAAAATACTGCTCATTTAACCGCACCGCTTGAATCAATGCGGCGTTCAAATCCTGATGCACTTCTTTACGTAGCACGGGGTCCGCAATACGGTTGGTACAATTTCGTAAATCTCGAATACTCCAAAATAAAGACTGACGGAGGTTATCAAACTCAAAGGCGTTGGCAGTATGGACAAAGTATTTGTGCCATTCTTGAGGAATAATGACACTAACACCGGCATCTCTGTGAATATTGAAAGCAATAAAGTTTTCGTTATTGGCATGAGTCCCCACATGGTGACGGGCGGTACGTTTTTTCATCACATGATATACTTTAGACGAATTCGAATCCGTTATTTTATTACTTATTGTCTGGATTCTTATGCATGATATTTCCTACATATACTTATGTACCTTACATTAGAGCGTGTTCTATTAACCCACCAGCAATTTTTTTGCCAATAAGCGAATCTAATATAGTGTCTATACGCAATCAAAAAATAAGTTTGAATATCAGGATA
>NZ_PHHC01000028.1 GCF_002930195.1 Holospora curviuscula | reverse complement strand
TCTTGAGCTACCCCTTCCATTAAACACCCATCCCCTAGCATAACGTAGGTGTGGTGATTCACGAGGTCTTGACCAAATTCTTTGCGCAACAAAGATTCACTGAGTGCCATCCCCACACCGTTAGCTATCCCTTGTCCTAGAGGTCCCGTAGTAACTTCCGTTCCCAGAGGATGTCCCCGTTCAGGATGACCTGGAGTTTGACTCCCATACTGACGATACCGTTTTAGTTCCTCTAAGGAAAGCGCACCCCACATATACAGCACTGTATACCATAACAATGCACCATGGCCAGCTGAAAGTACGAAGCGATCTCGATCTGGCCATTGAATATCTTCAGGGTCCCATCTTAAGTGAAAAGAGGCAAGAACCGCCATAACATCTGCCATCCCCATAGCCATTCCTGGATGGCCCGAGCCGGCGCGTTCCACACTATCCATAGCCAAAATTCTTAAAGCTTGCGCTGCTCTGGGAAGAAAGTTTTGTGGCTCTTTTAACATATAAGTGATGTATTGATTGGTTAACTTTAATATTAGCAAAATTTTTGAACTAATCTACCTAACTATCCCAGTTAGAGTTTTTTTTCTGCTTTGGTGTGTCAAAAAAGAAAATAGGCATTTTTAGAGTGTATTCTTAGACGGTTTTGCCATTTAGAATAAAAGGAGATTGTAATTAAAGCGTTGTAACGTGAGTGAGTAAAAGGCTATAAGATTTAAGAAAAGATCAATGGATTAAACATAGTTTTCTTGGTAAAAGGAGGGTATAAAGAGCAAAGCTTATGAAGAATAAAGAATTTATAAGCCCCTGTCTTCAGAATTTAAAATAAATAGATTAAAAGATATGGATAGGAGAAAAAAGAACACCCTATCCAAGTCATTTAATAGATGAAAAAAAGACTTTAATTGAAGATCATTTTAAACCACCAATGATGGGAAAAGCCGCAAACATAGCCCAAGACCATTGATGAATTTTCATATTGATGAGATGAAACTGGGATCCCCATGGTGTTTCTTATAAAGAATATCTACCCTAGAAAACAGTTTATAGTTTTTATAAAAGCACCAAAGATAAAAGAGTCTGGACAAAAAAAGATAGGAGCGCTTGTGAATCCCAGTCCCATGAAACTGGGGA
>NZ_PHHC01000027.1 GCF_002930195.1 Holospora curviuscula | reverse complement strand
ACTGATACGGAATAAGATTATGCTTGATTTCACAATGAGTTTCTTCTATCCACACGCCGCGGGCGCCAGAAAAAAATACAGTAATGGCACACAAGAACAAGCGCTGAGGCGCTCAGCAGACGGTTTTAGCACGAAGATCCACGCTGTTAGGCAACCCCATCAGATTCATTTTATCGTCTGCTCAGTGCGCTGACTATACAAAAGTTCTTCATTTAATGGAGAATTTTTCACTTTAAAACGCTATTGATGGATAAAGGCTACCATACATTACATTGTATATTATGCTGGCAGCAACAAAGCCGTCATTCCCACGATCTATACAAAAAACCCAGAGAATTTGAGGCAGGTTTTTACACAGAACGCACTCTAGTCGAGCGAATGTTCAACACGTTAAAGATCGACACGCCCTGCTCATCAACAGCATACATTTTGTCTTTTGAAACAAGCGTTCCAAAGAAAAAAATAAAAACGCATATTTAAATTGGAGCGTTACTCTTTAAACTTTTCATAATTTTTACTAACAAAATATTTTTTTTAATATAAACGTAAATTTTTTTATCAAATATTAAATTAGTTCTATGGATTATCAAGCGGTCGGGGTTATTGGATACTTTATGAGTAACAGAGATAAAAAACTATTTAACCGCTCTGATATATTTAATGGATTATATTGTTGATTTTGGTTTGCTTGATTGACTTTTTAAGACTTTGTTTACTGAAGAACCAGCTCAATCTTTTCTCCGCTTTTAAACTTGGCAACGCTTTTTGCTTTCCTCGTATCGCTGATACTAAATTGTGTGGGATATATCCAATACCCAATGGAAAGAATGTTACATAGCCCAATGACTTCTAGAGTGTAACCCTAAACCAAGCTAACAAGTAGTCTCTTGTAATTTAATGAGAAAGCAGAAGTAAAAATGGGAAGAAGGATGATTAATGACATATTATGGAAAAAATTAGAGTGGTTTCGTGCGCCTAAAAATACTCTTCTTTTTGGGAATATCTTGGTAAAATTTACCAAAATTATAAATCATGGAAAATCACACATTGCCAAACCATACAGTTCTAAAGGGCGCTCCAGAGATGCGCCAACATCACTGAGGCAGCGACTCTAGCAATATAAAACAATTAACAGAGCTTACGCATTGTTTCTAAACAATATAGCCAAATACAGAGACAATGAATATTTTTCACTTAAGAGTTCACGGTATTCCATAGAGTTTAGGCGTCAAGGTTGTAGTGATGAAAGCAGGAGAAAAGTAAAGCATTTAAGAGATCTGGAAGCGTTTTAAAATCCTATATTCATGGATAAAAGGAGGCAGTATAGTCAAGCTTAGAGGTAATAAGAACCCGTGATCCAAAGGATTTAACAGATCATGAATAAACGCTCATTAAAAATCATTTCGAATGAGGCAAGTATAGTAATAGAAGTAAACACCAAAAGAAAGAGCGTGTTAACAGAGTATTTTACATAATAAAGAGCAGCTGCCCATGGCGAATGTTTTCTAAAGA
>NZ_PHHC01000026.1 GCF_002930195.1 Holospora curviuscula | reverse complement strand
TTTTTCAGAATTGGAGGAACAAATGATGCAGTATACACCGATAGTACAGGCTCTCCTGATCGTCTTGATGCTTTGGTGTGGGGATTACATGTGCTTTTTTCTCTCACACACAGAATATCCAGTGTCCTCAGGTGTGGGTGATTTAGATCAGTACTTTCTGTACACTGTAAGGCAGGGTTCAACGGAGAGTTTTTCATCTCCTCCCCCTTTCAGGTGTTCTAGAGAAAGTTTTCCCGTCTATAATTAAAATTTAATATTTATAGTTTAAAATATCTTTGTAACTTCTATAAAATATAAATCATGAAAAAAATAAGTTATTTGTTATTCCTATTTTTAACGTCGGTATCCATAACAGGACACGCTAACAATCCTCCAAACATAAAGGACTTGGTAAGATATTTTAAGCTTTTAAACGATCTTTGTAAAAATAGCAACGGCGAAAGTATTGGAGTAAGCTGGAAAGAAGAACCTTCAGAAAATATGGCCTACCAAATAGATCAAAAAAAACTGCAACAGTTTGGGAACGAAAACCCAAATCTTGTACTAATACTGGAGTGTGCAGCATATGATTTATCAGATGTAAAAAAACAACTTGACATAGTTAAGACGTCTGAAGAAAATAAAAAACAGTTATTGGACGCTTTAACAATGTTAAAGAACAAAAAAGAGCTTCCTTGTATGTTGAAATTTTATGACTTTGACTCTCTAGATAACGATATTTCCAATATTTTAACGCGGCTTTTCCCGGTTCAGTCTAATCAAACAGAGACACAATTCTTGCAGTCTCTAGGGCTTTTGGAAAAATTTTGTAATGACCACGCAAATCTGTGTAAGTATCAGAGTGAAAAAACTGAACAGAGACTTAAGCAGATTAAAGAAGAACTTGGTTCAATACCCATTGCTCAGAAACAACAGTATCATGATATATTAGCATTAGCAACAAACGATCAAAGATATCTAGAAAAAGCACTTGAGCAACTTAGCTATAGGAGAGAGCAGAAAGAAGAATTAATAAATACTTTCAAACAAATAAGCGAAAATATGCGCTGTATAATGCAACAAGAAGATGATTATGATCGTACAAAGAGGCGGTACGCTATACAGCACCATGAAACGCCTGATTTCACTAAGGATAACTCTTCTCAAAAAAACGTCTTAGACCAGTCTCGCTCAAAGAGTTCCATATTCGAAAAAATCGCAAAAACTTTTGGAAAAAATGAAAAAAGTAGCGAATTAAAAAAGTTTCCCTAAATCTCTCGCCAGGGCACCATTTGGGGTAACGTTGAATAATTATTTCTACCGCAGTCTATTCCATTATCGCAGGAATTTCCGGTG
>NZ_PHHC01000025.1 GCF_002930195.1 Holospora curviuscula | reverse complement strand
CAGAAAACTCTGGTATTGTCATGGATAGTACTGCTTTTCATAAAGGCAAGACTAGGTAGAAAATAATTAAGGATACTAATACCTACCTCCTTATTCTCCTAACCGGGAGCCCATTGAGAAACAATGAGTTCCCCCTAAACAGATACGATGTTCTACACATTGTTCAATGGACGTGCTACTCTATAACCGTTCTATAGTGAGCTGAGTATATTCACGAGTCCAGAGGCTATACTAGGGGTTCTTTTGTAATTGTTATCGGGCTTTTTGCCTACACACTGTTTACTTTTTTTACCCCACCCTCTCTGCGAAAATAGGAGTATCAAAACTACTCTCGTTACTCTATACAAGTCTTTTCAGACGCTATATGAGTGATTGTTTCTTAATATTTATTTTTTTTACACGCCTTCCCAGAGATAAAAAGTTTTTTATAGTTAAAATCTAATTTTTTAAGTTTTCTATAGACAGAAGCAATGTTTGAATCAAATATCCTAGCGATTTTTGCTCATGATTTTTACTTATCATAACTATTTTTACGCTTTTATTTTTATTGTTCACTAATTTAATGTATTCTATTGCACTTTTATTTAATGCTAGACTGTATTGTATTTTTTGCCATCTCTATTATCTTATTGTCATTTTTTTAGAATTAATAAAAAAATATAATCCCATTTTCAAGCTAGAAGAGTATATCCGTAGCGTAACTTCCTCTTGAAGCCTATGCGTCTATAGCGATAGTCTTATCATTTAACCCAATTTTGAAATAATTTCTGAAATTTATCCAGATTTAATTGCATAAAAAAATTTTCTTAAAGCATCCTGCCTTGCTACACCATTTTTATGTAATCTGAAAGATTTAGAAATTTTTCATATTTTTTCATTCTTTAGTGCCTAAACGTAAATCTTAGTATTTTTCTCAACGTTTTTTGGCTATATTTCCAGCTTTTGTCATTATCTCCCGTCTCAAAGTGATTCCCGTTTCGGTCCCATTGCGCGTCTATTAAGCTAGAATTATTTATAGAGTGTCCTATCCAAATTTTTCATACAAGACATCTCTATCTATGTAAAGAGAGTTCTAAAAAACTCTTCTATAACATTTGACCCTAAAACTTAAAAGAATCTCTTAATATTCAAGGATTTTTATAAAATTTTCCTCTGTACCAGACAAAACTAATTGGTTAGTTAGTTTGCATTGACAGTAACGCGCTGAAATAAAAACAAAAAGTGTATAATCTCGATTATCGAAAAAGAGGTATACATCATGGTTTCAGTCAACGAGTTAAAGCGGATTTTAAAGCCATATTTCAAAATCGACAATAGGCGTCTTGATTGCTTAACCCAAATGTTAGGTGCGCTTATCACTTGTTCGCACAGTTAATCTTGTCGAATTAGCGCAAGCCATGAATCACTGGCGGTGTTTTCGATACAAGCGGATTAGGCGATTTTTAAAAGAATTTAATGCGTTCAGCTTTGAGACGCTATCAAAATTTATCGCGCAGTTTTTTTTACCTTCTGGCGCAAAATGGCAGATTAGTATGGATAGGACGAATTGGAAATGGGGCCAAATCGATATTAATATTTTGATGGTATCAGTGGTTTGTGGCACTGTCGCTATCCCTGTTGTATGGAAATTTCTCCCCAAAAAGGGGAATTCAAATTGAGAAGAGCGCGTTGAAGTTGTTGAAAAATTTATTCATATTTTTGGAAGCTCGATCAT
>NZ_PHHC01000024.1 GCF_002930195.1 Holospora curviuscula | reverse complement strand
TGCATTATTATCTTCATAATATATACCATAACTCTCTGGGATCAAACACCTAGAGTGTGTCGTCACGAGAATCAATCTATGCTAGCATGAGGTATAGAATGAATCAATGCAAGGTAGGCGCTCACCGACGCCATGATATGTCAGATCACATATGGAGTCTTTTAGAGCCGCGATTGCCTGGGCGAAAAGGTTCCTGGGGAGGTATCGCACCTGATAATAGGCTTTTTATCAACGCCGCCTTTTAGGTATTGCGCACTGGCGCACCCTGGAGAGATTTACCTCCTGGCTTATGGCCACTGGAAAAACACGCATCGGGGCTTTTTCAGATGGCGGGACAAAGGCGTTTGGCAAGGGGTGTTAGAATCGCTTGTGATGGAGCCTGATTTTGAGTGGCTCATAGATTTGATGCAAGCCCTATCAAAGTACCCCCTCATGCAGCAGGAGCGCGTGGTGGAAACCAAGTCATGGGACGAACAAAAGGGGGCTCAATTCCAAAATACATATAGCCGTAGATGCAACTGGTATGCCAGTGCGAATCCTTGTTACAGAAGATAGCACAGCTGATTGTACACAGGCTGAGGCTTTTATTGAGGGCATAAACGCCCAAGGTCTTTTAGCCGACAAAGGCGATGATTCAGATGCTGTATTAGACATGGCAAACAGTCAAACCATTCAAGCGGTGATTCCTGCAAAAAGGAATCGAAAAGAACAGCGCTTCTATGACAAAAAAATGCCTTCTTGCATCTTAAGCGATGGAGAGGCATCGCCACGCGATATGCCAAAAACAGCTCCTCCTTTCTTGCAGCCGCCCAAATACGCTGTCTTGCCCTTTGGCTCAATATCTCGTAACGACACTATCTAGGATGCCAAGGGTCGAGGAAATAGGATAGGTGATTAATTAGGCTCTATTTTTCTGACCACAAGTCTGTTTTATACCCCTATCAGCACAGTTGAGTGAGTCAAGATCTAAAGAAGAAAAGGGGGTAGAAGCCATAGAATCTTCGAGATACACGCTTGTGTATCTTTC
>NZ_PHHC01000023.1 GCF_002930195.1 Holospora curviuscula | reverse complement strand
TATTAAAGTTAATAAAAACTTCATTTATTTTACCAAAAAAATTTACTCTTGTCAAGCTTAGTTAACATTATAATTCTATTCTATTTAAAAGAGTTCGAAAGACTGTGTCCATTATGAAAATAAAAAAATTTTAAAGAATTTTTTTCCTTGGTGAAGGAAGAAAAAAGTCTTTTTCAAGACTTTTTTAGAGTAATTGAAAGTTTTTTACTAAACTCAGCTTAACTTTTTTTGTAATAGGATCTGAGAATAAATTTTGATCGAAGAATAAATAATAAGTATCTTTTCCTCCAAAATTTATCTTCCTCACTTTAAAGGAAATACCTTGTGAACTGAGAAAATCTTGTTGAGGTATCAGAAGTGTTTTGCAATTAACGTAATGCGTTTTCATCAATTCATTTTTAAATTCTTTATTCTTCTTAGAATTGTCTTCAAAGTAAAAAATTTTTTCTTCAAGCCCCTTCTCCACAGGAGGAGTCGAAAATTGTAAATAATACTTTCTTTCGTTATTACTTACTGTAGATTGCTGTGTAAAAGGAATTTCTAGCTGATCCAATATTTCTCTCTGAGGCTCCAAAAGGGGAAAAAAAGAAACGTATTGCTTTTCAAGCAAGCTATATACGTCATTACCAAGACGTTTCCCCCTTGGATTTTTCTGTACTGAAACGGTATCCCCCTGATTAACTTGCGGAACTCGCTGTTGAGGTATTTGAAATTGATCCGTCCACTGCTGATGCTGACTCTGTTCTTTATCAAAAAAATCTTCTGCATTGAGTGACTTAGAGACCATACCGGCTAAATTTTGCTTAAAATACTCCACAAGGTCGCCGCTTGAACGATCAGGATTCGTTTCTAAGACGTTGCTGATCGCGCCCCGCAATTCCCTGCTCAATTGGGACAATTGTCCATCCTTTACGCGAGGTAGGATACTGATCTCTATAAAATCACAGATGATCGACCAATCAGCATCTGTGATCCTTTCTTTGAGTTCATTGCGCAATTGAACTAGTACATTTCTAACCTCAATTGCCTCTCGATAATCACCATTCCTAAAAGAAGTCTGCTCCTTAGGACGATTCGTCTGATGGAGGGTATCCGGCTTAAGAATCTGATGCTGACTCTGTGCTTTATCAAAAAAATCTTCCGAATTGAGTAACTCAGAGACCATACCGGCTAAATTTTTCTTAAAATGCTTCACAAGGTCGCTGCTTGAAGCATAAGACAACAGAAGAAAGGCGCCACTAATCGAGCTCTGCAATTCCCTGCTCAATTGGGGAAGCTTTCCATCTTTAACGCGGGGTAGGATATTATTCTCTATAAATTCACACAGGTCCGACCAATCAGTCTCTGTCATCCTGTTTTTGAATTCATTGCGCAATTGAGCTAGTTCATTTCTAACCTCAATTTCATCCTGATATCCATCATTATAAAAGGACTTCTCACTTTTCGGATTTTCCTGAACCTGCTGATTTTGTTTACTTTTTTTCTTAACTGGCTTCGCATCAACACTAAAAGCATAAAAAGCTGTTCCAGTGCCAATCAAAAAGCATAAATGACTAAATTTTATTTTTTTTTTCATATCTTT
>NZ_PHHC01000022.1 GCF_002930195.1 Holospora curviuscula | reverse complement strand
TATCTTGCACCCCTTGCAGCAGAGATTCTCTTGGATTATTAGGTTTGGAGAGTCTGTTTCTTCGATGGATAAGTTTAAGACCCTGGGCTTGATGTAATTTCAGTGGTAAAGGGATCACCGCATTATTTTTATACTTCCGTCCAGTAACCTTAAGCAGTTCATCGGACTGAGCCACGGGCCATACATGGTGCTGTTCATACTTGAGTCCAGTTTCTTTTGTCCTGGCTTGAACGATCTTTTTCATTTCCCGTTTTTGATACTCCCCCACGGAAACAGGATTGTCTTTGTAACGTTCGAAATACGCCCGGGATTCCGCCGGGGTCATATCCGCTTTCTTTTCCTGGCGCTGTTTTCCTGTGGCCTTTAGACCCGAAGCATTGCCGCCCTCTTTTTTCAGTATCCCTGGGCCCTTGTCTTTGCTTAAGGCGCTTCGCGCCAAGCGGATCCCTGCCTTGGCCAGGGTGCTCCCCACCCCTGCGCTGGCTAGATCCAAGGTTACGGACCCGGCGGCTAGGGCTCCTTGACCGGCGGCGCTCCAGTAATTACCCTCCTGGATCTCGTCGCGTACTTCCTGAACGCCCTGGGCTACATCGTAGGCTACTGCCAGAATGGTGGTGACAAAATTTTCCTCCAGGCCAGTGGTGGCCGCGGTGTCACAGACCTGGATATCTCCGGAATCCTTGCCCGCCAAGGCTAACCCCGTAGCCAGGAGAATTCTTAACGAGGCCACAGCCCGACCTGCCAACGCCTGGGCTGCCTCCTGACAGCGCTGGGTATAGGCCTCCTGCCCTTCCCCCTGGGCTCTTTGAGGCAGCTGGTCTCGAATTCCTTCTGTAACGCCCTGCGCACACGTCTCCGCCGCCATGGTGGCGCCCGCCGCCAGAAGAGCCTGATTCCAGTCCACAGTGCCGCTCTGAAGAGCTTGGAGAGACACCGTGGAGGCCATGGCCAGGGCTCCGTGGAGTAATTTATGTTCCAGCCCCGAAAGACCGCTACGATAGGCCTGGCCGATCTCTGAGGCTCCTGCGGCAGAGA
>NZ_PHHC01000021.1 GCF_002930195.1 Holospora curviuscula | reverse complement strand
GCCCTTCATCTGCGTGCCCTGATGGAGGATGGCCCCCACCCGGCCGGAGATCTCCTGCGCCTCAATGGAAGAGGGATGAAATACCGAGCTGGAGCCCGTATATACCGCATCCTCCTTTGTTCCCGGCTCCCGATCTGCCCAAAAGGAACATAATTTTCGAAAGAATTTACCGATGCCCAATGCTAATAACCTCCTTGGGAAGAAGGAGCAGCTGGCCCCGGACGTATTCAGCGCAGGCTAAACTTTCTTTTGCTGAATCTACTGCGTTTTTCGCTTGTTTCATTTCTTTTTCAGAAGAAGGAGTTTTACACAATCTTGCCTTAGCCCTTTCTAACGCTTCTTGCCATCTTAAAATTTCATTTTCCAACAAACTCAACACCAAATCCCCCTTTCCCAAGGGCAAAGCATCCACTATGGGAAGCTCAGGAAATTCATCTGGCTTAATTTCATAAAAGGTATCGAAAATCATACTAAACATAAAAGAGCTGGCAGCCCAACGGGATCCGGGATGCAGTAGGTGTAACGATCTCATAATCCAATCCATGTAAGTGGGACCAAAATTAGAATCTGCCACAGTTTGCAACATCATTTCCGTCCATATATCCTCCATAGTCCAAGGCCATCGTTCTTTCCCTTCTGGAGGAAAATACTCCATGAGTTCTGGAATGACAGAAGGATCTTTTAATAAAGCAATGGAGTCAAATATATAAAAAAATGTCCAAGCGGCTCGCTCAAAGATCTTACATCCCCCTTCTTCTTGCCGAAAATTTATACCTCTCTCGCCTTGGTCCCAGATATTAAAATAATATGCCAGGGCCGAGAGCATACCTTCCTTAGTTCCAAAGGTTTTTAACCCTTCCTTCCACTGTGCTTCATCACCAAGTGGAAGATAATCCCCGGAATACTCTGCAGCGTAAATTTCATCCAGAACATCTTGAAGACAGGTATACTTCATGGTGCACCTCCCTTCTTTTTCATTTGCTCGGGAAAGATTTCTCGATTTTTTCGAAGGGCTTCCAGTAATGCATCGTTCAACTCTTCTCGAACTTCCGTCTGAAGAGCCCCGCTGGGAAGGCGGTCCGGGAGCTTTCGCATATCCCGAATGCTCACACATAGAGCCTGGCGAAAATTATCCAGTTCTTTCTGGTTTGCGGTATGGACGTTCCCCCTTTCATGCCATTCTCTAGGAATCAAAATACTAATGCCATCATCTCTATGGATATCCGACTGAACGAAGATTTCATTATTTTTCTGGGTGCCTACATGATGGCGAGCAGTGCGCTTTTCCATAATAGATTTACATTCTTTGTTACGATCTCTCATAGCTTTTTCTATATCTCTATGATTCCCCACCACGAATTTTTGATCCCTGTACTGAGTAAAGTACTGCTGCACCGCCACCTGTTCTGGGACGATGTTAGGGCTCTGAGGGGCTGGTTGTATGGTGTGAACCTGAGGCTCTGCCTTCCCCTGCACCCCGGTTCTTTGCAACTCCGGAGCGGTCTTCATCAGCACCCTGCGTTCTGCCAAAAATCCGTCGCTCAGCGGGTTTAGATAGGCCCCAAGCCCCTCTAGACCCCCTTGCTGGAAAGCATCAAAAGCTCGGCACAGGCGAGAAAAGCCATAACCGATGCCCTTGACCACCACGCGAGCGCTGTGGAATCCCATCTTGCTA
>NZ_PHHC01000020.1 GCF_002930195.1 Holospora curviuscula | reverse complement strand
AAGAATAAAATATAGAACAGACTTAAAAAAAGCATAATAGAATACATAAAATTAGGGAATCATCAAAAGACCAGCGCAACAATAGTTATGGTGAGTAAGAGTAGCGTAACTATAGGGTGGATACGCTAGGAAAAAGAAGGCGTTATTAAGCCTAAAGCACAATGAAGCAGCAAAAAAACCATAGATCCAAATCCGCTGAAAATTTATGTGGAAAATAATGAAGATAACCCATGAGCAGAGCGCTTTAACACAAGCATTGCTTTTGTCTATAAAAAGCTTAAAAAGTTAGGCTTTAGTAATAAAAAATCTTTCACTCTGAGAAGGCTTGTGAAGAAAACCAAACAAATAACGAAGAAACAATCAAATGGTTGGCTGCGGGCTAGGTTTCTTACTGCCATATTCCCCTTACTCGAACCCCATTGAGCAATTCTGGGCTACTACAAAACGATATTCAATGTAGGATCTTACTTCAATTCTTTCAAATGGCATAAATTACTATATAGGTGCAAAAAAAGTCTGGGATTTGATTCTCAAAGCCCAAAAACATAGAAATGGGGGTGAAAAGGGAAGTTTCCAACAAATAGGCAAGGACATCGTTTGCATATGAAATTCCATGGGAAAAATACCCACGATACTGTTTTAGGATACAAAGTATTTACGGAGGCTATTAAGATATATCCAACATTACACGGGGTCTGTTCTGAGGCTGGTTAGGTAAAATTTGAAGAATTTGTGAAAAAAATTCTAAAAAAGATGCTAGAGCTTTCAATTTCTAGCACTCCAGGGTGGGAAATCTTAGAAATGAGATAGGGTTTTGAAAGAGCTTGTGTTTGGGAATCACTTCAGACCATTGGCTAAAAATTGTGAAATAGCGCTTTGTTCCGAAAAAAATAATGTGATGATTGATCACTTTATGATCCTGAAGCAAAGAGTTCCTTACGTGTGAAGACAGGTTCTTATATTTTTCAGCTCTATAATTCAAAATAAAGATTTCTAAATGAGATAGTCCTCAGGGCCACCTCATAAAAAAATTTTGTTGCAAAATACAGAAAAGTATGTCGTCACTCTAGCCCCCCCCATTTTTCTGAACCGCTTGATTGATTGTCTTGGCATCTGAGCTTGTTCAGAGCTATATGCCTGCTTATTGCCTACCGTGGCGAGCGTTTTCCTTCCGTATTCTCTTTTGATCCTCACCAAATGACCTA
>NZ_PHHC01000019.1 GCF_002930195.1 Holospora curviuscula | reverse complement strand
TCTGCAGAACACCTTGGCGGGCAAGGGTTTTTACAGGATTTTCCTGATACACCAAGCTATGGGCTGCCGTCGTCTTAATCAGGTTCCCGGCGCTGCCCAGATCCCCCACACCCAAGCTTAGCCCTTGCACTGCAAGGCTTTTCCCCGCTGCCTTGAGCATATCCGAGAGCTGAAGGGATTCGTGATTGGCCAGAGACTCCAGGCCTCCCTTCTGGATGAAGGCCTGAGCGGACGCTGCAAGCACGCCAGAGGCAAGACCTCCGCTGGCCCCTGCCAGAGCTGCAACGCCCACCCCCAGAGCGGCCTTAAAGGCAGGCTTAAAGGTGGTACGAGGTCTCTGGGATTCTTCAGTAATAGAGGGCAGGACCGTGTGGTGAATCTCGGTAAACTCTGGGCGAGGCGCCACCTCTAGGCCCGAGGGACGCTGGCCCGTTGTGGAGATGACCTCCAGGTGCGGCGTATCCACCGCCAAATGACCCTGAACAGAACAGTCCAGGTAGTCCACCCCTTGGCCTTGGCTGGCTTGAGTTTTTTGGAGAATGCGAGAGTCCTTTACCACCGAAACCTTCTCAAAGCTGTCATACTTCAGGGCGGGTGTAAGCTGGATCACCAAAGGAATTAAATATTTAACGATATCCAATGCTAATAACCTCCTGGGGGAGAAGGAGCAGCTGGCCCCGGACGTATTCGGTGCAGGCTAAGCTTTCTTTTGCTGAATCCACTGCTTCTTGAGCACGCTTTGTTTCTTGTCCAGAAGAAGGAGTTTTTAATAATTCTGCTCTGGCCCTTGCTAACGCTTCTTGCCACCCCTTCACTTCATCATCCAACAGACCCAACACCACATCCTGCTTCCCCGAAGGCAAGGCATCCACTATGGGAAGATCAGGAAATTCGTTTGGCTTAATTCTGCAAAAGGTATCGTAAATCATATTAAAGATAAAGGAACTAGCAGCCCAACGAGCCCCAGGATGCAGTAGGTGCAAAGAGCGCATTACCCAGGGCATATAAGCTGGACCAAAATGATAATAGTTCACTACAGTTTGCAACATCATTTCCGTCCACATATCTTCCATAGTCCAATGATCTATTTGTGTACCAGAAGGAAGAAAATACCTCATGACTTCGGGAATAAAAGAAGGCTCTTTTAAAGAACTCAAAGCTTCAAAA
>NZ_PHHC01000018.1 GCF_002930195.1 Holospora curviuscula | reverse complement strand
GGCCAGAGACTCCAGGCCTCCCTTCTGAATGAAGGCCTGAGCAGACGCTGCAAGCACGCCAGAGGCAAGACCTCCGCTGGCCCCTGCCAGAGCTGCAACGCCCACCCCCAGAGCGGCCTTAAAGGCAGGCTTAAAGGTAGTACGAGGTCTCTGGGATTCTTCAGTAATAGAGGGCACGACCGTGCGGTGGATCTCGGTGAACTCGGGGCGAGGGACGATTTCCATACCCGAGGGACGCTGGCCCGTCTTAGAAACGACCTCCAGGTGCGGCGTATCCACCGCCAAATGACCCTGAACAGAACAGTCCAGGTAGTCCACCCCTTGGCCTTGGTGAGCCTGGGTTTTTTGGAGAATCTTGCTGTCTCGGGTCACCGAAACTTTCTCAAATCCATCCTGCCTTACCGCGGGGGTCAGAAGGAGCTCCTCCCTAGCCTCAATGCGCACCTCCCCCTTAAACTGGGTCCCCTGGAAGGCGCCCCGCTGAAGGTTGAGGTGAAGCCCGAGAGTAAGCAACAGTTTACCGATATCCAATGCTAATAACCTCCTGGGGGAGAAGGAGCAGCTGGCCCCGGACGTATTCGGTACAGGCGATATCTTCTTTATAAGATTCCACTGAACGTAGTGTACTTTGTAACGGATCATTATTAAGGATTTTCTTCTTTTTTTCTTCAAAGAATTTTTTATATCCTTCAATCATTTCATCTAAAATACTCAAAACAAAATCTCGTTTCCCCAAGGGCAGAGCATCTACCACAGGAAGATCGGGAAATTCATTTGGCTTAATTCTGTAAAAAGTATCGTAAATCATATTAAAGATAAAGGAACTAGCTGCCCAGCGGGCCCCGGGATGCAGTAGGTGCAAAGAGCGCATGAGCCAATTCATATAAGTGGGACCAAGATCAGAATCTACAACAGTTTGTAACATCATTTCCGTCCACATATCTTCCATAGTCCAATGATCTATTTGTGTACCAGAAGGAAGAAAATACCTCATGACTTCGGGAATAAAAGAAGGCTCTTTTAAAGAACTCAAAGCTTCAAAA
>NZ_PHHC01000017.1 GCF_002930195.1 Holospora curviuscula | reverse complement strand
GGGGATGAAAAGTAAGACTCTGAATGGGGAGTGTGGTAAAAAGAGGAATAATGTTATCGCTGGGGTTTGCCATAATATGTACGTCAAACCACATCTCTGGAAGCATAGATCTTGCCTGTTTAATCACACAGGGTCCTAGTGTGAGATTGGGAACATAGTGCCCATCCATAATATCCCAATGAAATCCATCTACATAAGGACACATATTCTGAAGTTCTTCCCCAAGGCGTAAGAGATTTGCAGACAAAACGGACGCATAAACTTTCCAACGATTTATCTCTTTATGCGCTAAGTCCATAAGCTATTCCTCCGCCGGGCATGCGATCCAACATACAGACCCTTTCCTCATGACGACCTTGAGAAAATGGTGTCGTTAAAAATTTCCAAAGACACAGAAGCGCTTCTTCAAGGGTTCCAGTTCTGCCTCCTAAAACTAGAACATTTGCGTTGTTATGTTGACGAGCAAGCATCGCATCGGATTCATTTCTACAAAGCGCTGCACGAATTCCGATATATCTGTTAGCGGCGATACTCATTCCGATACCACTTCCACACACTAAAAGGCCCCAAGTGTTTTGGCTCAAAACCGTTCCCACTACCCAAGGCACTACCGATGGGTAAGGAATAGAAGCACCATGAAATTTTTTTTTTTGTTGAGGGCATGATACCGAGTACCCCTTTACGTTTACATGTTCTATTATTGCATGGGATAAATCTTCTCCAGCGTGATCAAATCCCACACATACCTGTGTTATGTGGATGTTCATTATAATATTCCTTGAGAAGAAGAGGTTGATATCCCTTCTTTATGAAGGTTTATTTTAGTAGCGTCCGTCTTTTTACTTATAGTACGAAGTGTCTTATATACTCTTTTAGTCTTTACTGCAGGCTCTTCGGTCTTAGATGCCGCTCTAGTCTTTACTGCAGGCTCTTCGGTCTTAGATGCCGCTCTAGTCTTTACTGCAGAACCTTCAGTCTTAGATGCCGCTCTAGTCTTTACTGCAGAA
>NZ_PHHC01000003.1 GCF_002930195.1 Holospora curviuscula | reverse complement strand
CCCCCAAACAAATAAAGGGATTAACCAATCGCCACCTCTTTCTCCCCAGACACAAAGACCCGTTACCCAATCCTCTGTTCCTGACGCCCAGAACAGACTGATGCAATCCTTTGCTTCTTCTTACCCCCAAAAGTTGGGAAAATCATCTTTTCCTGCCCCCCAAACAAATAAAGG
The DNA here is from genome assembly GCF_002930195.1 of Holospora curviuscula. GTDB lineage: Bacteria > Pseudomonadota > Alphaproteobacteria > Holosporales > Holosporaceae > Holospora > Holospora curviuscula. Next base: position 858 of record NZ_PHHC01000003.1, on the reverse strand, counting down.
GATTAACCAATCGTCTATTTCTTACTCTCAGAAAAAAGCGACCCCTCAATGGTATTCTTCTGAGATATTTTCTTTAATGCAGGATTTGAGTGCTTTGAATATTCCTGTAGACTATTTTGGCACCCCACTCCCTTCCCAGGATCAAAACTTCTATGTCGCTGTTAATAAATTAATCAACAGAATTGGTGCGTTGATCAATACTAATCTTTCATTGTTAGAAAATAGCGAAAAGCTTAACATCCTTCTACAATTAAAGCATTCTTTTGAAAGAAATAATACAAACAATTTTATGAAAGCATTAAAAAAAGTTTTTGATTCTGTCAATAAAATGCCCCCCAAACAGCCTAAAGAGCATGCAAAATTCTCCAACTTTTCATCTCCAAGAGCTTCAAAACATACGATATAAAGTAATTTAATCTCTTTTTTTAGTGCTACTCTGTAAAACTTTTGTAGAGAGTTTATTGGACGTCGTCTTGAATTGAAGATGCTTGGGCCAGCGCATAATGCTCGCCACACCCACTCCAAATTCTTTAGAAACCTCTTCCATACTCAGTATTGTTATGTCTCGTATTTGTAAAACTTTTCAGCGAAAATCTAACGAACAAGTCCTGAAAAAATCTAAGGATAATACTTTTTATTTATTATAATCAAGTTATCTTGGTTAGAGCTTATCCGCAAATTAATTAGGAGGAAAGAATCTGCGCAAGAGTAGTCTGTTAAGTGACATGTAAATGTTATTCTCTGTAGAAGAACAAAGCAAGTCGTATTCTTTTGATAGCCTTCTATTTCTACCAAGCCATCCAAATGTTCGTTCTACAACCCATCGTCTCCGTTGAACCTTAAAGCCCCCCTCTATCC
>NZ_PHHC01000016.1 GCF_002930195.1 Holospora curviuscula | reverse complement strand
TAGCCGATTTTTCATAGCTCATCCCTTCTTTCTTCTTAGTGCCTAACCCTTTACGAAGAAAATCCAATGAATACGATATTTTTAAATATTTTCTCTTTTATTATAGCTATTCTATCGTTATTTGGCTATACATGATTAAAATTAAAAACACATGATTTAGCCTGCAAAGAAAGAAATTCTAGTAAGTCTTTTTGTATGAAAAAGCTTGTTTTAAGATTTTATGAAGAATGTGTTACGACTGCTTAAATATTTTTTTTAAATCTTACTTCTTCAACCCGTTACTTAAATATTTTTTAATGCCTTAATTTTGTATCCTTTACGATGATGCAGGCAAGAACCAAAAACTTTTAACGCTTCTGTGTGTTTAAGTGTCCCATATCCTTTGTTGGTATTCCAGCCATAGTATTGATGGTGGGTATGCAATGTATCCATCAACGTGTCTCTTTTTACTTTTGCAATAATGCTTGCCATAGCTATGGAATAACTTTTTTGATCTCCTTTAATAAGAGGGTGCTGCGTAATCTCTTTAGTTAAAAAGGGAATAGATCTTGGTCCATCAATCAGTACATGATAAGGTCTAGGCTTCAGGTTCATTAAAGCACGCTCCATGCCGTAAAGGGTTGCTCGAAGCACGTTGTGATAATGAATTTCTTCAGGCCACACCATTTCAATGGAAAAAGTTCCGTATCTTGGATTGGCGATAAATGTATCGTGAATATAAGTGCGTGTCTTTGCGTTAAGATATTTTGAATCATACACTACTTTCTTCAACTCTTCTGGAAAAGATTCTACATTTAACATGACCGCACATACTGCCACTGGACCCGCCCAAGCACCGTAGCCAGCTTCATCAACGCCAGCTACCTGATTGTATTCTAACTCGGCTTCAAAGTGAAACGTAGCAGATTTCTTGATAAAAGCACCGTTCTTTGTAGATATAGGACTCAGTTTACCAGAGCCTATTTTCGAGCGCAAGAAAATGAGAATATAAGCTAAGCGTTGAGCATTGATCGCCCCAGGAAATTGTGCGTTCATGTGACGCATGCTTGGAATAAATGTTGTAGTTAAAGTCAGCGATAATCTCATTCAATAAATCACGCTGCAACCTATAGAAATTCTTAAGCACCTTAGCTGCTCGCATTTGTTGTAATTTAACTTAACCAAACTTATCCAAAACACCAGATTCATTACGGTCATCTTATTCCAAATTTGAACGTTTTCTATAGTTATTTATCTTGAATAGGGGAATTGAAAGAATAGGAATAAAGGATAGGATTGACATCACAGAGAGGCGAGAGAGGTCAAAAAGTGATACAAGTGATCTAAAAAATGAAGCGTAGCAAGTTATAGAAGAAGAGATTAACAAGCGCAAGAAAAAGCAAGTAAGGCCGCAGCCTAAGGATGCTAGGCGGGTATGGAGCGGCATAGTTTATATCACGAAATAGCTGGTTTGGAGGGCTTTCTCTAAAGAGTGTAGA
>NZ_PHHC01000015.1 GCF_002930195.1 Holospora curviuscula | reverse complement strand
TTTTTACACTGTGTGAATCAATCATGCTATAGCTCGAGTGTTCACTTCCACTAGCTTTTATTCAACTTATCTTAACAAACTCGCTCAGTACTTTTTGCCATATTCTTTTGATCCTGCATCTTCGATAAAATGAATGCACAGTGGAATATAGCGTAAAATTATTTAGGAAGCATTTTCCATGGGCAGCCGCTCTTTATTATGTAACCTACTCCATTAACACCCTATTTCTTCTTGTATTTACTTCTATTACTATACTTTTCCCATTCAAAATGATCCTTAATTGGCGCTTATTCATGATCTCTTAAATTTCTTGGATTCCTCATTCTTATTACCTCCAAGCTCGACTATACTCTCTCCTTTTATCCATGAATACCGGTTCTAATTATTTTTCCCAAAATTTACTATTTTTCAATTGACCTAGAAGGAACGCCGCGTCTTTGAAATCTAGAAAAAGTTTCTCTAAAATGATTAGTCAATGAAACACGTAAAAAAGAATCTTAGTAGTCAAAATGTTCAGAACGTTATTAAGCCCACTCCCAAATTCTGGTGTATTGGGAAGATAACAAAGTAAATAAGTACTTTGCGCAGAAAAAATAATAAAAAACGAGTTTTCTTTCTACCCAAGAAAAAAATTTTGCATGCTCGGAAAAATATGAGGAGCACGGACATTCGACAAGAGTACCCAATCTGTGGTAAGTCTAAGCGATTCACCACCCTGAAGAGAAGGTATAAGCACACCCTTAAAAAGAGCACTCCTCTTTCATGAAGACGATTTTCAGAGAAATGATTTATAGCCTTGTTAATAGTCTGCTTACTACCCCAAAATACTAATACCCCCCATTGGAAGACTTTTATTACAATACTTTCACACTCTTCTGGATTTCTCTAACCAAGCGAATGATCTATCAAGCACCCATCTCTTTGGAATGATAGAAAAAGTATGAAGCTCGTTTCTTTTGACTACCTGGATTATTGAACCGATTATTTTTGAACTGAAGTAGAAAATTTCTCTCCTGCATATCGACCATTAGCTAAAATGTTTTGAACGTCTGATAAATTATCTTTGCTGCTAAATATAGTAATTTAACTTGAAAATGGGAATTAAAAAAATTTAAGTAAGGCCTTATATCATACTATACATTGAGTAATGTTACGGTTAATCCATCTTTGCATATGAGTCCAGAATTTCTAAATGGGGCTGATATCAGCAAAATACGGAGGTAAGAAAACTGACTCGCAGCCAATTGATTCAATGAATGTTTTTTCT
>NZ_PHHC01000152.1 GCF_002930195.1 Holospora curviuscula | reverse complement strand
ACAGGCGCTGAAGTAATGGCTACGGATTTACGGGCTTCTGTTTGTTTGGTCTTGGCAGCATTGGCAGCAAAGGGAGAAACTATTGTAAACCGAGTCTATCATTTAGATCGAGGGTATGAAAATCTTCCAGGAAAACTTGCAGCTTGTGGTGCAAAGATTGAGCGCGTTTGCCCCCGAGGCTGGCGATAATTCTCCACTACCCCCCCCTTCTCTTCCTTTATCCCCTTTCATCATAAGGGGGGGGGTGCTGCGCCTAGCCCCTTCAAAAAATTTGATTAAGCACTAAACCAGCGCTTCAAGAGAAGAGCCCTAATGGTGTCGAATGTTTTTTCCCGAGCTCACTTCTCTTTCATCGGGTAAAGCTCTAGTCAATAAGAAGGTCAGTAGAGCAGTCTTCCTCCCAAAGATTTTATAAAGTTTTCAATTTCACTACTCTTATAAAAGCCCGCATTCTCTATAACAACAACACTTCGGGATAGCAATTTTAGAATCAGAGCCTCTATCTACCCCCGCATTAAAAATAACCGTGTTGATGTTGACTGTGAACACACTGACGGTGAACAAAATCTTCCCGTCGTTAATAGCCAAAGACATATAAAATAATTATAATTTTTTAAAATTTTTTTCGTTAAGGGGGCCGTGTAGTTCATGAATTTCAAGCATGAGATTTGAGCAATCAAAGAGAAAGAAAAGTTCAGCTTTGCTAGAGATCTCTAAGCGTTTTAAGATCAGCTTTGCAAAGATCATCAGAGGGTCCAAGAACGTTGAGCCTAGAATAAAGTGCTATAAACCCGCCCCCAAAAACCATATAAACTCCTCAAAAAAGATACTGAGGATCATCCAAATGCGTAGCGGTATGAACGCGCAAAACGCTTTGGGGTAAGTACTGCAGAAATCAGACATGCCCTTAATTCTAAATTAGCCCAAAGCAGATCCCGGAAAACGATCTAGGTCCTGCCAAAAGATTGAGGAATATAAAAAGAAGCCCATGCCATCATCTGTATTGATGAGAGGGAATTTACCCATGATACTCTGGGAACACATGGGTATGCCTTAAAAGAAAATAGCTGTTTTTGCATTCACCCCTAGATAGTGTCGTTACGAGATATTGAGCCAAAGGGCAAGACAGCGTATTTGGGGCGGCTGCAAGAAAGGAGGAGCTGTTTTTGGCGTATCGCGTGGCGATGCCTCTCCATCGCTTAAGATGCAAGAAGGCATTTTCAACACGATGTCTGATCTTGTACAAGTCTTTGTCATAGAAGCGCTGTTCTTTTCGCTTCTTTTTTGCAGGAATCACCGCTTGAATGGTTTGACTGTTTGCCATGTCTAATACAGCATCTGAATCATAGCCTTTTTCGGCTAAAAGACCTTGGGCGTTTATGCCCTCAATAAAAGCCTCAGCCTGTGTACAATCAGCTGTGCTATCTTCTGTAACAAGGATTCGCACTGGCATACCAGTCGCATCCACGGCTATATGTATTTTGGAATTGAGCCCCCTTTTGTTCGTCCTATGGCTTGGTTTTCACCACGTGCTCCTGCTGCATGAGGATGTACTTTGATAGGGCTTGCATCAAATCATGAGCCACTCAAAATCAGGCTCCATCACAAGCGATTCTAACACTCCTTTCCAAACGCCTTTGTCCCGCCATCTGAAAAAGCCCCGATGCGTGTTTTTCCAGTTGCCATAAGTCAGGAGGCAAATTTCTCCAGGGTGCGACAGTGCGCAATATCCAAAAGGCGGCGTTTAAAAAGCCTATTATTATGGGCGATACCTCCCCAGGAACCTTTTCGCCCAGGCAATCGCGGCTCTAAAAGACTCCATATGCGATCTGGCATATCATGGCGTCGGTGAGCGCCTATCATAAAAACCTTTCATTGATTCATTCTATATCTCATGCCAGTATAGATTTACTCTCGTGACGACACTATCTAGGGGGCCAAAAGTCCGGAGAATATGATGGGTGCTTTATTAAGAGATGTTCTTCTTATTATCAGTTTATTTCATACCTCCCATCAACACTTCTACGTTTAATGCTTAGGTAAGCCAGGCTCTTCTCCCAAAGACAGTCGTTTTGTCATGAGCAATACTCCATTTCATAAAAAAGAATAGTGAAAGCCACACAATCTTTGGAACATACGCGTGTGTGTTTTTCTGCGCATTTACCTGAGCTTCATCCTATTAAAAAAAATGGAACAAGACCATTGGAGGCGCGTCCTGGGGAGCAGGATCGCAAGCCTTTTTAAAGAGGCATATATATCATCATTTTATATGTGTTTGGCTATAAAACACTCATGACTTTTGTACAAACTTTTTCTCCTCCATTGTAAATCCTAAAACACTGCTCCCCTTGCAGCAAATATTCTTGTTATCCAGAGCAATTTCTAATTCGTTTAAAAACACGAGAGAACATCTTTCTGCCTCAAAATCATTGAGTTTTTGAAAAAATAAAGCGCTTTTTGGGAAGAGGGTTTAGAGTTTTTTATAGGTAAGTCCAAAAAGTTTCAAGAAATATCCAACGTTAGATTTTCTGACTTTCAGCTGCTGTACACCCTGATATTTGGATTCATCAAAAAATCTCTCGACGTTTTTTTCAGAGTCACCCTGTCAATCTTTCTAGAGGATTTATTGCTCGTCTTCTTTAATTCACGATACTTGGACCAGCGCATGGTGCTCACCAAACCCGCTCCAAACCTTTTGGAAATCTCCAACATACTGAGTGTTGCTGTGGCATTTCGTATTTTTAAAATTTTTCAGGGAAAATCTTACGCGTATAATCAAGTTTTTCTGGCTAGACTATGCAATAAGCTTTTGATCAAAATAATATTTTAATGAACTATCCCTGAGACCAGAGCCTACACACATAAATAAACTAAGAGGTATAAGGAAAGAGTTCAAACAAATTTCGATAAAACGTATTAAATCATTATGAACTATGCCAGAAACACGCAGGACTAACGGTACAAGCTTTGAAGGTCCAAGATCTTTATCCAATAAACACCGTCCTTTAAGGGGAACACCCTTACTGGAGACCTAATTTTGGAAC
>NZ_PHHC01000014.1:26444-40505 GCF_002930195.1 Holospora curviuscula | reverse complement strand
ACCTAACATTTGGGTTAAGCAATCAAGACGCCTATTGTCGATTTTGAAATATGGCTTTAAAATCCTCTTTAACTCGTTGACTGAAACCATGATGTATACCTCTTTTTCGATAATCGAGATTATACACTTTTTGTTTTTATTTCAGCGCGTTACTGTCAATGCAAACTAACTAACCAATTAGTTTTGTCCGGTACAGAGGTCATTTATAATGAACTGTTGTAAGCTTAAAGTATTTCGTGACAAGAAGAGATAAGATTGCAAGGGATACGAGACGACCAATGGGAAGGAATAAAAGAAAGTTTACCTTAAAAAGAAAGGAATTCAGGACGTACTGGTAACGATAACAGGAAATTTATCAATGCTGTGATGTGGATTGCCCGCAAGAATGCAGCGTGGCGTACATTGCCAGAATCTTACGGGAAATGCTCGAGGGTTCACAAACGGTTGATAAGATGATCCAAAGCCAGTGTGTGGAAAATCATCTTCAATACCCTTGCAGCAAATTCTGATACGGAATAGATCATGATTAACTCCACAATGATTGGCACCCATCAACACGCCTCGGGCGCCGAAAAAATAGAGTCAATGGTGCACCAGAACAAATGCTGAGGCGCTTAGTAGGCGGTTTTAGCACGAAGATCCACGCTGCCGTGAGATGCTTTAGACACCTCCATCAGATTCATTGTATCGCCTGGTCAGTGCTCTGACTATACAAAAGCTCTTGATTTAATGAAGAATTTTGACTTTAAAATGCTATTGGCGGATAAAGGCTACGATGCCGATGACATTGTCCATTATGCTGGCAGCAACAAAGCAATCATTCCCCCACGATCCATGCGAAAAGTCTAGTTGAGCGAATGTTCAATACGTTAACCCATTTCAGGCGCTTTGCACCCCAGATATGACACACTTGCACACGCCTTTCTTTTCGTTTCTTTATTTTCCTGCATCATGCATATTCTAAAGTAAACTTAAATGTCGACACGTCCTAGACCAAATTTCTAACACAGTAGAAAATAAGTCATATAGGGTAAGATCGTGTTATCAAAAGAAGAAAACTGAGCCTAAAATGCTTAATGGTTCCAAAAAAACATTCAATAAAATCTCTTGGATTCTTACCATAGGAACGGGATGAAATGACAACTTTGTCTGCTTTTGTCCCACCCTATAAAATAAAAAAATTTCTGTCATCAGTTTTATTCCTCTGATCTGGATTGAAAATAAATTTAAGGGGAATTTTCTCAATTCCTCTACAAAAGTATAAATTTTGGTTATAAAACCATTCTTACTTCGTCCAAGCGTTTGCGCAGCTTGATGCACCTAATAAACTGTATTGGAGGTCGGTATCTACAAAATAAGACATCATTTTTTCCAAAATTATAGTTCTTTTCTTCCGCTTAAAGCTACACTGAACGCTTCGCCAGTGCTTCTAATAATGAGGTAATACAGCTCCCTACCCTAATTGCCTTAAACGCTTGTCTCTATCTCTTGATAGCTCGTTTTTTTAATACAAAGAAGCTGCCACGTTCTATTAAAATTTGTTCATACCACTTAACACAATTGTTTCAAACCAAAGAAATCAAGACACTTTTTTACAAAAATTCCTTGACGAAAATTCATTATTTATGCACAATAGTTTAGTAATTTTTAATTAATTGTTACTATGATAAGCACAAAAAAACAATATCTATCTATATTATTTTTTACTAGAATTCTTATTTCACAAGCTCGTGTTTTTGCTATTAGGACAAAAATCTTCAAACAGACGGTACTCCGGTTTTACCGGAAGTTGAACAGGAACCAAAGACGTACCAGCAGCTAAGAGAAGAATTTGACGCTTTAATAAAAGTATTAAGAGAGTTTGAAAATACAGTTAACGAAGATAAAAAAAACTGAAAAAAAATTACTCGACTCCTGTTCAAAGGGACGCAGCTGAAATGGTTGCAGAGTTTATAGAATTTTCTTCAGTCTTTGAAGAAAAACGCATAGCGATTAAGAAAAGAATAAATCTAATAATTCAGGAAGCTTTTAAATTTTGGGCAAAAAAATTAGTTCCCTTAATACACATTTTAGATTATGAATCTTCTTTAAAAGCACCGTCTATCAATATAAAAAAATTTTTATACCAAGCAAGATAAGCTGGTGAAGGATTTAGCAAATCATAAACAGTCTATCGATAAGCAAGAGACAAACAAAACCAGTAATAAAATTCAGCATGGCTTAAGGTCTCTTCTAAACACAGTTGCAGTGCTTGTAGCCCGAAATTTTTCTATTCAAAACACTTTGAAAGCGCAGAATGTACAATATGGCTTTATAAATCCTTTTAATACCCCTTTGCTCGATATGTAGGTCGTAGATGTAGATAAGGATCCTATAACTTGGCAGGCTAGGACGGCTATGCTAGCTGTAGAAGAAAATATTACGGAAGCTTTAAAAAACTGAAAAAAATTATTGGAGAGCAAGATCCATACAGTACCATGAGTGAAATGACGAATATCACAAAGGTTCTGAAAAAGCAGTGTGCACTGTTTATTCAAGAAAATTTTATGAGTCAAGGCATTTCGATAGAACTTCAAGATAGGAAAACTATAAAAAGGCTTCAAAAAGAGTGGCAAAGAAATTAAAGTGCTATTCAAGAAAGCAAGTGCTTGATACAGAAAGTAAGAAAAGCTAAAAAGAGTTGCAAGTCTACTTCGTATAAATTTCAAGACCGAACTAGGTTTGAGAGTTTAATGGAATTTTTAGAATACACTAATATAAAACTGATAAATACTGAATTCTATTATCCAGGACTTCGGGGCATATTTCCTCAGATAAATACAGCTTTGAAAATTGTAAAGCTGCGTTTGGACGGATGCAATGGTGGAGCAATATTTCGAGGAATCTATGAAGTCACGAAGCGTTCTATTGAAAAATTTGGGTTAAGATCATGAAAAATTTTTTGAAGTTATGCAGACAAAAACAATACTTCAAACCCAAAGTCGTTCCCTACCCCAAGAGCTCAGGAAAGAGCTCAAACGTAAATTTGATGAGATGGAAGAGAGAACAGACATTAGGGTTTCTGAGTGTTTAACACAAGTACAAGAAAAAACAAAAAATTTCTTTGAGGAAATTTATAATGCGTACCTTACGCAGTTAGCTCCATGGATGACTAGAGAAGAATTTGACCATTGTATTAAGTGGGAAGAAAAAAGAGAAAGTGTCCCCCTCGTCGTATTTTCAGAGTGCCAGAGTTCGGGAACAGAAGAAAACAGTAAACAATGGTACAGGTTTTCAATGTTCCAGAGTGAAGCAGTACACGGATCCCAATTAAACCAATTTTTAGAGGACCAGAGTGAAGCGGTGTACGAATTTTTAAATATGCTTACTAAAACGTTAATTAATACTGACAAGGCTACGTTTGATGCTATTACAAATTACATGTTGAGGAAAGAGAATTACAGCTGCGTTTCAGCTTTGATACAAGAGTATGATTCAGACGTTGAAGCTTTTGTAACGTTGTTGCGTAATGAAGAAAAGATTGCTGAAAAAGTCATTAATTTGTGTAATCAAAAAGGCTGAGCCTGAACTTTTAAGATAAAACTACGTACACGGTATTGCCTGACGTTACGAAGCGCCCTTTCCGAAGGGGGCTTTTTCATTAAATGAAGATAGGCTAAAAATCATACAAAACGCTGGCCATATTTTGCTTTCCCTATCTCCATATTCTTATGGAATCAAGAAAAAAATGTGCTTTAACCAAGCACATTGCTAGATTCTCTAACTGCTCTATAAATCAATTTTTTGCACACAACCTGCAGTGTGCCGTCATGAGTCTTGTGTACTTCAAACACTGCTAATGCTTTCTTTTGCTTAGGAAATGAATTGCTTTTTTCTTCAATCGTTACCCTATGAGCGTGTGAGCATTCTTCTTTTTAGCTATCATGCACCTAATTCAAGGTGATTTATTATATTTATTATAGGTCATTTGATTATGCGGACGTATTTTTCATGCGTATCACTAATAGCCTAAAAAAAGTCATGTTTGCGATCATGTTTACCAATATAATGTGTACATTTAATAAAAATAAATTAACATTTGACAAATATTACTTTGCGCATTACCTGATTGCTTTTTATTTCACTGGTCTTATTTTAGAAATCTGCTAAAAAAGGTTTCAAGGGTAACATAAGGATTGGCTTAATGTATCTTAATTCCAAAAAAATGTTGCCTAGTGCTGGAAGTATTGCTACTCTTTGATGAGCTATAAAGACGTGTTGACCTATTATATTAATTTCTATACTCTTCTAACTCCAGCTTATACAACAAACTTAGCTCTAAAGCTTTTCTATGATTCATAAAAAATAAAAAATAAAAATGTATATTCGTACTTATAACAAAAAATAAAAATTAACCTATGAAATGTATATTTTTTTTACTATTTTTTCTTTTTAATGTGGCACCAAGTTTATATTCCGGGAACTCTAATTTTAGTGAGCCTTACACTGCTTCCTCGCTCTATACCTCTTCTTCCGCTGCGGAACAATTTGGGAACCCAAAAGCTTCCAAAGTTCACACAGAGCTGGCAGATTTTTCTTCTTGGAATCTTCCTTTTTCTGTATTGGGACCTGACGCTAATCCTCTTAATGCTCTCCCGGCAGCTTTAGGAGGTCAAAGTCGCGTAGGGTCAGGAAATCTAATGCTACTCTTTAAGCACCGATGAGATCTGTTCCGCCAGTATATTCTAAAGACGCAAAGGTTTATTCTATATAAATAGTTTTTTTATCTCTCTATAGACATTTTTTTTTAATTCACCATGAAGGACGATATACGGAATGGGTGTTAGACGGTGAACGCATTTGCGTTCTCAAAGGAAACTTATATTTTAAGGTTAGAAGGGCTTGTCCGTAAAAGGGATGAAGTGCCACAAACATAGCTCCGTTCAAATCCGTAAATGCCACAGTAATTTGTTTTTGACTACAGAGGTTAGCCGTAAGGTCTAGCCCTAAAACAAATACAGGAGTTATTTGAAATTCCGCACCCATTCCCACAACAGCGCCTGGAAACCAGGTGGTTCTAGAAGGCACAACAAGGCGTGTTAAGCTGTTATTTTGAATACTCATGCTCATGCGCGTCATCATAAACCCCCCCTTTACGTACAAGAACATACGCTGAATGAGCGGACCAAATCGAAGCCCCGTGCTCCAGAATCCTTTGTTTCTAAATCTTAATTTTTCTTCAAAAGGAATTGGTGTATTCTCAGTTCCGGGATACCAGTATTGCCCTGGAAACAAAGCGCTCCCCCGGGCAGTACTTAGAAAACCATTCACAAAGTATCCTAAAGCCCATCCTTTTCCTCGGGTTCCTAAAATTTTAAAATCGTAGCCAGTTTCTATGCCTACTATAAAACCATTTTGGTGAAACTTTCGCTGTAATTCTTCGGGGAAAATTCGACCGAGAACTGTAGGACCTTGAGGAATTTCAATATCCAATAAAGATAAAGGGCTGCCCATACCGACTACTCGATTATTTTTAACCGAGCCTCCACAATAGCCCAAGTTTAAGCCCATAAATCCTCCTTCCCGGGCACAAGGAGTACAATTTTCTTCAATGGAATACCCTACTAAAGGAGACACAATACCCCCCACCAATACGAGTAGTCCCCAAAATGCACTCAATGAAAGAGAATAAGAAGGAATATGGTTCTTCATAAAAAAAATCCCACTCTTTTTTAAAAATCCATTATACACACCGAATACACCATTCTTGACCAATGTTTTAAAATTTGTTTTTAAGCCTAAAAAATACAAAAAAAAATTCATCATAACCACTAGCATTGAAAAAGTTCTTAGGAAATATATTATTCACAATTTTTTAGTGGTGTATAGAAATTTCCTAATGAAGCGTTACTTAAAATTGGACCTGAGATTAAAAAGCATCATATTTAGTTTTAAATTGATTCTTATCTACAGGCACGCTTATTAATCGCTAAAAATTTTTTATGTTGTTTTGGATTTATTAAAAATCCTAAGTTCCTAATTTAGTTTGAAATTTCTAAGATTAATTATTTACTAGGAAGGAGGACTAGAGTTTAGTAAACTTTAACTTAACACATGCCAGACTAAAAAGTAAAATAGTCTGTGAAACACAACTCTTATAGCACGTTTCTGCGTTAGGAAAAATAATTTCCGCGAACGTATTCGATATGTCATCCATAAGTTTATTGTCCCCAACAAATCTGAAAGCTTTTAATCAGGATAGAGGAAAATACTTTGATGTTTTTCTTAAAGAGAGGAGCACAGTTAAATGTAAGTTAAACCCTGGATTCATGGATAAAAGGAGGGAGTATAGTCAAGCTTGGAGATAATAAGAACGCGTGATCTAAGCGATGTAACAAATCATGACTGAAAGCTCATTAAAGATCATTTTGCATGGGGCAAGTATGGTAATAGAAGTAACCACGAAAAGAAAAAGCGTCTTAATAGATTAGTTTACATAATAAAAAGTGGCTACCAAAGCGAATACTTTCTAAAGATTTTCCACCATACTCCACGCTACCTTCGTTTTATCGAAGCTTCAGGATCAAAAGAATATGGGAAAAAGTACTAATCACGCTTGTCAAGATAAATTCGGATAAAAGCTGGTGAAAGTAAACACCCCAGCGATCGCAGGATTGATTCACACAGTGTCAAAACTACCGGGGCTTATGAACAACGCGGAATTGACGGAGGGAAAAAAAGGAACCTAAACGTCATCGTGTTGTGGATACACAAGGCATAGTGCACGGTACTGTTTATGACGCTAATCACCGTAGGGAGGGTGCAATGTTGCTCTGCAACACTATCCCGACAGTCAAAAGCGTTTTCGTCGATGCCGGGTATGGAAAAACCATGCTAGCGTTTGTAAGGAACGGTCTTAACAAGACAATTGAAATTTCAGAACCCCAGGATAGGCTGTGCTCGCCAAAAGATAGGTCGTTGAACGAACCTTTACTTGGCTCAATCATTATCCAAGATTGTCTAAAGCGTACAAAATCCTGTAGCAGCTGCCGAAAATAGAGTGATGATTGCGCATTCTATGGGCTTGTTAAGGCGGATCGCGCATCCATAAATACAGGCTCTGAGTATTCGATGCATTTTGAAGTGTACGTGCACTGAGCTTGGACTATATCTGTGCGGCCCATTCGCACCAGTATACTAAAAATGTCCACGGCCAGATATATTTTGGGGTGCAGACCGCTTTTGCACCGCTCATTTTATTGCTTTTCCGCCGCGTAAAGATACACTTTCATGTGGGTGGCATCCATCATAAGCCACCCAAAATCAGGATGGACACTGTATTTTTTAAGCAGTTTTTCCCAAATTCTCTTATTTCTCCAGCGAATAAATCGGCGATGAGTATTACTTCACCCGAAGTCATCAAACAGAAAATCACACCACGGGGCGCCCGTTCTCAAACTCCAAAAACCATATTAATAAATTGCTGATTCTTCTTTGCCAGACCATACCAACACCTCTATTGGCCTGAAATATGGAGTTCCAAAAGCTCCAAATGTTATGCGAAATATTGTGGTGACGATGAGCTTTTTAGGGAATTTTTGTATATCCGTGCATCTACGCACAATTTAATCTTGGGACTACACGTTCTAGGCAATGCAGTGAAAATAATATATTGATGCTTAATATAAGACACACCCGACGCACTTCAACTATTTTTTAAGACATTCTCTGTACAAGCTTTAATTTTTCATTTATGATCTCACATTATTTTAGAATTTTGCTTACCATTGAAACACCTATATCCGCTCATCATAGGGATAATTTTTGAAATATGGATTAGTGGGTGCACTGAGCCTGTTCCCCCTATCAACAGTGCGATCATTCAAAAATTAGCGCCCACTATGCCTGCTTTTTTTTCTGTGGCTCAGTTTATGAAAATTTTGAAAGAAGACGGTTTAGACAGTGCTTCTCGTTATGTAAACAGTGCACTTCAAGTAGCACCTAAAAATGCAGCACTTCATTTTTTAAATGGATTTTTATATGAAGAAATGGAGCGTATGGGAGATAAAGGAAAAGATGCGCTGGCAGGAGTTGCCTATAAATCTGCTTATATGCTGGACCCCAGCAATTCATTAGGGTGCTATTTGTACGGCTCTTATAAGCTGAGATTAGGGCAGTATGCGGAGGCACAACAATTTTTGACTTATTCTCATGTACTAAATCCAAAATCTATCGATACACTCTACAGCCTAGCCTACACTTCATATTATTTGCGAGACCTTCCTGTAGCACTTTCTTCTATTAAACGTGCTTTGGAGCTTAACCCTAAAATACCTGAAATTCAGCGCGCAGCGGCGATTATTTTTTCTGCTAGCGGCCAAGAAGTTCCTGCTCGAAGAGCGCTTGCTTTTTACGGACAGAAGGTCGGAGTCCGTTCTCCTTCCTATCTTAAAGTGCAAGAACGTGTAGATCAATGGCTGAATATTGCAGCACTGGCCCGGGAAAAACATTCGAAATGCACTCCTATTCCTAAAATTAATCCCACCCCAGAAAATAAGGAACCAGAAAGTTTATTCATTGATTGTTATATCGTATTTATACAGGAAGAAAATTATACTTTGCAAGGAAATAATTTTTTAGAGCAATTGTCTGTGGCGGTCAATTCAGGCAATGCATTGGCTGGTGTACAGCGAAGTCTTAAGAGAGAGACTCTCACTGATGCCACATTTCCTGTTACTGGGGAGTGGAAGAAAAGTTTTTCCCTTGGAATAGATTTGAGCCAGGCAACATACAGCTTAAACGTTGCTAACGCTCAGCGGCGGTCTGTAAATTTAGTGGCGCGTCCTACATTAAGCACCGTTGTAAGTAAACCTGCCACTTTTGAGGACGGATTGGTGTATTCCGCTGCTACAGAAGGGTCTAACGGGGGGGCATTGGTTAATATACCCACGGGAATTATAATTTCTATTACTCCAAGGGATGTGAAAATGGATGATTCGGTGATTATGGACGTATCACTTTCTGCGTCTACATTTTCCGCTGCACCAGATGCAGGTATTGGTATTTCTAATCAGCTGATCGAGCGCACAATAGGCACTGTAACTTCTACAGTAAAAGTGCTTATGGGACAGACCATTGTAATCGCTGGATCCAATGAAGTCACAACGTCCTCCAATGAAAATGAAACACCCGGTTTGGGGTCGATTCCTATTATACAATACTTTTTTAAGCAAAAAACTGCTAATCAAATTCGACGTAATATTTTGTACTTAGTGACAGTACGACGAAGTATAGAAAAAAAACCAAAATCTTTACCCCTTCTGACTCCTTCCCAAGCACAAAACTTATTGAAGCGAACAGGGTTTTGGGCGCTTGGGGAATACACAACCTTGTTCTATATTTTACAATTTTTAGAACGTTCCCCAATTTTTGCGGATTTTCGCTCCGGAGATTTAGCGGAACCAGTGAATACATTTTACATTATGAGTTTGGAAGACAAGTTATCCAATCTTGCAAGATTTTTATATTTTTAGGAGCGCCCATGAAGACATTGCTTAAAATCTTTCTTTGTTTAGGAGGCATAAGCTTTATAAATAGTTGCACTTTTTCTCCCTCTTCGGATAGTGACGTAAAGAAAAATTTAAGGGAATTATCTTCGCACCACAATGAATTAAGTAAAGTGTGGAGCGCGCTAGAAGAAGACGATCTTCAACGAGCTTCTAAAGAAATCAATATAGCACTTCAAATGTCTCCCGAAAAACCTGTATATCATTTGATTAATGGGTTGATTTATGAAAGTATGGATCAAAACATGGACCAACAAGGTCTTTCTAAATATGCCTATCAAGCTGCCTACAATCTAGACCCCTCCCACTATCTTCACGCTTATTTGTTAGGAATCAGTGAACTGGAAGATCAACAATATGTAGAAGCGCAGGCCCATCTAACCGAGGCACTGATTTTAAATCCAAAAAATCCCAATATTATGTATGCTCTGGCGTATGCCTCCTACCGCTTGAAAGATTTAGTGGTCACCCGATCTATGTTGAAAAAAGCACTAACACTGTGCCCCCGAGATAAAAAATTACTTCGAGGGATGGCGATTATTTCTGCGGCATTTCAACAATTTAATGAAGCACGTCGCTACGCTGCGCGCTATAGATCCCATCCAGATGTCAGTACAGAATCAGCTTATGCGTTAGATCAACGCATTCAAGATTGGGAAACTTCCTACCGTAACGCGCCAAAGCTTACTAAAATTGATACTGGATCTAGTTTTATTACGCCTAATCCTACGCCCGAAGGAGAAGTTGCTCCTGGGGGAACTCCCGGCGCTTTACCAGCAGATCAGTTAGATGATGTGACCAGCATCTTTTTTGATTGTTATTCTATGCAATATGAGGAGGTTGAAAGAGCCTTAAGTGGACAAAATATCATGAATGTTTTACAAATTGTTTTAAATGCCAGTCCTCTGGCCTCCGTGACCCGGGTTCTCAGTAGAAATACAGAAAGTTTTGCTTCCCCCCAACCTGTATCAGGAAGCTGGGACAAAAATTTTGGTATTGCAGTGTCGATGAACAGTTTAAGATACAGTCTAAACTTAACCAATGCTCAAACAGAAAAGACCAGTATTTTGGCTCGTCCTTCCATTCATACTGTTCTTACTAAAAAAGCTACATTATTATCTGGAGAAAATTATACCGGGGCAGTTTCAGGGTCCAACGGAGCTGCCGCAGGAAGTATTGAAGCAGGAATCGGATTAGAGATTACACCCCTTAGCTTATCTATAGAAGGGGTATTAACCATAAGCATTAAATTTTCTGGAAGCTTTTTTACAGACAATCCTGATCTTAGATCAGGCCTGGCTTCCCAATTGTTGAGTATTACCCGTTCTAAGGTGGTAACTACCGTTAAAGCAGTGATCGGACAAACGGTAGCAGTGGGAGGAATTTATACAAAACAAAATTCTGAAAATGTAAATCGCACACCTGTTTTAGGAGATGTTCCTATTGTTCAATATTTTTTTGGCAGCAAACAAAATTCTTCAAGAATTAACAGTGTTGTTTATTTAATCACTGCACGATTGGGAGGATCTGGACAGCAATTGAGTAAAATAGAACGGAAAAAAATAGAAAAAGCTAGAAAAGCGGTACACCGTCAGCTGAAAATGCGAGGTCTGATGTCGATAGGAGAGTTTTCAAACTGGTACTATATTTTTGGTTATCTTGAAAATTCTCCCTTATTTCTTAATTTTCGTTCGGGAGATCTTGAAACACCTCAATCAGAGATTAGTAGAGGAACAGATTTAGGGCAGCGCCTAAATCTTTTGGCTCAGTTTCTTTATTTTTAACGCTATCATTGACTATACCTGATGCGTAAAAAATCTAGAGTCAATATACTATTGAGCTTATTTGGTATGATCCATTTTGGTATACTTCTGGAGTATCCTGAATGGCAGCTAGTTCGCATCCTTAGCGGTATAGGGTTAGGTACTATCCTATGTTATGGGTTAGGAATTCGTCTGTTATATAAGAAAAAAAATGGCCACGTTTTAGGCATAAAACCTCAAATCTTTCAGTATAACAAAGATCCGTTTCATAGTGTGCTTCAGGCGCACTGTGCGCATCCAAGCGTTCTACCTCCCCACCTTAATCGTATCCAATTTTTAATCCTAAGTAATGGAAATTCTGCCTTCATCCTTAGTCTACCTCCCAAGAAAGGGGTTTTAATTTGGATTCCATGGTATCGCGCCCCTCGTAGGAAAGCGATGCAAAGCTGGGTATGGAGTCATCCACTTCATGCATGCGTTGTAAATGAAGAAGGAATCATACAGTGGTTTAGTCGCAGTTTGTTACAGTGGCTTTCTATACACAGTGCTATGCTTTACAAGCAACATTTTTCTGTACTCTTTCATACTACGCCTCCCAGCTGGGAGAATATAAAAAATCGTCATATTGTTCTTCTGATAGGAAGTGGAAAAGAGGCTCGTTCGGCACGTATTCGTATGGATCACCTTCCTCAGCATCCCAGACACAGTATGTTTTACTTTTTTCCTTGTGAGTATATGTACGCCTATGAAAATGATCTTCTATTTTTAAATGCTATTCCTTGTTCGGCTGCTTTATTAGATTCCCACGGAATTATCCGTAGTGCTAATGAGCAATTTCAGGAGAAATTTTTTTTATCAAATAGCAATGTTACATTAGGAACAACAATATCTTGTTTAAGTCCCCAATCTAAAGCCAAACTTTTTTCTGAATTACAGAATGCCCGAAAAAGAATTCAAAATTCTTCAATGTTTATGGTGCAATTAGAGCCCAAATATAGCGAATTGGGAGGAGACCACATGTTTGCTTTTTTGCAACCTTTTTCATCTTATGATGATAGGGTACTGTTCATTGTATTGATGATGTCCTTACCTCAAACTTTTTCTCCTCAGGAACAATTATCTCAACGTATGGAACTTTTAGGACAAGTTGCCAGCGGCATTGTGCATGACTTTAATAATTTGCTCACCGGTATGATTGGATTTTGCGACTTATTACTGCAACGACATTGTCCTGAAGACCCCTCTTTTCAAGACGTGCAGCAAATCAAGAATAGTGCTGTACGTGCTGCCCGGTTAATTCAACATTTACTAGATTTTTCAAAATCTATCCCTAGTACAGAGCGTGTCTTTTCTTTGCAAGGATGTGTACAAAATTTAATGCCCTTAATTCAGCGCATCATCGGACCTAAAATTTTTCTTAACTTTTATCACGGCGTTCAGTCCAGCACCATTTATGGAAATTTAGATGTCATTGAGCAAATGATTTTAAATCTTGCGATTAACGCCAGAGATGCTATGCCTAATGGAGGATCTTTAGATTTTGTATTGCAAACTGTTATAGCGAACGAGCCTAAATCCCTCACACAAGGGATATTAGATACAGGGCATTATCTTTGCCTGGAGGTAAAAGATACCGGTGTAGGAATCCCATCGGATATTTTACCCCATATTTTTGATCCATTTTTTTCCTCTAAAGAACATGGAACTGGCCTTGGTCTTGCCAACATCGCAAAAACTATCAAAGAGCTGAAAGGAGGAATTCATGTACATACTGTGAAAGATCGGGGCAGTACTTTTTCTGTATACCTCCCCCTTCACAAAGGAGAAGTGTCTTCTAAGAAACCCAAAATAACTCAACCTATCATTGCAACCGATACTGCAGAAGGAAAAATTTTACTCGTGGAAGATGAAGATCCTATTCGTCTTTTTTCTTCAAGAGTGTTACGAGAAAAAGGGTACGAAGTGATCGAAGCACGAGACGGTATCCAAGCATTGCAAATCATAAAAACCCATGAAAACATTGTACTGATTATTACGGACGTTATGATGCCGGGGATCGACGGTCCATCACTCATTTCTGAAGTACACAAAACCGCACCTCACATAAAAGCACTTTTCGTTTCGGGCTATCCTAAAGAATCTATTGAACTTTCTTCTCCTGGGCCCTTGATTAAAACTTATTTTTTACAGAAACCATTTTCGCTTACAGAGCTCGTAGCAAAAATTCAAGAAATCCTAAAATATAATTAAATCGATTGGTCAAATGATTCTATTTCGCGAGTCAGTACAGTAAATAGGCGTGTCGATATTTGAGTTTACTTTAGAATTATGAGTGCTGCAGCAAAATGAACGAAGAAAAGAAAAGCGTGTGAAAGTGTGTCATATACGGGTCTAACGCGCCTGAAATGGGTTAACTTGTTGACCATTCGCTCGACTAGAGTGCGTTTTTTATAAAGAGCTACGTCAAATATTTCTGGAGTTTTTCGCATAGATCGTGGGGGGGGTGACGGCTTTGTTACTGCCAGCAGCATAATGAACACTGTAATCGGCATCGTAGTCTTTATCCACCCATAGCGTTTTAAAGTCAAAATTCTCCATTAAATCAAGAACTTTGGTATAGTCAGCGCACTAACTAGGCGATAGAATGAATCTGATGGGGGTTCCTAAAGCATCCCCATGCAGCGTGAATCTTCGTACTAAAACCGCCTGCTACGCGCCCCAGCGCTTGTTCTTGTGTAACTTTGGTATAGTCA
>NZ_PHHC01000014.1:17530-26340 GCF_002930195.1 Holospora curviuscula | reverse complement strand
TGCTTGCAATTCCCCAATAATGACTTGTTGAGCCCGTACAACGTATTCTCACTCTTCATATGTTGGTTTCTTGTAAATTACAATAGCCTCAATAGTCTAGTTGCATCTCTATTTTAAAAAAAATTTTGCGGTATGGTGGTTGGTACGTTTTATCAAATAAACCGTTACTTCATATTAGTACAGAATTTTTTTATAGGATTTAGATCTGTTGAGTAAGAAATTAAAAATAAATCTAAAATTTACTAATTTTATTATGGTATACTAATTTTTATTAATAAATTTTATATCGAATACTAAGATTAATCTGATTGAAAAAAGTTTTGATATAGATTAAAATGAAAAAAAATAACGAGTCTAGAGAAACTCCGCTTTGCTCCTTTAGCGTATATAAACAAGAAACTTACACACGAAAAAACCGCCAGAAAAGTTTTGGGTCGGGATAACCACATTAGTATCTTGGATCAAAAAACGTCAACAGAAAAGCGCGCGTAAAGATGCCCCTCCACAGTGGCCGTAGAAAACACTTGATCCTGTCGCTCTAGGAGCTTATGTCTGGGCTTCTCCTAAAAAAAGCCTATGCCCAACACGTTAACGTTAACGTTCACACCTCAACACTTCAGTGTGCTTTGCAACGGCTCAGTTTTGCGCGAAGCAAAAGACCAAATGCTATAAAGCCCGCAATGAAGAGTTAGGCGTGACATTCCAAGAAAAAATAGCCGACATCACATTGGGACATTTTGTTTATGTTAACAAACAAGTGGCATATAACAATTTAGCTTAAAAACGAGATTTGAAAGAGTGGAAGTAAGGTTTTATATCATTCAGTACATTGAGTAATAGTACAGTTAATGCATCGTTTCATAGTAGCCTAGAAATTTCTCAATGGAGCTCAGGTCAGGCGAATATGTTGGTAAAAATACTCGCTCAAAGCCAAGCAATTCAATCACTTTTTTTGACTTAGAAGTATTATGGAATGAGGCATAATCCAAAATTAAGCTGGGGTTTAGCGTTTTGATTCAACACTGTTTCCCCCAATGATTAAAAAAATTCTTATTGTAAAACCCATTACCCCCCATAGGTACTATAGGTTAATTATTTCAGCGATAGTAGGGATTCTTTTTGAATATGGGCCACGATTTTCATGTAAGTACTTTTCGCTTTTAGCCTCTGTCTTTGAAAATAGTTCTCTCTACACTACTCTCGTCACTCTATACAAGATTTTCAGGCGTTATATCGTGGATTGTTTCTTGCTATTTATTTCTTCACAAGCCTCTCCAGAGATAAAGATTTTTTTATCGATAAAGCATAGATAGAAGCAATGCTTGTGTTACATAGCCTAGTGATCTCTACTCATGTTTTCGTTATTTTGAATATATATTTTTAGCTGATTTTGATTTATATTTCTTTTTTGTTTTCTGTATAATATATAATAGTTCTTTAGGCTTGATGATTCGTTGTTTTTTGTGCCGTATTAACCCCCTAGTTACGCTACTGTTACTCACCATAATCTATTGTGGCACTTGTCTTTTAGATCATTAGCTAAGTTTATTTACTTTTTAATTCTAGGTCTTTTTATCATTTTCTGATGTATAATACGTATAATTCCATTTTTAAGCTAAATTACTATAGATGTTATCCAGAGAATCTGTCTCTTGAAGCCTTGCCATAAGACACGCTTCTAAGCCCTTATACCCCATTGTTTAAAGCGCTTATGGACAAAGCCCGCCCATCACAGTATTCAGGAAACACTCGAAGCATGCTTTGAAGGCTTTAATACACTCTCGTAAGGCTAATGGTATTGTATATGATATATTATTTTGATGAATATCAAGTTTTTTAAACGAAAAAACTTCCACTGTATCAGGTTCTTTCCTTCTCATTAGAACTGGTCTTTTCTAAAATTTTTACAATTTCTTTTGTATCTTGAAAACATATTTGGCATCACCTAAGTTCTAAATTGTACTTTAGAAAGAATACTTTTTTCAATTTCTTAATCTTTCTGAGTTCCTAAACCAATTTCTAACTCATATGTACTGATACGCGGGGTTGACAAAAGAGATTAGACCTAATAAAATTTCTTTAACGAAGCGCCTATAGCTCAATTGGATAGAGCGCCAGACTACGGATCTGGAGGTTATGAGTTCAAATCTTGTTAGGCGCGCTTTTCACTGATAAACTTAAATTACAACACAAAAACTTTTCTTAGGTGTAAAAAATTAATCTCTATTTTTATTAAGAATTTTTTTGGAATCTTGTTTTGTGCTTTTAAATAAATCTTATTGAACTGTTGCGCAGTACATCAAATCTATGCGAATATAAAAATGTAAAAAAATAAAACTAATCTATTACGCAGACAATAAATATCCACCACAAAAGATATAAAACGATGCTATACTCGTGATTGTTCAAAATTCTTGCATTGAACAAAAGAGATCATTCTATATTACCTGAAACAACTGTTTTTAAATTGCACTAAAATAGAAACATCAGAAAGAAAGCGCGTCACATTCAAGCGATCTTCTTTCGCTAAGAAGGCTAAAAAAAATCAGAAATTTTTTCTTCATTCATCTACTATTATTCCACACATACAGAACTATCGCCCAGTCAAAGAATGAAAGTAGCGATTCTTTGGAGAGCGCTTGAGTGAAGCATAGACTCAGAAATTTACGGTGTTTTTGGACCCTACTCTTTGTTACCATAAACATAAAATTATCTGTTTATGTGAAAAAACACTAAAGAATGATTTATAGAATACCAGCAATGTTTAAGGAGTTTCATCCTAACGAATTCCTTGATTAAACCCTTAAGCGCTTAGTCAATAAGGCCGATCCATCATTACAAAAAGCACTGGTCCCACAATAAGAACGCTTTAAAAAAGAGATTGATGTTAATGCGGCGATGTTATTTACTGGATTTTCTTTATCCAACATAGGACTGAATTAGAACCGGTAAAAGAAAGTATTTAGTCTTACAAAATTCGCTATTACTCACATGGATAATAAGATATCGATAGTGAAGAAACGTCAGTAAAGCTGCTTCTATTGTGTCATAGTGCGTTGCAACACGCCACAAAATGCTTGATTTTATTGAATCTTCGCTCCGTCAAATTTTATTTTTTATAAAAATTTTTATCAAAATCCTGCGGTGTTTTACGACGAGATTTTTAAGGAATAACACCTTTTCCCTCCATTCTAACACTTTCTGCCACCACATAATCCGCATTATATCTTTTGTTTTCCAGGATAGCCTTGACTTTCAAACCTTCCAAAAGTCTCAAAGCGTGTGTGATCGAACGCTTCTATTCCTGTAAAAATACATGGAATGAGGTAATCTACTACAAGAATGCCTTAACGCTTGAGTTTGACCCCCTTTTTTGCACGAGCTGCATGTTGATTCGCACCCACAATGGTGGAATCAATTCTTTCCCATCCTATGTCGACATCTTCTACCAGAACATTGAACACTATCTGAAAAACGCTCTTTTCTTTCCAGCGTTTAAAGCGTTGATGAAGGTTCGACTTTTTTCTGTGCTCTATTGGGAGCGAGCACTATAGGCCACTGTTTTGGTCCACCCACATTACGTATTCTACAAAACTTCCCTTATCTTTTCCACAGGATGTTCTAGCGTCCCATAAAAATCAGGTAATGCACTCTCTATCCTCTCCCATTGATCATCTCTCAGATGCTTTATATAAGATATGAATCCTCTTTTTTATAGAAAAATATCACTTCTTTTAGAACGTGTCGACACTGCCTAATTGTTTGATCCCAGAGAGTTATGGTATATATTATGAAGATAATAATGTATAGAGAAAAAGCTTATGGGACAAGCATTACACGCAAATGCCAGAACAACGGAGGCAATCCGTAGAGAGATCCGTGATAGTAAAGAGAGTATAGGAAAAGCGGCTAAAAGATTTAATGTTAACCCAAAAACAATCCTCAAGTGGAGAAAAAGAGAAGATACGAAAGACCTTCCCATGGGACCTAAAAAGATAAAATCTACAGTTCTATCAGAGACAGAAGAAAAGGCGAGTGTGACTTTCAGACCGCTTACACCATTGCCTCTTGATGAAGTTTTGTATAGCTTACAAGAAACTATTCCACATTTAAGTCGATCAACCCTTCATCGTTGCTTAAAGCGTCATGGCTGCTCTGTTTTGCCTAAAAAAGAAAGATCTACCTCTGCTGACAAAAAGAAATTTAAACACTATCCTATGGGTTACTTGCATATAGATATAGCAGAAGTAAGGACAGCTGAAGGTAAGTTATATTTGTAGCAATAGATAGAACATCAAAATTTGCCTATGCAGAGCTCCATAAAAGCCAGACTAAGATGATTGCCGCAGAGTTTTTACGTAACCTTATTAAAGCTCTACCTTATAAAATACATAAGGTGCTCACAGATAATGGGATTCAATGTACCAATCATGATCATCATAAAAATGCTTTTACTCATATCGTTGAGCGTGTTTGCAATGAGCATCAGATAGAGCATAGAAAGACTAAGATCAAGCATCCTTGGACTAATGGGCAGGTAGAACGAATGAACAGAACGCTTAAAGAGGCAACTGTAAACAATTTCCATTATGCATCTCATGATGAGCTGAAACAGCATCTGCATGCCTATCTAATGGCTTATACCTTCGCTAAACGACTTAAAGCCATCAAAGGCAAAACTCCTTGGCAATTTATTCTAAATCAGTGGATAATTCATCCAGAATATTTTACAATTAATCCTAACCATTTCTTGGCGGGACTAAACACCTAATCAACAAAAAATCCTTCTTTTAAAAGTGAGCTTCGTAACGTCAGGCAACGTCTTGTATTGCTATTTATCTTAACATTTGTAAACGTTAGTTTTTGAGACTAGATTTCAGATTCAGCCTTGCTTTTTATAAAATTAACGACTTGTATAGCAATATTTTTATTATTACGTAGCGCCGTTAAAAATGGCAAAACTTCTGGATAAGCGCTGTTTATAACATCTGGAACGTAGTTATTATCAGCACTATCGTCCCCCAACATATAATTTGTAATATTTTGAAATCCAGCAAAATTTCGAGCGCGCTCTTTAGTAAGCATCCCTAAAAATGCGTGTACTTGCTGATTCTGGCCATCTAAAAACTGGTCTAATTGAAAACTTTTTTGTTTAAATTCTGAAAAACTTTTCTCAGAAGGACTCTTTTGTTCACTTTCCGATTCCTCTTTTTTTACTTCTTTAACCTTTTCCAACTCTTCTTGTTTTACTGCTTCAACCTTTTCCAACTCTTCTTGTTTTAATTCCGTTGCACGTCTTGTCGCTGCTTCAAGCGCAACACGAGACTTAAAATCTTCTTCAGTTATCCATTGCTGGAAGTACTGAACGTATTTCTGATAATTAGAATCACAGAGCCTTGTTATTTCTTCTATCTGTTGTCTTTGCCGGAGAAACGTATCAGACCTTTCGTCTATTCTCTCTTGCATATGATTAAAATTATCTTCAAAGTTCATCTTTTCCGCTGCTCTCATCGTTCTACCTCTTGCTATAGATCCTGATTCCGGCATCATCTCATCACAAAAAATTGTATGAAGTTCCTTAAGAGTTTGAATAGTACTTCTTATGAGTAAATCCACTTTTTGTAAAATGTCTTGACCCGTGGGCGTATGCAGGAACGCTTCTGTAATATCCAAAGATACCTTTATCTGATCAAGTCCAGCCTGAAGTATTCCATAATATACTTGAAAATTCATTCATTGTGAAAGCCTTGTTTCTATAGATTGTATTGATCTTTCAAACATAGCTTTAGCATCGTTTCTACGGGAGACAATGCGCTCCCATAAGTGTTGCTCTTTACCTTTACCTTGTCTTCCTTTCAAAATTAAAGGATTTATCTTTTTAAGAAAATCCTCATTCTCTATTCGCTCTTTTTGAAGCGCTTCCCTAGCCCCCATCTGGGCAGGGTTTAAAGCCTGATCAGTAAATGCTGAAAGAACTTTTGTAATGCAAACATTTTGGTTCGTAAGTATTGCATGATCGTTTAGAAGAGACCTTACGGTAGTCTGGATTTCACTCTGTATTTTTTGCTCTTTTTTAATGTTCCCGCCAGCAATAGCGGTTTTATATTCGTCTAAAACACGCTTAAGCTTTTCTCCTCTTTTTGTAACGTTTTTTTTGATTTTTTTGTAAACGCTGCCTGGACAAGGTTCAGACTGTGTAATGGCTTTTAAAGTAAGAAGTTTTTTATTACCAGCGGAAACAATGTTATTTTTAAGGATTAGATCTATCCTGTTTTTAATTTCTGGATACTTAGGCCGAAAGATTTCACCAAATTCTGAGAAATCTGCCATAATTTTAGTTAAGTCACGCGCAATAGACGCTTTGACACTTTTCTTCAGTGTTTCTTGACATTTTGTAACTTCCTTTAAAAACTCAGGGTACTCTTTTCTTAAAGCTTCAAGTTTCTCTTCTAACTGCTGTGGAGTAAAAACTTGAGGGCGTTGATTCTGAATAAAATTTTCTTTCTCAACAGCAAAAACACTGTTTTTTGAAATAAGAATGCCAGAAAAAAATAGGAGGACTATATATTTTTGTTTTTTCATAATAAATATTTTTAAGTTTTGATTTAAATACTATAAATGAAAAAAATTTATTTTTCATTAGACAAACAACTGAAGGTGAGAAAAAGTTTAGAGCCTGTATTTATGGATTAACGATCCGCCTTAACAAGCGCATAGAACGAGGGATCATCACTCTATTTCTGCAGCTGCTACAGCAATTTCGTACGCTTTAGACAATCTTAGATAATGATTGAGCCAAGCCAAGGTTCGTTCAACGACTCATCTTTTGGCGAATACCGCCCATCCTGGGGTTCTAAAATTTCAATTGTCTTGTTAAGACCGTTTCCCACAAACGCTAGCATAGTTTTTCCATACCCGGCATCGACGCAAACGCCTTTGAGTGGCGGATAGTGTTGCAGAGCCTCTTAAAAAACATTACACTCCCCTACTGTATCATGTTCATCACCTTAATCCCATTGAGAAACAATGAGCGCGCGCTAAACAGATATGAGGCTCTAGAAATTATTTAATTGACGCACTATTTTTTATAACGATTCATAGTGAAAATTCATAAACTTTGTCAAAGCAAGTAACAGCCAAAAAAAAGCATTTATAGGTTTTGGTATCAACAAAATGACAACAAGAGATGGCGTTTACGTTAGAAAAGCCAAGGACATTCTCTATTTATGTATAGATTATACCATTTATAGAGCAACCAGTCTTTTATTCAATATATAAAAACATCAACCGGATATTAGAGCATAGGATGGTACTAATGAATTTAGAAGCAGTTCTCGTGGTACACGGTATTGGTTAAAACGGCTAGAGTCCAGGTATAAAACAAGTCTTCACCTATAATCACTTAGTTTGAACATGGAATTAGGTGTGTTATAATTTCCAAAAGATGATAAAAAACAATACAGCCTAGACTTAAAAGCAAGAATAATAGAATACACAACGTTAGGTAATGATCAAAAAACGAGCGAAACAATAGTGATGGTGCGTAAAAATAGGGTAAGTAGAGGGTGAATACGGTATAAAACAGAAAAAGTCATAAAGCTTGAAGAACGACTAAGCCGCAAAGGAACCATAGATCCAAATTAGCTAAAAATGTATATTAAAAATAACGAAGCTAAACTATGAGCAGAAATCACTAGGCTATTTAACGCAAGCATTACTTTTGTCTGTATAAAGTGTAAAAGTTAGAATTTAGCGATAAAAAATCTTTACCCCTGGGAAGACTTCTAAAGAAATAACGATCAAGACACAATCAACGATATAGCATCTGAACGTCTTGTATAAAGTGATAAGAGTAGTATAGACAGGACTATTTTCAAAGATAGAGCATTGGGTAAGAAAAGTAAAAAAACTACTTGGTAAGAAGCGTGGTACATATTTCAAACAAACCCATAGCATAGCTGGAATAATAAATTTACTATCCCCATGAACGTTTATGGGTCTTGCAATACGGATTTTTTTAATCATTAGGTGGTACAGGATTGAATCAAGGCGCTAAAACCCGTCCTGATTACAGATCGTGCCATACATCACAAAAGACAAGAAAGCGCATCGCATCTTTTGGCTCCAAAATAATATTTTTACCGTCTTATTTACCAAATTTAAATCCTTATAGACACAGTCTAGACTAATATCAAACTCATGAATTAGGGATAGCATTACAAAATTCGCTCGATGATATGAGGCTATACCTCTGTTCTTTTTTCGAACTTAATACCCTATGATTTATTACACCTCTTGCATAACCTAAGCAATAAGCGTTAAATCAGCTCCATAAAAGAGGTTGAGATGAAATACCAAAAAATCAAAAATTATAAAGATGAAGAGTTTCGTAGATTAAGTGGTGTGAAGAGATCTACATTTAAAAAGATAATAGCACTACTGGAAGAGGCTGAGAAGAATAAAAAAGAGGTGGAAAACCAGATGCGCTAGCGATGGAAAAAAGGCTATTAATGTGCATCTTCATAGGGGATATCAGAGAGTAGTGGTTATAAAACTATCAGATGGATAGAAGATACGTTCATCAAGCATCCTGATTTTGCTTTGCTAGGTAAGAAAGCGCTCCTTAAAAGCGATATGGAATATGAAGTTGTCCTTATTGATGCAACAGAGACGCCAATAGAGCGTCCTAAAAAAAATAAGGGTCAAGAATAAGAAGCGTATAAAAAATCGCAACAATAAGCAGAAGACCTTTTATTCT
The DNA here is from genome assembly GCF_002930195.1 of Holospora curviuscula. Classification (GTDB taxonomy): domain Bacteria; phylum Pseudomonadota; class Alphaproteobacteria; order Holosporales; family Holosporaceae; genus Holospora; species Holospora curviuscula. Next base: position 17,582 of record NZ_PHHC01000014.1, on the reverse strand, counting down.
GGAAAGAAGAGAAGACATACTTTAAACAGTCAACTCGTTGTGGATAAGAAGA
>NZ_PHHC01000014.1:10832-15808 GCF_002930195.1 Holospora curviuscula | reverse complement strand
TTGCCCATACTTTTTGGCCAACAAAGTATAGAATAATTGCACTCTAAGAGATTTTTTATCAGAGTTTGAATATTGATACCCCACGATAAAACCATTTAAAAATAACAAAATTGTATTGAACGTTTTTTTATATGAGAACAATTTTAGTGGCTATAATTCTCATTTCCGTAAATAACATCGAAAAGGTTAGGGACACGCCTTACTACTCCAGCTTATTTCGTAGTTATGATTACATTTTTATCAATTTTTTTTTATGAGATAGCCCTGTCAAAATCATAACAAAACTTGACTCTTTAAAAGTCTTCCATTAGCATGAGGAGAGAGTCACCCGAGGTTAGAGTAAGTATGATTTATATTAATAGTAAAAATAACAGAAAAAAAACCTTTGTAGGAGTAGCGCTAATGGTGCTCCCATGGTTCAGTGAAAAGAATAGCGCATGGGCTTCTTCTGATTCTTCAAAAACTGATATGGATGTTTTATGCGTTGTGGGAAAACGTATCGTCAAAGAATCAGAAATTAATCAGATACTAGAACAAATAGAGAAAAAAAAGAAAGGAAAACCTGTTTCAGAAGAGGAAAAGACTCGTATAAAAGAAGATTACATTACTATGTGTCAACTCAGTGAATGGGCTAAGGTTCAAAAGTTAGATGAATTGCCAGAAACTAAATCTGCTCTTGACCAGGCATATATTTCTGCTGCACTGCGTAAATTAGGAGAAGATTCGGAACAGTTAACAAAAGATGAAATTGCTAAAGAAATGGAAGCTGTAAAAAAAGATCCTGATACTAAAGAAAGTGTGGCTATTGCGACGGTCATTGTTGATAAACAACGCAAAGGTAAAGAAAACATGGACGAAGAGTTACGAAAATTAGAAAATTTAAGAAGTGACACTTCAGGAAAAATATTTGAAACTTGGGCAAAAAAATTTCAGATAGATAATGCAAATGGGGAGTATAAAGTCAATGAATTGACGCTAAAAATGTTAAAATCTAGTCCTCAACTTTCAGAAGTATTTAAAGGAATGCAGGTTGGAGAGATTAAAGTAGTTCCATTAAATCAAGAGAATCGCCTAGTGCTTATTATACGTTTTATGAAAAAAGGGATTGCTACTTCAGAAAAAACTATCACTAATATTGCAGCGCAAAATATGAAGTCTAAAAAAATGCAGGAACTAATTAAAAAAATTAAAGAAGAGTTCCCACCAAAAAAAACTAAATAAGAAAATTAAAAATTTTTATGTTTTTAATGTAAAGCTTGTCAAAATGTAAAATATAGAATGCTTAAACCGCAAATTCCGTATATTATCCTAATTGAGATATGCAGAAAAATTAAAGCGGTCTAAGTAATAAAAATGTAATCTTAACGCTCCCAAAACAAGCTTTCTTTACTTCATCCCAATATTTGTTTTGAGACACGCTGTATCGATGGAAAGACTGTCTTTTGTATAGAATCAAAATGTAAACTTTTTTAATATCAGTTTTAAAAGTTACAAAAAATTAACACATAGATTAATGATACTTGATTGATCTGAACATTTATTTTAGCAATAGATAAACCCCAGAAAGAAAAAAGCCAAATGTCAAATATCACGCATCTGATACCTAGCTACCAAGAGTCCAAAATTTTTAAGAGATTCTCTCCTTAAAAACCCTAATTGAGGTAAAAACACATCACATACACCATGGTACTCAATCCAATTTTTTACTTTCCTATCTCTTGTTTCTGTATACTCGTATTTGTTTTTTCAAGCACCAGAAGCAGCTCTTATGATTTTAGAGTCAATCACTATTCATATCTGGTAACACGGTACTAAATATGCTTTGAAAAATTTCAGATTTAGCTTATTTCAGGAACTGTTTATGTACTATACTCTTACTCTTTGGGTAAAGTACTTTAGAGCGCAACCTTAGCCATTCACGTTAATGTTCTTATACATGATTCATTATCTTATTTTTTAGGCTTTCTAGTTCTTTACCAGATAAATTACTTTTGATTTATTGATCTTTTTTTAAATCCTCTAGCATTCGAGAAACGATGTTACAACGCCTCAATTACTCTCTGCTTCTCTTTCAATATTGACGCCACTTAGATCGGTCATCGCGAGGAAACATATATTATGCAATAAAGCGCATGTTTTATAGCATAATGATTTATAATCCATAATAGTTTTTTTGGCATTTTATACAAAAGAAAATAGTGTAGTATTTTTTCTATTGAGATTGTTACTTTTATTTTACAGGTTGAATCTACAGAAATTATATTTTTTATACTCTTTCACTTCGAATAATTCTTTTTTAGCTAATCTACATAGCTCAATATACAACATTTCTTATTCTCAATTCTGGCTTTTTTCCCTAATTATGTCAATATTCAGAACGCGTATTTAGTAATTTTTGATACAAAAATACAGCTTTACATCTCTGTGCAGAGTTTCTCGGTTGTCTTTTAACCACAATATATAGTTTAGTTATTTTACTGCAAAAAAATCTAATGAAGAATTTTGTACTGATAACCCCTAGTCTCCATTGTAGTACATGCTATCCTTAATATCGAGCCATACAAATAATTTTGGTATCTAGCAGCATCGTTACTTTTGATCCGCCACCTTTTTTCTTCTAGTACTAACCTGCTTTTCTGTAAGGTATGGACTGATTATGTACAATATTTTTCTATCATCCTAAGTCCGTCTTGAATCCTTTGCGTTTATGGTCATAACTTTATCATATACCGTATCCGCGAAATAATTTCTAAAATTTATCCAAATTAATTGGAAGAAAAAAACTTTTTAAAGTATCTTTTCACGATATACTGTTTTTATATAGTAAATAATTCCTTCAATATTTAATCTTAATCTTTATAAAATCTTGCATATTTTTTATCTTCCAGTGTCCTATTAATAACATTTCGAACATAGCATATAGTATATTCTGACTAGATTTTGCATTTTCTAGCTTTTTAAAAGAGTCTAAAAAACTTTCTCTATCCTTTACTTACACAATATACTTCAAATTTAACTCAGTTCAACGTTCTATCCTAACTGATAAATTTTATGGGAAGATATTAATAATTTTTTTCATGAGCTAATCCTAACAAAAAGTCTCTTTACTTTTAGAACATATCATGAAATGATATTTGAAAATACTTATTTGGATTGTTATGAATGAAAATTTAGATTATGCAAAAATAATTGAAGAAAACACAAAAACTCACAGTGTACTTATAGATTTTTTTGCTACCTGGTGTCCTCCATGTCAAACTCTTTTGCCGATTTTGGATAGTATTTCTAGTAATACTGAATGGTCTTCGTACTTAAAAGTTGTGAAAATTAACATTGATCAGTATCCGGTCATTGCTACTAAGTATCGTATTCAATCTCTGCCCACTTTAGTGCTCATTCCTAAACATCCCCAAAAAGTACTTGAAATCGCAAGACAGGTAGGGGGAATATCAGAAAAGGCATTGATAGAATGGTTGGATCAGCACAAAATTAGGGCATAATGTCTCACAAATTGGGGGACATTCGTTCGTCTCGTTACACAAAATGGACTATACCTCACGGATTTTTTCCAGGAAGTGTTGAGGGACGTAATTTGAGTGTTGGATACGAAAGTACTAAAACGTATTTAGAAAATCGTCATACTATTGTGCTTTCTATGGGAATGGATCCTGTTAAGGCGATATTTCCGTATCAAGTACACGGAGGTAATGTATGCATAATAGAAAAACAAATGCCTTCTGTATTACCCACGTGTGATGGATTAGTAACAGCTATTCCAGGAGTTACATTAGGTATCTCTACTGCAGATTGTGCACCTGTTCTCTTTTGGGATGGCGCAGACGTGGTCGGCATCTGTCATGCGGGCTGGAAGGGAACGCGCGCTGGGATATTAGAACATACCCTAGAAACAGTTCAAAGTATTTCAAAGACAGATAAAAAAATTCAGGCTTGTATAGGTCCTACTATTCGTTCTCACCATTATGAAGTGTCTTATGATTTTTATAATCTTTTTGTCAAAGAAGATGCAAAAAGTTCTCAGTTTTTTAAAGAACAAGGGTTTTTATCGTTTGATTTGCCGGGTTATGTTAAGTTTCGTCTTATGCAAAAAAATTGCGTAGTATTTGATACTTTAGAAGATACCTTTGAATCAAGCTTTGTGAGTCGAAGACAGTCTCGGCACCAGGGACTGCTCTCTAATCATAGTTTTGGATCGTTAATTGGGATTAGAAAAACAGATTAAATATCACAGGCTCTCCTCTCTTAGAAAACACGCAATTAAAACCTTGATATAAGAATTAAAATATAACATATTAGAAAACTTTCATCAATATATAAAACACTTTTATTTATTTCTCTTTTCTTGATCTTCATTTACTAGAGAAAAGAATTTTTTTATCGCTAAATGTTAGATTCTAGAGTACTACTACGGCGTATTCTTTGCGTATCGCAAACCCAGCCCCAATATCTTTCAATCTAACAAATTCTATCTTTGAACATCTATTACACCATCTACTTAATGTATTCTGGCGTCTCTCCAACACTTATGATGCTTTCTTTATGTTTTTCTTTTACTCAAATAATATATTAGCTTTTTGTTAAATCGTTACTATAGAGGCTTGTGAACATTTTTTCTTTTATGCTAGCGTAGTTATTTACCTAATTTAGGATGGTTTACTGGACTTTTAATCATATCCTACCCTATATTGTTTGTAACAAGAGAATACGTTTATTGAGCACTTAACCAAAATGAGACTTCCTTGACAATTACTATTCTCCCCAGAGCCCCCTCATAACAATAAATATTTGAAAAAAGAAAAATAATAAGGGAATGCCTTGAAGGGTGAACCATTTAAGGTAAGGTTCATGAAAGAAGTAGAAGAAGGGGGTTTAGATCATTTTAACCCCCTAAAAGATCCTAGGTTCAGTAGGAATAGGGTGCATGGGATGTATGAGGTATTCTTAGAGGCTTTGTGGGC
>NZ_PHHC01000014.1:0-9050 GCF_002930195.1 Holospora curviuscula | reverse complement strand
CACCTAACATTTGGGTTAAGCAATCAAGACGCCTATTGTCGATTTTGAAATATGGCTTTAAAATGCGCTTTAACTCGTTGACTGAAACCATGATGTATACCTCTTTTTCGATAATCGAGATTATACACTTTTTGTTTTTATTTCAGCGCGTTACTGTCAATGCAAACTAACTAACCAATTAGTTTTGTCCGGTACAGAAGAAAATATTATTCTTTATCTCAAAAAATGGCGCGAAATAATCATACGCTATGCCTAAAACACATCTTTATTCTGCCTGATGTTTAAATCTGATGCCTCGTCCTCTAGCTTAAAATCTCGTGACTACATTGTCTAGCTTTTTTTCTTGCATACCTAGTTTTTATATTATTTTAAAACACCAGAAGCAGCCCTTATGATTTTTAAGTCAATCATTATTTACATCTAGCGTTAAAGTATTGAACATTCTCTGCTAAACCCCAGCTTTAGCCCATTCCAGGAACTTTTTATGTATTTTTAAACGTACTCTCTGAGTAAAGCGCTCTAGGAGTTAATTATTTTAGCTATTCACATTACTGTTCTTGTACATACTTCATTTTCTAATAACTTTTAGGATCTCTGTGCCCTCCTTTACCAATAAAACGGATTTTAATTTACTAATCTTTTTTTAATCCTATAGTATTTTAGCTACTCATGTTGTAACGCTTCGAGTACAACATCTTTTGCTTTTAATGTCGACACTGCCTCAATGAAGGGATTAAGAGTATAGAGGGAATGACTATAACCATTATAAAACTACTAAAACTCAAGGAAATAAAAGTTTAATATATGATTAATCTATAACACTATTTGATTACAAGGAGAGCACAACAGCTTCATAATAAACTATTTTGCAATCACTCTAATAAAGCAGGGAAGCGGGTGTATCCATAGTACATTCGTTACCAATCACCCTATAAACTTCTCTTATGGGAAGAAAGCGTTGGAAAACAGAAAATGAGGCATTTAATATTTAAGACAAAGAGCTATAATCTAGAGCATCACTTTAGACATGAGAAAGCTAGCCTATCAATATTATTTGTGTGCGTTACTCTCATAATATCCATCTTCCATCACTTAAGCGCGCAACGAAGGAGTCAATATTGAGAGCTAGAATCATGTTTTGGCGCTAGAACAAAATTTTTCAAACGTTGCATTAACCAAACTCCATCCCTATACAGTGTAGGAGGTTAAAATGAAAATTGCTATAGTTAAATTATCTTGAATGACGTGAACAACCATAATAGGATAAAACAAAAAATATCCAAAAGCCTATAAAGTAACAATTTAAGAAAAAAACACATACATTCCCTGAACAAAAAAATATAAAAGAAAGCATTAGAAGTGGGTTAGGTACACAAGAATACAGTGAGTAGATGGTGTAGTTGATATAAGAAAGACAGAAAGTACGATGCTAGAGAACTTTTGTAGACTGGACTATTAAAAAGTAAAATTGTTTGTTAAAAATAATAAAAATGCTAAATTGAAGGATATGTCGTAATAGTATTCAAGAAGCTAGCGTTTTGAGATGGATATCTAGAAGGCATACAAAAGATACCAAAGCGAAGGCTTGTATATTAATGAAAGTATAGTAATTTAGCTTAAAAATGTGATTTGAAAGAATTGAAGTAAGGCCTTATATCATTCAGTACATTGAGCAAAGGGACGCTTAATTCATCGTTTCATAGTACCCTAGAATGTCTCAATGAAATTTAGGTCAGGCGAATAGGACAGTAAGAAGACTAGCTCGAAGCCACACGATTCAATCAATGCATTTTTGTTATAAGCGTTATGGAATGAAGCATGATCCATAATCATGCTGGGTTTTAGCGCTTTGATTCAACACTGCTCTCCCCAATGATTAAAAAGATTTGTATTTTATAGGATTTGTATTTTATAGGTTCCATGGATTAATTGTTTACTAAATTAGCTATATTGTGCCTTCTTTTGTAAGTAGTTACTGCATTTCTTACCTAAAAGCTTTGTTACTTCTCTTTTCCTTTATAAATAATCACTTCTATACCTCTCTAGTCACCTTATACAAAACGTTCAGGCGCTATGTCATTGATTGGTTTCTTGATATCTACTTCACACGCCTCCCCAAAGAAAAAGGTTTTAGCCTAACTTTTTAAATGCTCTATAGACAGAAATAACCCTTGCGTTAAACATCCTAGCGATCTCTGCTTATGTTTTATATACTTTATGTTGAACATACAGTTTTAGTGGATTTAGATCTATGGTTCTTTTACTTTCTACGTGCTTTAGGCTTAATGACGCCTTCTTTTTCCTGGCGTATCCCCACCCTCTACTTAGTACTTTTCTTTTGATTATTAGCTAAGTTTATCTATTCTATTACGCTTTCATTTTAGTCTAGGCTGTATTTTCTTTTGTCATGTTCTGACAATTATAACAACTTTAACCCTATTTTTAAGCTCAGTTACTATACATCCAGTTGAATAAATTGTAGCGCTATCTCAACGACAATACTCTAAAAAATAAAGGGTGTGTTGTAGTCCTATCAGATTATAACTGGAAAATGATATTAATTACACCTAACCACAGGAAAAAGTGCTGATGCTTTTAACTGAGACGAATAAAATTCCAGAATAATCTTTTGATACAGACAAAAATGTGTAAACTGTGGTGATGTAGTAAATGACACTGATGAATCTGCATCTGAGCGCGGTATTAGAAATTATCACATGATCAAAAAATCTAAAATCTTTTTTAATCTCTGTCTAAATCCAGTGTATAAATTTTTGATTTTCTATTTGGAGCCTGTATTGATGGATGAACGATCCGCCTTAACAAGAGCATAGAATAAGCGATCATCACCCTACTTTCGGCAGCTGCTACAGTAATTTCGTACTCTTTAGACGATCTTGGATAATGATTTAGCCAAGCCAAGGTTCGTTCAATGACCCATCTTTTGATGAGCACAGCTTATCTTGGGGATATGCGTTCTGAAATTTTAATTGTCTTGTTAAGAACATTTCCCACAAACTCTACCATAATTTTTTTATACTTGGCATCAGCGCAAGCACTTTTGAGTGTCGGAGACTGTTGCAGAGCTGCTTGCAAAACATTTCCCCCCCCTTACTGTATCATGTTAATTAGCGTCATGAATAGTACCGTGCACTAGATTGCTTTGTATATCCACAACACTATGGCGTTTACGTCCCTTTATTTTTTTTCCTCCGTCAATTCCTCGTTATTCACAAGCCCCGGTAGTTTTGACAGTCTTTGAATCAATTATGCTATAGCTCGGGTGTTCACTTCCACCAGTCTTGATGCAGGGCCACCGCATAAAAAATTTTATTTCAAAATACAGAAAAGTATGTCGTCACTCCAGCCCCCTCATTTTTCTGAACCTCTTGATTGATTATCTTTGCATCTGAGTTTGTTCAGAGCTATATGCGTGATTATCGCCATAGCTTGGGGAGCGTTTTCTTTTCGTGTGCTCCTTTGATCCTCACCAAATGACCTCTGTACTAGCCAATGTAAGGCCCCAATGGCTTTTAATATATGAGAGCATTGTTTCAGGACTAACTTCTAAAGAAGATCCATGCTACCGCACTTCACTAGAACACTTGCCTTTTATCTTACAAGCCGATTCTATCCGCGCCATGCTTTTAATAGAAAGCCCATTAGGGATATTTAAGATGAGCCATTGACTATCCTGACTTACCGAGCATTTTCTAACTTCAATTCTAGCGTGCCCCTTATCGTAATTTTCTCAATAATCGCGTCATATCATCTGAAAGATTTCCCTCATTACTTTTGAGAGAGAATATATAATCTTCTTCTTTATCCATGATTTTATCTGCAATTTTATTTTGACATCCCATGGCATCTATAGTGAGAATCGATCCTTTACTATCCAGCCAATCCAATATTTTCGATATTACTGTGAGCGCGTTGCTTTTATTCATTCCCTTGGCCTAGCCTCTGTAGCAAAAGTGCGTATCCTATGTAACATCTCAACTGCGCCTTGATGCCTTTCCATCGATTGCTATACCATTGCCGGGCTATAGGCTTCTAAAAAACCTTGGAAATGTATCGTCACGGGGTATGCCGTTCTTATAGGGCAGAGGACTCTTGAGATCTATCTTTAACTTCCCAACATCTTCAACATCTTGCCATTCCTCAGCCCCGCATAGCCCTGCGCACAAAGCCTTTAAGAATATCTTAGACATCCTATACAGCCTGTTCTTTACTCGACCTAGGATTAAAATGATCTAAAATCCTTCTTCTACTTCTTTCATTAACCTTACCTTAAATGGTTCACCATCTAAGGCATTCCCTTATTATTTTTCTTTTTTCAAATATTTATTTTTATGAGGTGGCCCTGAGTCTTTATCCGACTTATCTTGACAAGCTCCCTCAGTACTTTTTCCCATATTTCTTTGATCCTGAATCTTCGATAAAACGCATGTACAGTGGAGTATGGCGGAAAAGCTTTAGGAAGCATTCGCTATGAGCAGCCGCTCTTTATTATGTAAAATATTTCATTGTGTTTACTTCTATTACCATACTTGCCCTATTCAAAATGATCCTTAATGAGCTCCCCTTCATGATCTGTTAAATCTCTTGGATCACTCATTCTTATTACCTCCAAGCTTGACTATACCCCCTCCTTTTATCCATGAATAAAAGTTTTTACACTCTATTACGCTCTTATTAATTTTTCTGAATATTTCTAGAGATAAATTACTTGATTTTCAATTTTACTTTTAATGCTTGGGTTAATAAACCAATATGGCTGGGATTACCTAAAATCATATCCACAGCTGAGGTTTTAGTATTTGGACTTTTAGTGTAAATGGCAATGACAGGAAGACTGTCCATATTAAATTTACGAATATATTCTGCACACTTTTTAGAATGTTGTTCTGTCGCTGGACAGTTCATAGTTTGAGAAAAAGTTTTTTCAGGAATTTCGGGATGATGGTGAGAAAATAATTTTGGCCAATCCATCGCTTCTACAGGACTAAATCGTGTATCAATGATATCTAAGGCTTTTAAGAGACCGTCATTTTTTTTCATTTTGTGCGCTGCAAGTAAAGCTTTAGTGGCACAATGAGAAGCAGAATTTGTAGGGGCATAGACTACATGAACTGTCGTGTGATTTCCAAAAAATTTTTCTTTTTCTAATTGAATTAGATTTTTAATTAAAGTACGGCAGTGAGGGCAATAGGGCGAAACGAATGCAACAATAGAATTTTTAGGCATAGAATCTTTTTCAAAGTTGGTCAATTCTATTCCGGGAATAGAATCCAAGGTAATGGTTTCAAGAGATTTTTTTAGTAAATTTTCTTTTGAATCTGAAGCGTTTTCTCTGTCCGCCATATAATGATAACTCATTTGTGCTAAAATATTAAACATTTCAGGATTTTGTTCAAACATTTCAACAATTTCTTCTGGATATATTTTAGCCAAAATTTCTGAAGTAGTTGTTGCAAATAAAAAAAAGAATAATAATTTGTTCATTACATAAAAAAACTTTTTTTTCAATGTACATATAAACATAGTAAGATCAAAAAGAAGTAAAAAGATTGTCAGACGATACAAAGAAAAAGTACCTTGTACCACTTCCTATTCCACAAAATAAAATCGTTAAGAAGACTTCGTCTATCTAATGTGTGCCATGCGCTGAAAGAAAATTTCTGTTTAGTACCCTATAGAAGGCATAGATTTTTTATATAAAGAAACTTTCAGGGATAAAAATGATTAAAAAGAAAAACTATGGGGAAAAATAAGAAAAAAAAATTATAAATTTTTTGCTTTAATTTGAATACTCATTTCCTCCCTAAAAAATAAAAAAATGAGATTTAGAGTTAGTTTGGGGAGTGAACTTATCACAGTACATATAAAACCTGGTGCGTAATAAGATTTTGATCAAAAATAATGGATCTGTTACTATTGGATACATTGGTTAGATTTTAGCAGTTTAAGTATTCTAGATAAAAATTCCACAAGGTTGAAAACAAATAAGTCATGGTTTCATCCTTTTCCTTTCTATTGTAGTTATGATTAGACATTTCTCAAAATTTTTTAATACTACTGATAGCATGCTCAACAACAATTCTAATACCATAATGATTTTTAGCTGGTAAAATCTGTACAATTCCTCGTCTTCCCTAGAAAATAACAGTATTCTTGAAGGTATGAATTTTTGTCTTGCCTGAATATTTTTTTAGTATTGACTTTTTTTGACGTTTTGTTCTGCTTTCCCCGCTATCAAGAAATAACTCTTTTGCTTCTGAGCGTACTTGAAGTCATTCTTCTAGCCAGATAATCTTATTGTTTTTCACTATAGTAAATCATATAGTATTAGGCTCGGAAGATAAGCGGATTATAGCCTCATATTATGGAGCGAATTTTGTAACTTTATCTTTAACGAATCGTTTTATATTAGCCCAGAATTTCTTAATGGGGGTCATTTCGGAAGAAAATATGGCAGTAAAAACACTAGCCCGCAGCCCAGCGATTCAATCACTGCTTTTATCTTATAAGCGTTATAGAATGAGGCATGATCCATAATCAGGCTTGGGTTTAGGGCTTTAACTAAACACCGTTCTACCCAATGACTAAACATGCAAGAACCATTAACACTCACGGAAGCGATGGATTAATTATTCCAGCTATACTATCATTTTTTTTGTAATATGTACCACGTTTTTACCAAACAGTGTTTACTTCTCTTACCCAATCTCTATTTTTTCAAATCTTCTCTCTATACCACTCTTGTCCCTCTATACAAAAATTTTAGGCGCTATATCGTTGATTGTTTTTTGATATTTATTTTTTCATAAGTATCCCAAAAGGTAAACATTTTTACCGCTAACGCTTAACTTTTAAGCCTTCTATAGACGAGAAATAATGCCTGCGTTATCTCTGCTTATGTTTTATCTTTGTTATTTTTAACATACAGTATTAGCTGATTTAAATCGATGGTTCCTTTGCTGTCTAATCGTGCTGTAGGCTTGATGACTGCTTCTTTTTTTCACGGTATCCACCCCCTCTACTTAGGCTACTTTGACCCACCATAACTATTTTTGCGCGTGTTTTTTAATCATGATCAAAGCTTATGTGTGCTATTTTTCTTTTCTTTAAGTCTAGTGATAACAACTCTAATCCCATTTTTAATCTAAAATACTATATTACAAAAAAGTCTATAGTATAGCTGAAATAGTCAATCAATCGCTTCCGTGAGTGTTAATGATTCTTGCACTATAAATCTTTTTAATTATTGTGTAGAACAGTGTTGAATCAAAGCGCTAAAACACGAATGAGGGGTATGTATTATTCCATAACGCTTATAAAAGACAAACAAAGTAATTGAATCAGTTTTCTGCGGGCTAGTTTTCTCACCGCTATATTCTTCCCCGAGGTGAACCCCATTGATAAATTTTGGGCTACTATAAAACGATGGATTAAGGATAAAATTACAGAATGCGCTCAATGGTATTAGGGGATGATTCAATTTTTTTTATACCTAATACTATATGATTGACTAGGACCGTAATTAATCTATGGATACCACTACAGAATGCAAAAAATTAAAACGTTAGTAGCAATCAACTATTTTTTCTGGTAGTAATAACAGGCATTTTATGACCTAGTCAGTAATCTCTTGGCTCATGATTATTTTACATCTTATGGGTCTACTAACAATCATAAAAAAAAATTAATGGAATTGCTTATTAGAGTTCGTATTTTTCTCTATATGTTCACTTAAAACAAGGTAATGTTCCAAAGAAATTAATTTTTTAGTATATTTTTCTAGTAAAATTCCTAAAGTCTTAAGTCTTTTTTCTGACGATTTCCCTTGCTGAATCCTAATGCACTCTAAGTTTAAGGTATTAACTAATTTTACGAAAAAAAATTTTTAGTATAAAGTTGTTAATACCTATGAAATAACTCACTAAAGAGTTACCCTGTAACCAGACTGGGTGCTGGATAAATGCTACTGCTTTTTCTTGCCCGACCTAACCCATTTCGCTTTGCTAAGGTGCTCCGCTTCATTGCGTAATTCGGTGCAACCATAGGATAGTCCATAGGGAGCCCCCAACGTTCTTTGTACTGCTCTGGGGACATTTGGTAGGTTGTGCGAAGATGCCTTTTCAACATCTTTAATTTTTTTCCATCTTCGAGACATACTAAATAATCATCGTGAACAGATTCTTCTTTTGGGACTGTAGGGTTCAGACCAGCATTATGATACACTTTAGAGTGCAGATTATTCAGAGTAGAATACACGTTATGAATGGCCTGAGTAAGCTCGGTAATATCGAGATTATTATTCTGCGTATATCCCCCAACAATCTGTCCTAAAGCGATCATAATAGCATCTGACTGAGGTTTTTGGTTTGCTGACATTTGTTTTCTTTTATTAAAATATTTTCTGTAATTAGAAATATACTATTTTTACAAAAAGTGCAATAGGTAATACGCAACAAAATCGCTTTTTTAATAAAAAAGATAATTCTATATATCTGTTCATATCTTTTTTTTATTAATTTTTATTCAATACATTGTATCAAAGGTTGAGTTTTTGGTGAAAAATGAACTAAAGGATATAACGTTTAAGAAGTATCAATGATTATAAATCCTGATCTTGCAAGAACGCCTCAATGCTACCTCCAATTTTGCGCTGCCTTACTTTAGCCTTCTCCCATTTTAGTCCCATCAAGTTAAGAACCCATCTTCGCACTTTGAATAAATACTTGATACAAAATGGAGAATAATCGTTGAATCAATATATAAAGATGCAATATATAAAGATGGTATATTAAAAAATTTAAATAAAAATTTTATTATAACATTTTTTTTCTATGGTCTATTGGTTGTCTGGAAATAAAATTACAACCATTGGTCCCGATGTCCGTATAAGGAGATGTATAAAATTTTGAAGGTATATGTATATACTAAGAATAAAAAAAATATTGAGGACTGTATAGCATGATAAAAAGAATTCAGCGCTTCTATTCCTGGAATATGATCCTGCAAATTCTGGGCGCAATCGCATGCGT
>NZ_PHHC01000151.1 GCF_002930195.1 Holospora curviuscula | reverse complement strand
TCAGAACCCCAGGATAGACGGTGTTCGCCAAAAGATGGGTTCTTGAACGAACCTTGGCTTGGCTCAATCATTATCCAAGATTGTCTACAGAGTACGAAATAGCTTTAGCAGCTGTCGAAAATAGGGTGAGGATCGCTAATCCACAAATACGGGTTCTAAGTATTAATAAGATAACTAGTTATTTACTTTTTTAGTTTGGAGAATTTTCAGGAGTGGAGGGTTTCGAACCCCCAACCGCCGGTTTTGGAGACCGGAGCTCTACCCGTTAAGCTACACTCCTTTTCCCTTTCAGTATAGCTAATTTTTTAATACTTTGCAAGTGCTGAATTTTTTTATCAGATTTTTTTCAAAGTCTATTTATGCTAATTTCGGAGCTCGGTGTTGTCAACTTTTAGAGCCAGGGATTGTATCATTGTGGCGTTGTAACATGCATTGCTAGAATACCATATGATTTAAGAAAAGATTAAAAAAAGGAGTAGAGAGAAGACCTAAAAACTATGGTCATAAAAAGCATTGATAAGAGAGATAATAGTGGGTGACCAGTACAGATAAGCCTGAACCGCTTTACCCAAAAAGTATGTCGATAAAAGATTCTTGCGATGGGCTAAAGCTGGATTTTGGCAGAGAATACTCGATATCTTAGTTCCGGATATGGATAATGATTGGCCCTACACTCATAAAAAATGCTGTTGGTGCTTTAAAAAAATATAGAAACTATTATGTAAACACAAGGGCTAGCAATAAAGATTGCTTAATACACTGCATGCTCTGCGCTTGGCGCCTCAATTAGATTTTTTGTAGATCAAAGATAGAACTCCAATTACAGGGAAGATACCAAAAAATCTGTACACACTGAGGCTGTTATGTCTCCAAAATTTGAGAGAAAAATTTCACGATACTATGATCAAGAATTATATAGTGATTTATTGCTCAAATAGATGACAACACTGCCTACAATTAAAGGAGAAGACGCTCCACAAGTGATAGCTATAATGCGGAATATAGCCGTCAATTGATCATTATGTTACTTAAGACTTCAGTAAAACAACACTCTATACCATGATTACCCAACATGATCGTATGCATTAATCGGAGAGTCTCTTCTAAAGTTTTTATGAGGTAGTCCCAGGAAAATGTTATTCTTTTCTGTCACAGTGACAGTAAAACGTGATACACTAATTTTTTAAATTTTATAATAGAGATCTACTATGTCTGTTACGCCAACTCTACCACAGACGCCTTACAATTTAGAAATTGAACAGTCACTTTTAAGTATTTTACTGCGTAATAATAGTGTATTTGAAGATATTGGGGAAACCTTACACCCTGAGTATTTTTATACTTCTCTTCATCAACATATTTTCAAAACGCTAAGCCACTTAATTCGCAAAGGACAGATTGCAAACCCTATCACTCTTAAGCACTATGTGGAGAATTATTTACAAGGAGATGATGTAGGACTTTCTGATACCTATTTAGCAGAGTTAGTAGGACTTTTAGTACCTACACGAAACGCATTATATTACGTTAAAGTGATCTACGATCTGTACCTAAGACGTCAATTGGCAAGTTTGGGGGAAGACATTTCCTATGCTGCAGGTGTAATGGATGTGGAAGGGCCCGATGCCATTCAACAAATTGAAATCGCAGAAAATCAACTATTCCAAATGCACAAAGAAAGTGCAAAATCTCAGGTATACTCTTTTGCTTTTGCCCTTACTCAAGCGATCGAAAGTGCTCAGCTTGCCTACCAACGAGACAGTCATGTTGTAGGGGTCAGTACAGGTCTTCTAGACTTAGATAAAATGCTCGGTGGGCTTCATCCTTCAGATTTAGTGATCTTAGCAGCACGTCCCGCCATGGGTAAAACAGCCTTAGCAACCAATATCGCTTTCAATGCGGCGCGATTAAAAATGCGTGATACGGAGAATAAGGGGGACGGTGCTGGTGTAGGATTTTTTTCACTCGAAATGTCCGCACTGCAATTAGCGATGCGGATTATTGCGCAAGAAACAGGAGTTTCTTCCGATCGTATGCGTCGAGGTGCCATCGATAAAGAAGCGTTTCCTTTATTTGTAGACCTTTCTAAAGAGCTCGCAGCGCTTCCTTTATTCATTGATGATACTCCTGCTTTATCCGTTACCAGTCTTTTAACGCGAGCACGTCGTTTACAACGAAAGGAAAACATCAAACTAATTGTTGTAGATTATTTACAGCTTTTGACCACAGGAAAGTCTAATTCTGAAAATCGTGTCCAAGAGCTTTCTGAAATTACCAGAGGGCTTAAGCAAATGGCAAAAACTCTGAATGTTCCAGTTCTAGCACTGTCTCAACTTTCTCGCGCAGTGGAACAGCGAGAAGATAAACGTCCTATGCTGGCGGATCTCAGAGAATCAGGAAGTATTGAACAAGATGCTGACGTGGTAATGTTCATTTATCGAGAAGAGTATTACGAAGCACGCAATAAACCTCAGGAGGGTTCGGAAAAAATGATTCATTGGCAGCGCCATATGGCAGAAATATATAATAGTGCAGAGGTTATTATTGCCAAACAACGCCACGGTCCTACGGGTAGTGTCTTTCTTCAATTTGACGGCGGACGCACAAAGTTTTCTAATGCTGCTTCTAAGACAATCAATTTTTAAGAGTATTGAGAAAAGGGCAATCAACACTTCTAATAATAAATGAAAAAAATTTTATAGTATCTAGGTTTATATTGCGTAATAATGCATAATAAAATTTTTTTCTAAATTATCAATAAACACACTGTTCACGTATTACTTGAATTTTCATAAAATAAATTCAATTGTCTATTCGGAGCCGTTGTACTCTAATGATTTTTCTTTAAAACGTTTACAAAGTTGGCCTACATAAGGTTGAATCTTTAGATAGCGTATCTTTTTTGCTTAATAGATATACTATCCTCTTCTTTTAAGCAGTGCGTAATACATAGATTTTTGGAAAATTGGTTATAATGGAAGAAAATAGAAGATATTTAAAGATGTCGTATTCATTAGATTTTTGTCGTAAGGGGTGCGCTATGAGGAATCGGGTAGACGTTTTGGAATGGGTTAGCAGACGATAGAGAGAGTAGGCGTTTAGAACCGAACTTGGACTCTTTAGAACACGATATCACCATGGATCCTGATGTCTATCAGCCAGATTAAGCGAAGAGCTTTGGGATTAGGGTTATTGGCATTTTGAAAGCGCTGAAACGTCTTGGTGTTAAACCCTGTATTCATGGATAAACGGAGGGAGTATAGTCAAGCTAGGAGATAATAAGAACGCGTGATCTAAGCGATGTAACAAATCATGACTGACAGCTCATTAAAGATCATTTTGCATGGGGCAAGTATGGTAATAGAAGTAACCACGAAAAGAAAAATCGTGTTCATAGAGTAGTTTACATAATAAAGAGCGGCTGCCCATAGCAAATGCTTTCTAAAGATTTTTCCCCATACTCTATTGTACATTGGTTTTATCGACGCTTTAGAATCAAAAGAATATGGGCAAAAGTACTAACGCTTTTCAAGATACGTCGAATAAAAGCTGGTGGAAGTAAACACCCCAGCGATCGCAGGATTGATTCACACAGTGTCAAAAATACCCGGGCTTGTGAACAACGCAGCATTGACGGAGGGAAAAAAAAGGAACCTAAACGCCATCGTGTTGTGGATACACAAGGCATAGTGCACGGTACTGTTCATGACGCTAATCACAGTAGGGGCGTGCAATGGTTCTTAAGAGGCTCTGCAACACTATCCGACAGTCAAAAGCGTTTTCGTCGATGCCGGGTATGGAAAAACCATGCTAGCGTTTGTAAGAAACGGTCTTAACAAGACAATTGAAATTTCAGAACCCCAGGATGGGCTGCGCTCGCCAAAAGATAGGTCGTTGAACGAACCTTTACTTGGCTCAATCATTATCCAAGATTGTCTAAAGCGTACAAAATCCTGTAGCAGCTGCCGAAAATAGAGTGATGATTGCGCATTCTATGGGCTTGTTAAGGCGGATCGCGCATTCATAAATACAGACTCTAAGGCTTTACTTATGAGCGTGTTGATAAAAGTAGTATTGATATAGTGATTTTGAAAGAAAGAGGATGGGGTAAAAAAAGTGAGAAACTGGTTGGTAAGAAGCGTGGTATATATTCTAAAACAACCAATATTATACTGGCTTAGTGAATCATCCATCCATAACACCCATGGGTTTTAATGCTTTCTTGCAACACAGCTCTTTTTAGTGATTGATTAGCACAGTCTTGAATCAAAGCGCTAAAACCCGGACACGGGATGATAATGCCTCATTTCATAACCCTTATAAAAAAAAGAAGGAGTAGAATTGGTTGGCGATAGGTTAGTGTTCTTACCGCCATATTCGTCCGACCTGAATCCCATTAAGAAATTCTGGGCTATTATAAAACCATGAATTAAATGTAACATTACCCAATGTACTGAATGATATAAGGTCTTACTTTAATTTTTTAAAATTCCATCTTTAAGCTACAGTACTATACATAGGCATCTTAAATACTTTTTCTACCACTTGACAAATTTTTTTTTTTTTTAATATTATTTTTGAACAACTAATATTAAATAATTTAAGGATTAAATATGAAAAAAATTAATATACTTTTTATTTTGGTAGCTATTATAAACTTCAATTCTGTATTTGCGTATAATCCAGAAAAGATAACCCAAGAATTAGCTATGATTGACGACCAACTTAAAATTTTAAACAAGCTTTCACAGCAAAGATCTGACAGTACAAAACTTTTACTGGAACTTTTGCAGAAAAAAAACGCAGAAGCAGAAAAAAATCCTGACAATCAACGTCTTTGGGAAAACATATTAAATTATAAAGAATACTTAAAATCTTTAGAGGACTTAGAGCCCTTGTTGTACTCTGTTACTAATTTTTTTCAAACTAAAAAGTCTAATTTTCAAACTGCTTTAGAAAAAAAAGATTTTAATTATCTCAAAATAGTGTATCCACATGATAAGAATTTGGGTCTAGAAAAGCGACTGGAAGAAGATTTTCAAAAAATTTTAAAGACTGTTCAAAGCACTAGATTGCTTGAGCAGGAAATACGTCAGGATTTTGAAGCTCCAGAAAACTCGCTCGGGCAACCACCAAAACATTCAGACACGCTTTATAAGCACGTAAAGATCCAACAAGAAGAAAATATTATAGAAAATAAAAAAGATCTACAACAACAAGAAGAAATTTCACAAGAAAAAGAAGAAATTTGTTCTATTCCTAGTAACCGCTTACCTCAGCACCCTGTTCTTTATTTCAGTTCTTATTTTGGCAAAAATTCATCCCAAGATCGTCTCAACAATCTTTATGAACTCGAAAAACGTCGTCGTATGCATGAAGAGCAGTGTTTAGTGGCTCTACAACAAGAAGTACTTTTAAAAATTAATCGTTTATTAGAGAACGCAGAAAAAAATTATTTATTAAGTTATTATGATGAGTTGAATAAAGATGTTTATTTGCTGAGAAAATTACAAAGCCTAACTGAGTCAGATACTATTGACAATAAAACACTAAGGTCAAAGCTGCGTTTTGATTACTATAGTGCTAAGATAGCGTCTAAAAAACGGATAAAAAATTTGTTCTTAATCAATCAACTTAACAAAATAAAACTAGATGTTATTGATTGTTTTACAAAAAAAAATGAAAACCCTCTAGCTTTACTAAAAGTTTTAGAAGTACAATCAGTGGTAGAAAATGATAAATTTTTAAGCGAACTGAAAAGGTTAACCCAGAAAGATTTGAATTTGCAAACGAATTACAAGAAAGAAGTGGAGAGACTATTGGAGAACGAAATAAATAAACAATATAAACCGAATTTTCTCAACCCAAATAATCAATGATTAAATTCACTTTATAGTCAGAAAATTGAGAAAAACATTGTTAAAAAGTGATAATACGTAATAGTTGCTTGAGTGCTCCTTCTGTTTCGTACCTTATCACCGCCTTCGTTACACTACTTTTACTCATTGCTTCGCGGATCTTTTGATCATTACCTAAGTTGATGTATTCTATTCCTCTTTTCTTTAAGTTTAGACTTTATTATTTGTTTGTCATTTTCTAATAATTACAAAAAATATAATCCTATTTTTAAGCTAAATTATTATACCAAGCTTTTTAGTATCCAGTTTTTTGTTTTTTCCCCCTCCGCTATTTTTTAAAATCACCCTATCAACACCACTTTCATTAATATATACAAATGTTTCAGAGGGTATATTTTTTATTGCTTATGCGTATCCATCTTGTTTTTCTTACTCTGCTTTTCCAGAAAAAAAAGGTTTTTTTATCTCTTAAATCCTATTTTCTTTTAATATTGCTGCAGCATATCCTTTGCGTATAGCAAATTCAGTCCCGATCTTTTTCAGCTTAGTATTCTCATTATTTTTGATACATTATTCTACTTTTGAGTAGTTCAATCTATACTTACACACTAACCATTCTCTAACATCGTACTTTCTTTTTTGATTACATACTATTAGGCTATTTATAGTAATTTAACTTAAAAATAGGATTATATTTTTTGTAATTATTAGAAAATGACAAACAAATAATAAAGTCTAAACTTAAAGAAAAGAGGAATAGAATACATCAACTTAGGTAATGATCAAAAGATCCGCGAAGCAATGAGTAAAAGTAGTGTAACGAAGGGGGTGATAAGGTACGAAACAGAAGGAGTACTCAAGCACGATTAGGCAGCACAGGAAAAATAAATTCAAAATAACAAAGATAAAACATGAGCCAGAGATCGCTAGTCTATTAACGTAAGCATTACTTTTGTCTATAGAACGCTTAAAAAGTGAGGTTTTAACGATAAAAACCCTTTACTTCTTGGAAGGCTTGTGAATACTTATCAAGAAACAAATCAACGATATAGCACTTGAAAATCTTGAAGAGCGTGACAAGAGAGGCATAGCAATGATGATTTGCAAAGATAGAGGGTGGTATAAGAGAAGTAAAACAATAGTGTAAGAAGCGTGTTGCATATTCCAAAAGAACCTATAATGGGTCTTGCAATACAGATTTTTAATTATTGGAAAAAACAGTATTGAATCAAAGCTCTAAACCCCTGAAAAGAAGAAGATTTTGGATCCTACCTTATTCCATAACGCTTATGAAAAAAAAGAAGTGATTGAATTACTTTTGCTGCGGGCTAATTTTCTTACCGCTATATTCGTCTGACCTAAACTCCATTGAGAAATTTTGGACTCATATGAAACGATGTATAACCGTACCATTACTCAATATATTGAATTCTATAAGGCCTTACTTCAATTCTTTAAATTCCATCTTTAAACTAAATTTTTATACTGGGGGGGATAGCATTAAACAAGGAGTTTACCTCATTCATAAGAAAGAATCAGCGTGTGTTAGTGACAACATAGACAAATAACCACGAATAGTTATAGAGAATAGCGCCTCAATTGCACAATGTGTAGAGCGTCTGATCTCTTTATCGTGAGCCCATTTTTTCTCAATAGGATGAAGATCAGGAAAATAAAGAGGTATTTAAAGTAAAGTATGACCAGAATTCTTAA
>NZ_PHHC01000013.1 GCF_002930195.1 Holospora curviuscula | reverse complement strand
AAGGATAGAGGGGGGCTTTAAGGTTCAACGGAGACGATGGGTTGTAGAACGAACATTTGGATGGCTTGGTAGAAATAGAAGGCTATCAAAAGAATACGACTTGCTTTGTTCTTCTACAGAGAATAACATTTACATGTCACTTAACAGACTACTCTTGCGCAGATTCTTTCCTCCTAATTAATTTGCGGATAAGCTCTATAGAAAATTCTCTCCATCGGGCATTGGATAGGTTGTTTGGCGATGACCGGTCTAAGAACATAACATGGCCGGATAGATTAGTTAAATACTCCATTAAATATTACAACAAAAATTTTCATAAGGTGACTCTTTACCCATAAAAAAGTATCAAAATATTGGCTAAGAGAATCAAGATATATTTTTTAAAGCTTGTGTATACTCAGTAGTCTATCTTAGATACAGTAGTCTATCTTAGATAGATTGCTCATTAACGATATTTTCGTCCAAGCCGCATAAACTCTTCAGGGCTCTCTTTCTTTTTTTAGGAAAAGAAGGTTTAGCAATACAAGCAAAAGTTTCATAAAACGCCATAAGTTCTTCAGTGGTTGTCACATAAGGAGGAAGCGTATATATTGTTTTTCCTAGGGGGCGAATTAAGAACCCCTCTTGAAGACAGCGCGCTTTAATCTTTTTAGAATCTACTCCATCGGCTAAGTCAAAAGCAGCCATAGTGCCCAAGCATCGCAGCTTTTGAATGGGAAGATTTTGTTGAGTTAAGAAAGAAAGTCCTTGACGCTGAGCAGTCTCGAGAGCTTGAATCTGTGCTTGACACTCGTAGGATCGTAACAATTTTAAAGATCCCAGTGCAGCTGCACAAGAAAGAGGGTTAGCAGTATAAGAATGACCGTGAGCAAAAGCATTTTTCCATGCCTTACTTAAAAATCCCTCGTAAATGTACGCCGTTGTAATTGTGAGTCCTAGTGGTAAAAATCCTCCTGTAATTCCTTTGGAAAGACACAAAAAATCTGGTACCACTTTCGTATGCTCCAACGCAAAGTACGGACCTGTACGGCAAAATCCCGTCATTACTTCATCAAAAATCACTAAAATTTCATACTTACGCACCATTTCAACACACGAATTTATAAACTGAGGTCTTGAGATACGCATCCCGCTGGCACCCTGAAGTGTAGGCTCTATAATGATAGCAGCAATGCGCGCCGCTTTCTGTGCTAATATTTTCTCCAGCGCATGCAGTGCTTGCGCTTCTTTTTCTAAAATATTGGGGTCATAATCCCAAGTGTCTGGATACGGGATAATATCTACAGAAAAACAAAGTTCTGAAAACAGACTATGAAATCCAGAAGCAATGCCTACAGACATGGCTCCTACAGTATCCCCGTGGTAGCCTCCTTTAAAGCTTAAAAAAGTTGTACGTTGAAGCTCTCCTTGATTTTTCCAAAATTGGTAGGCCATTTTTAGGGCTACTTCCGTAGCAGTGGACCCATTATCAGAAAAAAAAAATCTGCACAAAGCGTAGGGTAAAATTTCTTTCAGTCCCTCACATAGCTGAACTGCCGGTGCATGGGTAAAGCCTGCAAACAGCACGTGCTCTAATTGAAGTGCCTGCTGATAGATACACTCTGCGATCACAGAGTTTCCGTGGCCATGAAGATTGACCCACCAACTGGATATAAGATCTAAATACGCCTTTCCCTGTTCGTCGTAAAGATACGCTCCGTTTCCTTTCTGAATTCCTATCACTTTTGGAGCAATTTTTTCTTGAGTAAACGGATGCCAAATTAATTGCTGATCTCGTTTTGAAAGGGAAACTTTCACGTATTTTTAAACTTTTTTACTTGGTATGACCTGACAATTATAACGAAATAGGACAAAAAAGTCAATTTTTTTATCCAAAAACCTTTTATAAAAATTCAAATTTTCTTCAGTTCCGATCTTTTAAGGAGACATTATCCAGGGATAAATAGGGACGATAAAAATGTATAGGGATAAAGAGAGCATTTTTGTTCCAAATCTTGCACCAAAGCACTGTTCCGTCTCACTTTTCCATCTTCCGTATACCGTGGCGTCATCACAGTAAATGCTGTGTTATTACGAAGTTGCATACACAGTCCTAACGCACGTTTTTTTCGAACAGAATCTGATAAAATGGCTGCTTTAATATTCCATGTTAATGGATTGAAAGGAACATTCATATTGTCTCCCAAAACTCGATAATCTCCTTTGACATCAAAACGACGTAGGGCTGTTTGAAATAAGAGGGAGTTTTGTGGTGCAAAAAACTCAGGATTAACAAAATCTATACTGGACGTTTTCATCGTTCTGCCTGAGGGAGAAAAAGTTAACAGGGCTGCTTCATTCAAACACCTTCCTAATCCAAGCAACACTTCAACGGGCACGAACTCTGGTACTGTTCTCAACACGCCTTTACTGTAGCGCTCCCAAAATTCGTTAGGAGCACGTTCAAGTTCATAAAATAACTCTTGCGGTACAGGATCGTGCAGCCCCAAGCTACCAGACTTCCTCTTCCAATTCTTTTTAGGAATGTTGCGAAACGGTCCTACATATTCGGGTGCCTTCTTTGGTGTGCGAAGAGGTGTTAGTATGGTAGAAGATTTTGAAACGGCCACTGGTGTTGTAGGAATAGGGGAAACAGATGGAGTACTGTTTCTTTTTGGCTCGATTTTAGATAAAGATCTTTGACTTTTGTGCGACTTTTTTAACAAACGAGTCCCATGCAGTGTTACTGCGGGCTGTAAAATCTTTCCTATTAACGGTGTTCCTGAAGTAAGCAAAAATTTCATAAAATTTCTTCCCTCCTTAAGTTGTGCTTGACTGTAACCAGGGAAAGAACACATCACCAAAAGGATTATCCAGGTTGGAGATTGCATGCCATTTTACTCTATCAAACTATGTTAATATAATAGATAAAAAATATAAATATTGTGTGTAAATTTACAAAAAATCATTTTAAAGTTTTGTCCGATCTCCTGAAATTCAAACACAATCCCAAGCTTCTCCTTTATTCTTCAAGAATGGAATTGCTAAACAAAACTATACGGATGCCCTTTGTTGGCTAGTACTTTTCGATATAACTGTTCTAAAACCATTGTTCTTGCCCAAAGATGAGGCCAAGTCATAGGGCCTAAGGACCAAACTTCATCTGCTTGATTAAAAATTTTTTGAGGAATTCCTGATGCTTCCCCAATAAAAAAACATAAGGCGTGAGAGGAAAAGCTGTCTAATTTTTTCCAAAACTCTGGACTGGAATATTGAACGCCTACTTCATCCCACATAATCCACCGTTGAGACTTGTGCTTTATAATATTTTGCCACTGCTTGCCTTCTATTTCTCTCATCGTGACTTTTAACGATTCAAGTTTTTGAAGATAGCGTTTACAAAGCGTATCAAAAGGTGGCTTTGCTTTTCCTCCTGCATAAATAGTCCAAGAGCTCATACTTCAGGTGTGGGTTCTTTATCGTTAGGGAAAAGATAGTGCACTGCTTCGTGAATATCCGTAACAAATACAAGATGCAGCTTTTGTATAATTTCTGTAGGGATATCATCTAGATCTTGACGATTATGTTCAGGAAGCAAAACAGTATCAATATCATGGTTCACTGCGGCAATAAGCTTTTCTTTTAATCCCCCAATCCGGAGTATTTCACCTTTTGTGGTGATTTCTCCGGTAACTGCAGTGGTGCTGGGGATAGGCTTTTTAGAACATAAAGATAACAATGTTAAAAAAATTCCCACTCCAGCGGAAGGTCCGTCTTTAGGAATAGCGTTCTCTGGAAAATGCACATGAATATCATTTTCCGTAAAAATCTTAGGATCCAAATGGTAATGTGCAATATTTTCTTTAAGACAGTTCAAGGCTACTTGAACAGATTCCTTCATAGTATCTCCCAATTTTCCAGTAAAGAAAGTTTTTCCTTTACCAATAACGTGCACTGCTTCTATGTGCATGGTATCCCCTCCAGCTTCTGTCCATGCAAGCCCAGTCATGACTCCAATGCGCTCAGGCTTTGTATGATGGGGACGCGCAGGATGAATTGGAGTACCCAAATACTGGGAAAGCTGTTGGCAATGAATTGTTTCACTTTGGGCAATATTCATTTCCAATTTTAACACAACCTTTCGTGCCAAAGCACCAATACGCTCTTTTAATCCTCGAACTCCAGCTTCTTTTGGGGTGTATTGTGTTAATAAATCGTAGAGCGCAGGGGAAGTGAGCGTAAATTGCTCTGTGGTAAGACAATGCTCCCTCATAATTCCAGGAATAAGATGATTCTGAGCGATTTGAATTTTTTCTTGTGTTGTGTATCCTGAAAGGTGGATTAATTCCATACGATCACGAAGGGGTGCAGGAATATCATGCTGCTTATTGGCCGTTGCAATAAAGAAAATTTTCCTTAAATCATAAGGAATCTCTAGATAATGATCTCTAAATTCACTATTCTGTTCTGGATCAAGAACTTCTAAGAGCGCTGCATAAGGGTCTCCTCGACGATCTGCTCCCAGTTTATCAATTTCATCCAACAAGACCACAGAATTTGATCCGGGACGATGTTTTCCCCCATTACGAAATTGTAGAGCTTTTAAGATACGCCCTGGAGCTGCCCCAATATAGGTTCTTCGATGTCCCCGAATTTCTGCTTCATCGCCACAGCCCCCAAGGGCAATGGACGTAAAGTCTAAATTCAAAGCTTTTGCAATAGCCTTAGCTATAGAAGTTTTTCCAACGCCCGGTGGACCAACAAGACATAAAACACCGCCTTGATCTGTTTTTCTGCGACGGTGTACCGCTAAAAATTCCAAAATGCGCTCATTAATTTTATCCATTCCAGAATGGCTCTCTTTTAAAACTGTTTCGGCTTGTTGTAAGTCTTTATTTAAAGGCCTCACTTTTTTCCAAGGAAGATCCACTAAAAATTCTATATAGCTTTGAATACTCGAAACTTCTGGAGAAGATTGAGGTAATAAACGAAGTTTCTTTAATTCTTCTTCTGCTTGTCTTTTGGCTTCCTGTGTTAAATGTTTTGCTTTCTGAATCTTTTTTTCAATATTTTGATAAAGATCTTGATCACCGGATTCTCGTTTTAGAATCTCTTCTTTGGTTCGCCGCACATATTCTTGATAATCAGTACGCATTTTTTGTGCTGCTTTTATGCTTAGTGTTTCTTTAAATTTTCCAATAGTAACTTCAAAGCTCAGCCACTCAATCAAAAGTTTCATTCGATTGATTAAGCTGTCAGATTGTAAAATTTTTTGTTTTTTTTCAATGTTATTAATGTTTCCAGAAATTTTATATACAATTTGTTCAATATTTACAGGTTCTTTTTCTTCAATGATTAACGCACGTTGAGTGGTATCTTGTGCATTTAGCTTTAAGTACTGTTCTAAATGATTCTTTAATACTCGAAATGTAGCTTCAATTTTAGCACGAGGTTCTTCTTGGGTTTTTAAGGGAGTGATTGAACCCGTTACTCCCTCTTGATCTAGGACAACATGCACGCGCTGAAGCCCTTCTAATACCACCTGACATTCAGTATGAACAAATGTTGATTGACGAATACGACACAACGTTCCAATAGGAAAAATATTTTCTCCTTTGACAGATTTGTTCTGAGACTTATTCTGAATTTGAGTACAAAGAACAATATACCGATTTTCTTGAGATTCCTTCATAACATTTTCAATCACTTCAACAGATGGACCATGCTTAACTGCCAAAATTCCTGCAGTAAAAGGAAAAAAAACCACATCTTCTGATATAATAACTGAACATTTTTTTACAGATTCAGGATCAAACACCTTGTGGCTCCTAAACAAATATTATGGTGGATTGTAACACAAGAAAAAGACTAAATCCAACGGATTGGGATTAAAAATTTACTGAGATGGAATTGAAGTAAATAACCAGATCATTTTATTAAATCAAAATTATTGTGCTATAAAAATTTTTTTAAAATAAAAAAAAGAGAAGTTATGGTAGTGTAGTGACGTTATTAATTCGTTATGATTATTTTTGATAATTTCTGGCGGTTACTAGAGTGACACTTTCTTAAGAGTGCAGAGGTTGTGACTCAGAAA
Source organism: Holospora curviuscula (assembly GCF_002930195.1). Lineage (GTDB taxonomy): Bacteria > Pseudomonadota > Alphaproteobacteria > Holosporales > Holosporaceae > Holospora > Holospora curviuscula. The sequence goes on along the minus strand of NZ_PHHC01000013.1, from coordinate 32,924 downwards.
TAGATAACTGGTTATTTCGTTATGAGATCACACAGAAGGGGAGGGAAGTGTAGCAAGACTTTATTACTGAACCTTAGACTCATAAAAAGAGGATGATTCCCCAGAATATATTGTGCTATAGATAGCCAAGATGTTCTGATCCGAGTCATGATCATGATTAGAGAAAGTAGCATAGCAACTTTCCTACAAGTGATCGAAAATCAGGCATTGATAGCGCGAAAATAGTACTTGTGAAGTAGTTTTTTCTTATCAAAAAAAACTTCCGTCACGTTAGGCTTCTTGTGGGTAATGATATTTTTCCTGGAACGCGGAAGGGAAGATAAGTGCCTCATAAAAAAATACCGACTCTTTCCTTGGTAATCATTTCTAGTCGTTCTATCGACTTCTAGAGTAAACTCTCTATGCATCGCTCTCTGGAGTGGATCCTGTTTTTAGGGGTGGGGTACAGAATTTTCTAGAAATGTAATTAGGGATTTGATCGCTTAAGACAACACAGGCAAAATAATTTTTTCCTCTTGTGTTTTTTAAACAAGTGTGTCAAAATCCTTTTGCGATGCGAAAAAAAGTTAAGCATTGTATTTTTATATCTATTATGCCCTAGGGCACGTAACAAGAGGACTGTCAAATGAATACGTTAAGATCAAGTGGTGTTGTAAAGTGGTTTAATCCAGAGAAGGGATTTGGGTTTATCACGCCAGATCAAGGTGGAGCAGATGTTTTTGTGCATATTACGGAAGTGAATCGTGCAAAACTTGGCACACTATCAGAAGGCCAGCGTGTGAGCTATGAAATTGTTAGCAACCGGGGACGCTCTTCTGCGGGTGAGCTTTCTTTAGAATTGTAACCCCAAAGCATCTCGCGGTCTGATGAAATTCAACGCAATGCTTAAAAAAACTTCTTATAGAGTAGATAAGTAGAACAAAAAATACAAGAGCTTTAAGAAATTTTACTTAAAACTCTTGTACTCTAGAAAACTTTTTTAATATTAAATAAAAAAAAATTAACTTTATTTTTTTTTGTTAATCAAAAGAGTCTCAAGGGAGTAAAGTTTACACTTAGCTTGACTGACTTGAGCTTATTGCTCTCTGAATCTAAATAAGGAAATTCGAAAACCCGATACTCCAAAGTTTTGATCGTTATTTTTTTACATTTTTATCATTTTTCCAAAGTTAAAAATCTCATCAATAGATCTAATCAATAGTTGAGCAAAGATATTTTATCTCTTGTATTATTTATCTCTTGTATTAACTTTGGACCTAGGCTTTTAGAAATAAAGAAGAGTAAGCAATTTGATCATCATCAAAGTATAAGTTATCTCGTTTTTTTGTATTAAACACTAAAAAATATTAAGCAGAAAATGTACACTGTAATAATCTTATAATCGTTATTTTATTTTCTGATTTTTAACGGTTTTTAAGGTTAATACAAAGGAAATCACCTATTCACTCTGCCCCTCTTCAACATGAATATTCTTTTTTTGCTCTCTTAAGGGCGCAATAACTACTTTTATACGACGTCCTTCTTTACGAGCGCCTTGCTCCACTTTGCCTTGTCCTGCAGTATCCACTATAAAACGGTCAGCCATTAATCTTCCAGGATCCTTCAGCGGATCTTCAGAAGATTGGCAGCGTCCTTTAAGTTGGACAATAAGTTGGACTTTGTCTCCTTCTTGTAAAAATCCAATAGCTCGTTTTAGCTTTACCCTATAATCATTATCCTGAGTTTTTTGTGTAAGTTGAATCTCCTTCACTGAAACTCGCTGCTGTTTTTTCTGTAATTCTGCTCGACGTTTTTTTTCCTGATAAATCATACGCCCATAGTCGCAAATTTTACATACTGGAGGCTCCGCTGTGGAAGCAATTTCCACCAAATCTAAATTTTGTTTTTGCGCCATCTCCAGGGCGTCTCTGAATGAAAAGATGCCCAGCTGAGCGCCGTCGGCACTCACTAGTCGCACTCGTGATGCCCGAATCTCTTGATTACATTTTAATGATTTTTGAGACTTAACTTCCACATTTCCTCCTTTTTTACAAAATACTCTTTTTAAAAATAACTTCTTTCAGCCGATCTATAGCATCTGAAATTGTCATAACTTCTTCATTTTGGCCAATACGTAAATTGACAGAATCCTGAGACGCTTCTTTAAGACCCAAAATTCCGATGCATCCAACTTTTCTCAAACTGTGATGACGAATTTTATTGCTAATTTTTTCGTTTCTGCAATCTAGCTCTACTCGAAACCCCGCATTTTTAAATCTTTCCAATACCTGAAGGCTATAGTTTTCAGCTTTTTCACTGATACTACAAATTACCAGTTGAACAGGCGCTAACCAAAGCGGAAGTTTCCCCGAATAATGTTCTAACATAATGCCCATAAAGCGCTCAAAAGAACCCAAAATAGCACGATGTAACATTACAGTTGGCTTTTGCTTCCCCCCAGAATCAACATAAAATGCTCCTAAGCGCCCTGGTAAAACAAAGTCTACCTGTAATGTACCGCACTGCCAAAGCCTTCCTAAACTATCTTTGAGTGTAAATTCTAATTTTGGACCATAAAATGCACCTTCTCCGGGATGTAGGGTATAGTTAAGATGAGATTTCTCAGCACCCTCTTTCAAACTTTCTTCTGCTTGATCCCATAGGGTGTCGTCGCCAAGACGTTTTTCAGGACGTGTTGCAAAACGTACCAACACATCATGGAAGCCTAAATCACTGTAAACACTGTGTAAGAGATGACAAAATTTTTGAGTTTCAGAAGAAATTTGTTCCGGCGTACAAAAAATATGAGCATCGTCCTGAACAAAATTTCTCGCGCGCATTAAACCAGAAAGCGCTCCAGAAGGCTCATTCCGATGACAACTTCCAAATTCTGAAAAACGTAGAGGAAGTTCTTTATAACTTTTGGTTCCTTGATTAAAAATCTGGACATGACACGGACAGTTCATAGGTTTTAAGGCGAACTCATTGCCTAAATCTCCCAACACGAACATATTTTCATGGTATTGATCCCAATGCCCAGAGGCTTGCCATAAAGAACGGCTCACCAATTGGGGAGTGTTTACCTCTCTATAATCACCGCCTAGGCGTTCTCGAATATATTCCTGAAGTAAGAGATGAAGACGCCATCCATAAGGATGCCAAAATATACATCCGGGAGCCAAATCTTGAAAATGATACAAGTCCATGGCTTTTCCAATTTTTCGATGGTCTCGCTTTTCTGCTTCTTCTATGCGGTACAGATACGCTTCTAAGTCTTTTTTTTCTGCCCAAGCAGTACCGTAAATGCGTTGTAAGGGTTGTCCCTTGGCGTCCCCTCTCCAATACGCTCCAGATACTCGCAACAGTTTGAAGGCGTCTTTTAGATATCCTGTAGAGGGACAATGGGGACCTCGACACAAATCGATAAATTCTCCTTGAGTATATATAAAAAGTGCACCTTCCTTAGGAAGATCTCGAATAATTTGCGCTTTAAAAGGTTCATTACGATTCAAGAAGTAACTGATAGCCTGTGCTTCAGACCACTCACTGCGCTGAATGGGAAGATTTTCCGAAACAATTTGATGCATTTCTGCCTCAATTCGCAGTAAATCAGAGGGCTGAAAAGACCTATCCGTTAAAAAATCGTAATAGAATCCTTCTTCAATCACAGGTCCAATAGTGACTTGAGTATCAGGGTACAAACGCTTTACCGCTTGAGCGAGCACGTGAGCAGCTGTATGACGCAAGACTTCTAATCCTTTGGGATGCCAGCGCTCCACTAGCGCTCCCTCCTGGTGAAGCGTAAGATCCACCAACATTGTGCCAACTTGGCATGCAACATATCGCATGTCTAGGTCAACTCTGCCGTTTGTTCCAACACTTTCGTGCATTATTTCTCCTTTATTTTTGAGACATTTTAAAAGAGGATTTTAAAGTATTATGCCTGGGCTCATTACACATTGCAATATCTCATATTTTATGGATCGGTTGACGGTAACACAAAGTTATTTTTACATCTTTGATATTAAAAATTACTAGATTAATAATAATGATTTTAATTTAAAAAATAGCAGATATTATTGAACTATATCAATTTTTCAAATTCGTTAGAGATTTTTAAAAAATCTTTTATCCTAAATGCGATAGGCAATTCTTTTATTAGGTACCTAATAATACGAATTTGAGGGCAAATTAGGACCTTTTTTTTTAGCGAACAATCTGGTATAGTCTAGAAAGGGCCTGTAGTTTAGCGGTTAGAACCCGCCGCTCATAACGGCGTTGCACAGGTTCGATTCCTGTCGGGCCTACACAGCGTTTAACAATGTAGACAAATAAATTGTTCAGTCGCTACGGAATCCTTCTGCTTATGTGTCTAAAAACTCCAGTCTTTTGAAGTTAAGGATCCTTTAGTCTACACCTTGATATCTATTTTTAGAAAAATTTTTTCTGGGGTGAAATAAATTTTTTTCGGTTTTGTTAAAGTAATGTTTTTTCGACATTAATCAATAATAGTGTATGTGTGTAACATTATGACCACTTTCATTCCCAGAAGATAAATCTACTGTAATATTAAAGTTTTGTTGTTATATTTTTCTTTTTTGTGCTATGATTAATGCCTGTGTTTTTTAGGATAAGAATTCAAATGACTCCTTCGCTTTCCTCGCGTGCACTTCAAATTCATGAGAATGCTGGTCCTTTATCTCATACCGGGCGTGATTGGTTGTTTTTGAGTGCTTGTGAACGATATGTGTCCTATCTAAAAGAACGATATCAGGTCAACGATCTTACAGCACGTCTTGTAGCCCATCGTAGTGTGATAGAAGAGGCAGAGGAGATTTTTGCTCCTTTTTTACGAACGCATTTACCTGACCCAAGTCACCTTCCTGATCTTTTGAAAGGGGTACGCCACTTAGAAGATGTGGTACGAGAAAAGCGTCCTCTTGCAGTTTGGGGGGATTACGATGTAGATGGTGCCTGTGCCAGTGCTCTTATTGTTAAGTACTGTGAAGGGTTGAATCATCCGGTGATACCTTATATTCCAAATCGTTTTCAAGAAGGGTATGGACCGAACATTGAAGGGTTTCGAATGTTACGGGATGTTCACCATATTCAAGATTTGATTGTTGTAGATTGTGGGAGTACGTCTTTTGAAGTGATGATTCTGGCTCGAGAATACGGAATTCGCGTTACAATTATCGATCATCATCAAGTGCCTGGTGTGAATCATCCAGAATGTGTAGCCTTTATGAATCCAAAACGCTTGGATTATACTGGACCAGAAGTGTTAAAAACGCTGTGCGCAGGGGGACTAGTATTTTTGTATCTTGTAGGGGTAAATCGTTACTTTCGAGACGCAGGAGTATTTACCGACCTTAATACTGTAGAGCCAGATTTATTTTCTTTGTTGGATTTAGTAGCATTAAGTACAGTCTGTGATATGATGCCTCTTAGAGGGATTAATAGGGTGTTTGTTAAGCAAGGATTAAAAGTGTTGGGACAGCGTAAAAATATTGGCCTGGCTCATTTAATGGATGTATCCGGAATTCGAGAAGAACCTAATGCGACGCACCTAGGGTATGCTTTGGGCCCTCGTATTAATGCAGGAGGAAGGGTAGGGAACTCTACATTAGGTGTTCAGTTAATTTCTACCAATAGTACCACAAAAGCCTTAGACATTGCACAAGAATTGAGTGTATTAAATCAGGAACGCCAGCAAATTGAACGAGCTACGGAACAGTTAGCACTGGCCCAAGCGTTAAAGCAGGAACAAAAAGCCTATTTATTTTTGTGGGATAAAACTTGGCATGAAGGGGTTTTGGGTATCATCGCTGGTCATTTAAAAGAGATTTTTGGTAAACCCACTTTTGTACTATCAGAGAAAAATGGAATGTTAAAGGGATCGTCTCGTTCGGTTTCTGGAGTAGATATTGGTCAACTTATTCATAAAGCCTGTGAACACGGTGTGCTGGTAACCGGTGGAGGGCATCCCATGGCAGGAGGACTTACGTTACGATTCGATCAAATTGCTCCATTTCGTGAATTTTTAGAGCATTATTTTGAAAGTTGTGCTCCTACAAAAACACTAACACCCTTGAACATTGATATGATTGTGAGTTTTGCTCAACTAAATCATCCTGATTTTTTGGATGTTTGGGAGCGGGTAGGGCCATTTGGTGCAGATTATCCCTCTCCTATCTTTATGGTGAAGAGAGTTTTTGTACGACACGTAACTTCTTTTGGCCATAATCACCTTCGGCTGAAGGTTTGTTCTGAGGAAAGTCCTTCTGTATTGTATTCTGTGGTATGTTTTCGTATTACTGATAAACCTTCAGGACGTTGGCTTTTGTCTCTTCCAAAAGAACCTATTGATATGCTTTTGACAGTACAAATGAGCCGAAAATGGGGAAAGCGGTATCCTAATTTTATTATGGAAGATTTTCGGTGTCTTTAGACAGTTCTTCGCCTCGACTTTTGTTTTTTGTAGGAGACCTTGATTATTTTCTTTCTCATCGCTTTTCTCTTGCTCAAAAAGCAGTAGCGGAAGGATACAATGTGTGGGTGATGACACCAGGCTTTGCTTCTTCAAAGATTCTTCCTGGACCCATAAATGTTTTTTTTCTAGAAGGGTTCCACAGAACTTCGCTCTCTTTTTTGAGTTTATGGAAAGAGCGCAAGCTCATTTTAGCAGCGTTCAAGATAGTACAACCCGATCTTCTACATAATGTTGCTATGAAACCTATTTTTTTAGGATCCAGATTAGTGAATGCTTCCTGTGGTGTTATCAATGATTTTGGAGGATTAGGATATACTTTTACCCAATCTTCTACACGCCTTGAATTTAAAAAATTTATATTGAAACTTATATTTTATTTCTTTCTTCCTATCATGATATGGGGTAAACGCTGTGTTGTTCTGTGTCAAAATTTTCAAGATTTCAAAATTTTGAAGCGCTGTGTGGGTTTAAAAACACCTGTGTATTCCATTCCAGGTTCGGGGATAGATATGGAATCCTTTTCTGTTCTGCCTATGCCTCCTGGTCCCCCCTGGAAATTACTTTTTGCAGCACGATTATTGAAGGAAAAAGGACTGAGAGAATTGGTAGAGGCACGTAAATTATTACCAAAAAGGGGAGTAGAGATTTGGGTGTGTGGAGATATTGATCCAAAAAATCCTTCTTCCTTTACTAAGTCTCAAATCATGGAATGGCAAGAAGCAGGGTTAATTCGTTGGTTAGGATTTCAAAAAGATCTACGATCCGTATACGCTCAGGTCCATGGTGCCGTACTGCCATCTTACCGGGAAGGGCTTCCCCGAAGTTTACTGGAAGCGTCTGCTTGGGGTCGTCCCATCATTACCACTCGAGTTCCAGGATGCGAAGATGTGGTCGTGGACGGGGTAACAGGATACCTAACAAAGCCTTGGAATTCTTTAGATCTTTCTCGCACCATTCGTATGTGGATGGAGGATGAAAAAAAAGAAGAAAAAGGTAGAGCAGGACACTTTTATGTATCTGAGTATTTTTCTAAAGAAAAAATTCATCCTCAAATATTGAGATTGTATCGCACAGTGTGTAGTTAAATTAAATATCTCAGAATTGTTTCATCTCTAGTAATGATGTGTAATGTTCATCTAAAAGGACAGTACTTCCAGATGAGCCCATCGATTTCTTCTTGATGGAGATGTGCTCCTAATTGTTCTAGAGAGGTGATTCCAAATTTTTTTTGAAGACCACAGGGAGAAATTTTTAAAAAAGCATTGGACGGTGTGTACAGGTTTAAAGCCATTCCATGAAAAGCAATATGTTGCTTTATTTGAATTCCCAGAGAAGCAATTTTTTTATCGTGGACCCATACACCTCGGCGCTCTGAAACTTGTTGTCCTTGAATTCCAAGGGAAATAAGTAAGCGTATAATCCATTGTTCTAAAGTATTTACATACTCTGTAACCCTAAATTCCCGATATTTTACATGGATAAAAGGATAAATCATACGTTGTTCCGGACCATGAAACGTGATAAGTCCTCCTCGACCTGTACGATACACGGGAATCGTTGAGTCGTAAAGTAAAGGCCAGGGTGCATTGGCTCCCAATGTATAGACAGGGGTATGGCTTAAAATCCAGAGTGCCTCGCAGCAAAGCTCTCGTGCTACATCCTGGGCATAGTGCGTCATGGCATTGTAAACATTTATATACGACTGATTCTGCTTCCAACGATAGCAATGCAATACAGGAGCACGCATTAAGATAAAATGCAGCTATAGAGTAGAATAATTGCTAAGCCACAGCGATAGATGAAAAACCACAAGAAAGAAATTCGGTTAATATAATAGCGAAATATCCACAATGTGCCCCAGCAAGTTACAAATGTAATTCCAATGATTTGGATCCAAAGATAGCTCGTAAAATTTAAACTGATCCATTGAGGGGCTTCTAGCGTGACGCAGGCAAAAATAGAAATAATACCAAGAGCAATAGAAATGCGCAAAGATTCACCTCGGGAATATCCCAGGCATCGGCAGGCCAGTAAACATGCCCCCAGACGACTAACCCCAGGGAAAAGCGCACACATTTGCAGGGTACCTAATATACAAGCCCGTTGAACCCAACCTTTTTGAAAATTTTCTAATTTTATAGAATAAAAACGAGGTCCATACTCGTCACACCACCACAATAAGAGACCAAATCCAGCGCATAAGAACGCTATAATATCCACGCGTTGTAATCGAAGATGGAGCACATGGAGTATTCCCCCTAAAATAAGCACAGGTAAACTAGCCAGAGTAGAAAAAATCCACCACCGTGCTTCTGGTGTGGAATATTTTCTTTTTAAAATATGCCCAAATCCTATAAAAATTTTTACTATTGATGAAGGATACGCTCCACAAAAGGCAAGACCCGTTCCAATATGTAACGCGCTTTCTAGCGCAAGACTTGGAAGGTGAGACATCCACAAGGCTACTAGACGAATATGCGAGGAAGAACTTACTGGAATTGCTTCGGTAACTCCTTGAACTAAGCCGTACACCCACAAAAAGTGTTCCATACACTGGTTCCCTATAAATAAAAATAGTATTGTAAAAATATTTTTTATTTTAGCACAATTTATCTAAAGAAGCAGAGTGGGACAAGAAAAAAAATAGAGGGCCTAAGCTTCATATTTTTTTAGGGTTAGGAATTAAAGAAATTAAAGAATTTATTGAAAAGAAGTTTTGAATCTGTAGATGATTCAAGCTTTAGAAGAACCCAAAAAACATATTTTTTGGGTTTTTCTCTGGAGTGTCTGGTCGCAAAATACCTTACAGATACCCTATGTAGAAAGAGGCAATAGCGGTAGAAAAGCCTCAAAACAATTTAAATTGAGCAATCCTCCATGTTTAAACCCAACCAGAACTAATTTTAGAATTTAGAACTAGATATTTTTGTTCCATAATATCAATTCTGAATAAATAATATTATTATTATCTAGAACCTATATGCCCTATTGACACATAAAAAATTTGCTTCTACCATTTGAAATAATAGGTCATATAGTTTCTGTGTTGCTTTCTTTTGATAACTCTCCTCTTACGTTAGCATGTCAGCTTATCAGTCGTGCAAGTGTTACCCCTCATGACGGAGGAATTTTTTCGGATATAATAAGCGCTTTTTCTTCTCTCACAGAAAACGTGGCGTGTCTTGAATGGGGCGAGACAAAAAATCTTTATATACGCTTTGGGACTCAATCCCCGCATTTATGTTTTGCAGGACATGTGGATGTTGTACCTTCGGGTCCAGAGTCTTATTGGATGTTTCCTCCTTTTCAGCCTACTCATCTGAACGGATGGATATATGGTCGTGGTGTTGCGGATATGAAGGGAGCCATCGGGTGTTTTTTGTACAGTTTATGGAATCATGTTCTACAAACTCCTCGAAAAGGCTCTTACAGTATATTACTAACCAGTGATGAAGAAGGCTCTGGATTAGATGGAATTCAAAAAATGGTTCCGTGGCTTCAAGAAAAGCAGGAAAAAATAGATCATATTATTATTGGAGAACCCACAGGAAGTGCTGTGGGAGAAGTTTTGCAAATTGGTCGCAGAGGCAGTATTACAGGCACATTAACGTGCCAAGGTCTTCAAGGACATATTGCTTATCCGGATTTGTGTGACAATCCTATACCCCGATTTATCCAGTGTCTTCATGAGCTTATTATGACGCCGTTAGATGAGGGAGACGAAAATTTTGAACCCTCTCACTTCAGCATTATTGGATTGGAACCTTCTGCGCTGGCTATGAACGTTTCTCCTTCTTATGCCAAAGCACAGTTTGGAATTCGGTTTAATCCTCATCAAAATTTTGACTCAATTCATCACCATATTTATCATATGTGCACAAAACACGATTCTTTCCCTTATACTGTTGATCTTACAGTCCACGGTTCTAGTTTTTTGACAGAAGATGCGTCCTGGATAAAGTGCGTATCCGATGCTATGTACAAAGGTACAGGGATAATTCCTAAACACACAACACGAGGAGGTACTACAGACGGACGGTTTTTACACGTTTTGGCTCCGGTTTTAGAAATCGGCATGCCAGAAACAACAATTCATCAGGTTAATGAGCGAGTACGTGTAACAGATTTTCAGCTCCTTTCTTCTATTTATACTCACATTTTAAAGCACTATCAGGAAATTTATTAAAAAAAGTTTTTGAATCCTATACTGGGTATCTTTTTTATGCTAAAACTCTTTTAAAACTCTATCGTAGAAAGAGAAAGTTTTGTTTGTTCCATTTCGGTCTTATTAGTTTTGATGAAAAGACAAGTTTTTAATTTTCCTTACGTTCCCCTTCTAGAAAAAGCACTATATAACTGGTTTTTAATAATGCGTTCTCCCCTCCCCTTTTAAGTTAACGTTAAATAGTGACAGTTGAATAAAAAATTAGTTATTTTAGCCATTTTTTGAGATGAATTTTCAAAAACGTTAGCTAAAAAAATGCATATTATTTTTTATGTATGTTCATGTAAATGATATCAGATGTTTTTGTCACGCATTTAAAAGATTGAACGTGACGCATACAAAACAGTATTCAAGCGTAAAAGACCAAATAAAGTGTTTTTTTTACTTTTATGCATTAGTATTTTCTAATACTAGGCTTCTATACATAAATATACTTCTTAAAGGTAAGCACTGCTCTGGGAAACATGATAGGAAAGCCAGTATCAGTTTATTTACATAATCCATAGAAACATCCATTTTTACCCCATAAATTGAAGAAGCCCACAATCCAAAAACAGCTTCGTAAGTTCAATGCTCTCGAGTCCGTTGCTCAATTCTTTATTCGTTATGAAAAACTTGATTCCCAATATAACTCTCATAATGGTTAAACTTTCTGAAAATTTTCAATGCTTTACGGTGGTTTTTCTATGGAAAGTCGCGCTATTCCTCTCGCTTGGACTATCCTTCAAACCAAGGGTTCCATTGGGTTTATGTCTAGAAAGTGCTCTTCATTTCTGTCTTTCAGAGGATACTGGAAGGTATTTCTTTCCTACGAAAGCGATGAGTTTTACAGAATAAGAGCTTTCATTGCTTGGTGTCAGGCGCATAATTAATCCTATTGACGCTTGTCTTATAGTAAATCACCTTGAATTAGATTCAAAAACAGAGTAGCATAAAAAATATAAAAAAAAGTATCAGAAATGTTTAAGGTATAAAAGCATACAGTAACTAGATAGTGTAATCGACATAAGAAAAAGAACACTACCATTCTAGAAAACGCTTAAGATGTACACGTAGAGCAGAATTGTGAAAAAGTAAAATTATTTTTCATAAGCTGTAACAACACTAGATCAAAAAATATTGGGGGTAAGTTTACGCTCTAAGTAAAAGATATACCGTAGTAGTATCTAAAACTTGGCAATAAAAAATATTTTTCCCTAGTAAATCAGAAAAAGAAAAGCAAAATAGATATTGAGAAGTAGTAAAAAAAGCGAAAATCATTTAGGTAAAAAGCGTGATAGAGATTACAAAAAAACTATAGTATAGCTGGCTTAGCAAATAATCAATCCATAGCACCCATAATAATTCCTGGATTATGAATATTTTAATGATTGGGGAAAGCATCGTTTAACCAAAGCCCTAATAGCTTAGACTAATTATCGATCATGCTTTCTTGCATATATCAGAGGAAACGAGTGTATTCATCCAATTTTTTGGCTTCAAAATAACGTTTCTACCCCGTTATTCACTAGATCTAAATCTTATAGAGCAATTTTTAGGTAATATAAGACTATAACCCTCTTTCTTTTTTCGTACCTGATATTATATAATTTTCTATATATCCCACTGTATTATTAAAATTTTAAGGAAATAACGCGATATAGACTTTCGTTGCTCTAAGAAAATGTACATTACGTGATAATAGAACTCTGGATCATCAACCTTGTTTCTCTACTCATTAAACGACTCTTTTAGACAATCGGTTCGCGTCTTTAAAGCCTTCCGAATTCGTTGAATAATCCAAGACGGACCCAATATATTCAACATATGGTAAAGACCTACAGAAGCAGTGCGTCCTAAAAGCACTATACGCAAACTTTTTGCAAATTCCGGCAGTTTAATTCCTCGAGTTGCAACAAAATTTTTCAAAAACAATTCCAGATCGTCCGAATGCTGGACAACTCCATCAGAAAATTCATGTAAGTATTGTTCGTGCTGAGCATTGATCAGGCCCAATAATTCTATGGGAATAACAGGAATTTCTTCATAAACATATAAATTGAGATGTTCTCTTAAATCAATCAGCGTCTTTGCGCGCTTTTGAAGCTCGGGAAGCACTTCTAGTCCCCGTACTTTATCTCCTTGCATTTCTAATATAGCCCATAGGTGCGACGGCGTATAATGGTGGATATAGTATTTGTTAAGATCCAGCAATTTCTCCTCATCAAATCGAGAAGGAGACGGAGACAATCCGTCTAGGTCAAACCAATGTAATGCGTTTTCTCGAGAAATTTTTTCTTCATTTCCATGGGCCCATCCCAAACGTAAGAGAGCGCTTTCCACAGCTTCTGGAAAAAATCCTTGGGATTTATAATATTGTACATCTACCGCGCCATGACGTTTAGATAATTTTGCTCCATCCATACCGTGAATAAGAGGAATATGCACCAATTGTGGAACACACCATCCTAAAGCATGATACAAATTAGCTTGCCGAAATGCATTGGTGAGATGATCATCTCCACGAATAATATGAGTAATCTCCATATCATGATCATCTACCACCACTGCCAGCATGTAAGTCGGTGACGCATCCCGTCTTAGTAAAACCATGTCATCTAATGATTCAGCTTGTATACAAAGAGAGCCTTTAAGATGATCATTGAGGTGTAAGGACCCAGCTAACGGTGATTTTAATCGTAGAGCAGACACTCCAGGAAGTGATGGCAAGTCTAATGACCTGCAATGACGATCATAGCCAATAATTTTTCCCTGTAGTTTTGCAGTTTCTCGCAGAGTTTGTAGACGATCTGGAGTACAATAGCACCAATATGCCATTCCTTTTTCAAGCAGGAGTTCTCCCACTTCCATATGACGCTGCCGGCGCTGAGACTGAAACACTACAGGTTCATCCCAATCTAAGCGCAACCAATGAAGTGCATCAAAAATTTGCTGCACTGCTTGCGGAGTTGAGCGTTCTGAATCTGTATCTTCGATTCGTAGAAAAAACTTTCCTCCATACTTACGAGCATATAAAAAATTAAACAACGCCGTGCGAGCAGACCCTAAGTGAAGCCAACCCGTGGGAGAAGGCGCAAAACGTGTTACAACGTTCATGTATGTACTCCAGGAAAAATCTAGGTGCAATATTAACGTATTTTCTGATTTTTGTCTACAAATTTTAATTGAGAGAAAAAGTTAATGCGGTCTAGAATCGATCTTAATAGACCTCTTTGGAAACTCTCATTTTTTTAATTCCATGGTATAGACCCCTGCAATGAGCGTGAATCTCAGTCCAAATCTGTTACGCCTGTTTCTGTATGTATCAGAGATGATCTTGAAGCGTTTGAGCATCCCAATACCATTTTCATTCATTACCCGCGCACTGGAAAGTTCTCTATTTTTCCTTTTTTCTTCTTGCGTTAGCGGATTTTTCTTACCCTTCTTTTTTGGAATGTCAGTTCTACTATGGAGTGTTTTCAAGCCTTGATATTTTGTATCCGTAATACCCTTAATTTTAGGATGAATATGAGTTTTTGATTCTTTAAAACCCCTGAAATCATGACGCTTGCCCTTTGAAAAAGCCGTGCATATACCTTCTTGAGTTACTACACCTTGAGTGTTTAAGGGGTGTTTTTTCTTTTTCCCTGAGTAGTATGCTTTTGTCTTTTTTTGGGCGCTCTATTGGGGGGCTTGATAAGCGTTCCCTCTATCCATTTCCCCATAGCTTTGACTTATATGGAAATAAGTACGGGTATTCCCGGATGTACTCAAGAGCCATAAGAAGGCGATCCTCTAAAATAAGCGTGTTCTTTCCACCGCCTTTCGCTTTCTTAAGGCCTTCGGCTTCTCTGAAAATATCAAGCATCTTTTGAAAAGGTGATCTTTTAACGCCTGTTAAACGATAAAATTGTTCGCCTTCTATATTTTTCATGGTTTCCTACTTCATGACAGATCCTTCTATAGAGCGTTTACATCAAACTTTAAATTTAATCCAGTTTCTCAAGTGGTCTAATATACATTTTTAGCTGATTTGGATTTATGGTTCCTTTTCTGTTTAATCGTGCTGTAGGCTTGATGAATCCTTCGTTTTCCTAGCATGTCCACTCTCTACTTCCATTACTCTTACTTCCCATAACTATTTTTGCGATCATCTTTTGATTGTTACATAAGTTTATGTATTATATTTTTTTATTTCTATTTCTGTTTTATCTTTTTCATTTTTTGATAATTATAATAACTCTAATCCCATTTAAGCTAAACTGTTACATCAAGAAATGTACTGATTTTTTTATAGTGAATTATGTGGCATGACGGAGAAGGATCATGAGTCTTCTATCAAAACAATACTTTCCCAAACCTTTTCCCTTCGTATGACATCACACACTCTTACTGAATGGTATTATCGTTCATAGGATCTTGATATTCGGTCCTTATTTTGTTATGATTAATTACTTTTTTCTAGAAATTTTATTTATATGTCTGTCTATATACGATACCCTAGCGCGTGCCAATCCTTAGTTGCTTTTGTGTTGGGAAATAGCGTTTGGACAATGACACTTCAGGAAAGAAAACTGACCCGGATTACGGGAAACTTAAGCGATCTAGGAGCGTTAGCGCTCCATCCTCGGGGAATTGCTTGGAGCAGTGATGGACAGGTGTTTCTGCAATGGCATGATCAGTGTAGCCCAGAACAATTAACCTATAGTTCTGTTCCTGTTTATGTTTTGGGATGGTACCAAGATCACATTGTAATTCGAAGCGGATTAAACCATCCCTTTAAGATTTCAGAGCTTTTTTTACTGTGTCCACATTCTAAGCAGTGGACTCCCATATTGTGTGGAGAGGCCAACGCCATTAGTTGGGGGACGCATGGTCGCTGTGTTATCCAAAGGGCAGGATACCGATATGGAGCCTGGCAAAGATATCAGGGAGGAGCAGTGGGACAACTCTGGGTCGATATTCAAGGAGACAAAAATTTTACTCCCTTACTGAGCACAAGTCAGTACAACTATATCTCTCCAGTGTGCATAGAAGAGCGCATCTTTTTTTTATCTGATGTGAGTGGCTGGGGTAACGTTCATTCGGTACTTTGGGACGGGTCAGATATGCGCCAACATACAACAAACCATGAGTTTTATCCCATGCATTTAACGGGAACTCAAGATCATTTAATGTACACTGTGGGCGGGGCACTGCACGTGTTATCTTTGAAAGAAGAGACTATCCAAGAATTTCCCGTACCCCTGCGACCTAGCAATTTGGAAGAGGGAGACGTGTTATACGATTCAGAGCGTTATTACAGGGCTTCTGCGCTCTCTACAAAAGCAAAGCATCTGGCTGTAATCACTCGAGGTCGCCTCTTTCAAATGACATTATATAAGGGACCAGTTTGGCAGTTGCCTTATGGTCGTATGCCTCTTGGACATTATCGGTGCTTACAATGGCTTTCAGATGAAGAGTTAATCACCGTTTGCGATGAAGGTAAACGAGATGTACTTCATCTGTTTCAAGATGTAGGGGGGCCAGAGATCGTTTATACGTGGAATGATTTTTCTGGGGTAGAGAGCGATTGGGGCCGTATCGTTACTATGAAAGCGCACCCCAAAAAACGTCGCTTAGTTTTAAGTAATCATCGTCATGAACTGTTTTGGGTAGATTTAGAAGAAAAAATTGGTTCTTGGATCGAAACTGCTTCCAAAGATTTTACTCAAAAACGCGGAGAAATTTTGGGCATTTCCTGGTCTCCCTGTGGTCAAGGCATTGCCTATGGACTCCCCCATAAAGCACATACGTCATCAATTATCATTTATGACACTCTCGCCCAACGTCGTCATGTCATCGTAGAGGATATGTTCGAAAACGTCGCCCCAGTTTTTGATCCTAAAGGACGGTATTTATTTTTTTTCTCTGCGCGACACTTAGAATCTGCTCTAGATCCGGTACATTTTTCTAGTCAGTTTGAAGCGCCATTATTACCTTTTGTTGTAACACTGTTGCGTGATACACCAAGTTTATTATACGCTGCCCTAGAAGAACCCTTATGTAAAGAAGAATCAGATTCTCAGGGAGAGAAAAAAACGCTTTCGAGTCAAGAGACTTCTAAGCATGATAAAGATAGCCTAGTCTCAATAGAAGGATATATAGAGAATGACACTACGAAAACCCAAGAAAAAGTAGACCATGAAATGTCTTGTACTACTTCCTCCACAGTGCAAGAACTTTGTATTGATTTTGAAGATATTCACTTGCGTATCCACCCTTTACCAATTCCTCCTAGGCCCTATACCCAACTTGTGTGTTTGGAAGATGGTATTTTATATAGTACGTGTTTAGAGCATGGCTTGTTACACAGTGTACAAAAACCAGAGCAGAAGTTGTGGCGATATAGTTTTTCTGATTTGACGGAAACTTCTATTCTGGATTCGGTACAGGAGTGGAGTATTTCTTCTGATCAAAAATGGATGCTTTATTTAACTCAAGGACGGTTACGCACGATACGGGCTGGAACAAAGCCAGATG
The DNA here is from genome assembly GCF_002930195.1 of Holospora curviuscula. Taxonomy (GTDB): domain Bacteria; phylum Pseudomonadota; class Alphaproteobacteria; order Holosporales; family Holosporaceae; genus Holospora; species Holospora curviuscula. Next base: position 15,726 of record NZ_PHHC01000013.1, on the reverse strand, counting down.
AAGGAGAGGATCATTCCTTTCGTATGGGGGGATGGTTAGATTGGCAACGTATTCCGCTTCGTGTATGTCATCGTCAAGAATGGCGTCAAATGTTTGATGAAGCCTGGCGGCTACAAAAAGATTTGTTTTGGAGAAGTGATTTGGGAGGGGTAGACTGGGATACGGTATATGAACGTTATCGACCTTTGGTAGAACGTATTACTCAAGTAGAAGACTTATGGGCTATCATTGAGGAAATGCATGGAGAGTTAGGAACCTCTCACGCTTACGTTATTCCCTCAAAAGAATCAAAAAACTTTTCTCTTTCCGCTACGTTGGGTGCTTCGTTTTCTTACGTCAAATCAGAAGATGCATATCGTATTGAAAAGTTTTTAATTCAACGCTCAGGACAATCCGTTCCATTGCAGCGCCCTGGTCTTTCCATTAAGCCCGGTGATTTAGTTTGGTCTATTGGTGGGCAGCGATTATCTCAGTCTTGTCCCCCAGAGCAAGTATTGTGGGGTAGAGCAGGATATGGGACTCCTATTGAGGTAGGCTCTAAAAATGAAGAGCGACGTTCTGTGGTAGTATTCCCGGAGAAAGGTTTCCAAGAGCATGAATGGCGGTATGAGTCGTGGATCGCTGAAAAAACATCCTATGTCCATGAACAAACTGAAGGAAAATTAGGATATATCCATATCCCCAATATGGGATGTGAAGGAATGGATGTATTTATGCGATCTTACCTTCAAGAGTTTGATCGTCCCGGTCTTATCATTGATGTACGATTTAATGGAGGGGGTAACGTTTCAGAAATTATTTTTCGCTATCTTACGCAAAAACGTTTAGGATATGATCAGAGTCGTTGGTCTGGGGTAACACCATATCCCAGCTTATCTCCAAGAGGACCTATGGTCGTATTAATTAATGGGTATACGGGTTCTGACGGAGACATGTTCGCCTATGCGTTTAAATCTTGGAATTTAGGAAAAGTCATTGGAAAACGAACTTGGGGTGGCGTAGTGGGAATATGCCCTCGGTATCCACTGCTTAATGGAGCATATACAACTCAGCCAGAATATGCTATTTGGTTTCCAGAAGCAGGATGGAGTTTGGAAAATCGGGGCGTACACCCAGATATTGAGGTAGACATTACACCCCAAGACCAAATTCTAGCGAAGGATCCACAGTTAGATCGCGGAATTTTTGAGGCATTAAAGGCAGTGGAGCAAGATCAAGAACGGCAACATCGTTTGATGCCAAAAAATTTTCTGTGAAGACTTTGTATCGTTTAAAAGGATTTTTATTCTTTTTAAGTAGTATTTTTTCTAATATTACAAAAGCTAAGTCTTTGCAAGAAGTTCCTATCGTGGCTCCTGCGGGATCAGTAGAAGCTAAAGTTTTTCAAGTATTACAGAAAAATTTTCCTCAGTTAAAGAAAATGATTTGGACGCCGCCTGTGTATTGGCACAGCGCTAGTGATGAAGATAGGGGCGCCCGGCTCTTAAAAGAATTAGGCACCGCATCTCTTTGGGTATGGTGTCTTCGAGGGGGGTATGGAAGTGCACGTATTATCCCTCTTCTTCAGGCCGCACTGAGGCAAAAAAAACTTTTTATTCCTAAGGTATTTATTGGATACAGCGACATTACGTGCTTACATCTTTGGGCTGATAAGCTGGGCTGGAAAGGGCTTCACGCTGTTATGCCAGGAGATTGGGTAAAGCCTTTTGTGCACCGAAATAACTTTACATTACTTGATAAAGTTTTAACTAAAAAAAATGGTGTTCTTCACTATCAAGGGCTGATACCTTTTAATACAGCGGCTAAAAATTCTTATCCTCTTAAAGGAAAAATTATTGGAGGCAATTTAACCTTACTAGTTCACAGTATCGGAACCGCTTGGCAACTTCAAGGAAAAGGTAAGATTATTATTATAGAAGATTTAAATGTAGAAGGGTATCAAATTGATCGCGCCTTATACCATCTTGTACAAGCAAATGTGTTACAGGGTGCTGTTGCAGTTGTTTTTGGGACCTTTTCCGGGAAAAACTTCCAGTGGCGTAGTGCTTTAGAACGGTTTGCTCAAAACACATGCATTCCCGTTTTTTATTGGCCTTATTTTGGACATGGCGCCTTTAATTATCCTATACCTCTTGGATTTGAAAGCCGATTAAAGTGTACCATGGGAACATGGAATTGGTCTATTCCTTATGCTTTTTGTAAGTGAAGGCTTTAAGAGAAATATTCCGTGGTATCCAGGTAGAATCTAAAGATTCACTATATTTTTGTTCTTTCCGGATTTTTTTGAATCTGAACATTTGATAATTTAATAAAGTGCTTGAAATTTTTTTTATTCATCTTGATCTGTAGTATAACTTCATTTTTCAATTATAATCTGATGTAATTACATAAGCTATATCAAGACAATTTTTAGACCCCTAGCCCACTACTCCAGACTGTGCTATTTATAACAAAAGTTATATGTTTAAGTGAGGTCGACATTTTTCCTAACCGTAGATCGATTCCAGAAAGAAAAGAAACAAAAAAATGTAAAATATCAAGCTTTACGTCCTATTCTTTCTCAGCCATTAATCCCGATATAAGTCATTTTTCTATGAAATTTAAAACTTTGTCCTAAAAAAGAACTAAATCAGGTTACCGAGAGCATGGCATGAAGATTCCTTTTTCCACTTTTTTAGACTTATTGCATACCGGTTTTTATGTTTTCTTTAAAGCACTAGCGAAACCTTTATAATTGTAGGAGAAATCATTCTCTGTTCGTGATCGGCTTAGCGCTAAGGTATCAAATATCTTTTACTACCCCCCCCCCCGTTTTAGTCCAGTGCATGAACCTTTTATGTATTGTCACCCAAGTTTTCCGTACTCTTTGGGTAACACTATCCAAGATACACCTGTTTTTTTCGCCCACATTACTGATTTTATAAATCCTAAATGAGCAGCGTCTCTAGGCTCTCTATCTTCTAGTGCACCAAACAAACTTCTTTTTATCGGTTTTTTTGATCTTCTTTTAAATCGTATAACATTTTACTAATCGACGTTATAACACTTCAATTACAATATTTTTCGTTTTGCATGTCGACACCACCTAAGTAAGTTTTTGAGAATTCATCTAGAAAAATTTCCATAAATTATCAAGCGACCATTATCTCCGTTAACGAATACTGCGCTTTAGGATCTCAATGTAGATAGAATCTTAGTTCTTGTGCTTTTTTTAAACCATGGGAAACCTATTTTGAATGTTTACTCAATAAAAAAAATATACTTCTAGCGCAACTTTTCTGACTTCTTTCTCTAATTTTTTTAAACTTCTTATGGTATTTTTTATGTTGGATTTATGATAGCGCTTCCGTCCTGTTCTGAGCCCAAATTCTAAAGAAATTAATGTACTTTTTGTGAACAAGGTACCTTGTTAGCCTTCATAAGTCTTTCTGTATCAGTTCTTTATCGTCTTTACACCATCTGTTGAATGTCTCCAAGCTTAAATCGAATAGTTCAAGTGCTAATTATTAACGTACATTAATAGATTATTTGGCATAATATATTATATGAGATTATACATTGGAAACAGTACAAAATAATTGTCTAACCCAATATTCTCCCCGTCTTAGCGAGCGTTCTGCGTACTTAAAGTTTTTTTCATGAATCGTTCAGCTATCAATTTAGTTGCGTTGATTACATCACTGACTTTACATCGAATATTGTTAAAAACTTCATATCTGTAGAAAAAACGTTATTCTTTTAAAGAACGGTTTAGTACTTTTTTTCTCACTTGTGCATTTTTTTCTAAAAAATTGTAGTAAGAAGAAAGTCTAGAAAGGGTTTTTCATTTAAAATCATCCTTTAATGACGAAAGATTCATTGTGATTGCGTCTTGTTTAAAACTTGGGTCGCTCTGAATCCTAATTTTTTTTAGAAGCAGCGATCCCACTTACGTTTTTATATTTATTCCACAGGCACAACCGCGGCACAACTATCTGACTATTTGAGCAAACTCAAAAAATTTTATCAGAAACAATAAACATTCTTTTTTTGACAGTACACTTTGAATCAGTAGAAATACATGAAGAATTCTTTAAAATACCCCCCTACACTTTCTATGACGCCTATTCACCATTTCAAACCAAATCCCATTCTGTATTATCCGGTAGCTTTTTGTGTTCTCAGGTATAAACATTAGTCCATGCAATGAACGTAAAACGATCAGCGTTAAAGCGAGTTTAGGTAAATTTTCACATGGACCAGCGTCTTATTTCCAGAACAACCCAACGGAAAGATCTTATTAGATACAAGAAAAATTTTCTCAACCCAATCTGAAGCTATGCACCGCATCTACACTCCACAGGAAGCATCCTGTAGTGACTAAAAATCAAAAGCCCTCTCTTGCATTAACTTAAGAAATTATGCCCAATAAAACTATGCAGACGTCATGAAAAAAAGTACCCCGGACTTTAGATGTGTTGACTGTTCCAAAATTGACTACGTTTCTGCACGAACCACGATATTTCGTGAAAATAAGAATAACTAAAAATTTCCTGTCTGTGATGTGTACAGCTTCCATATTTTATGGGTAAATAGATTATTCTGCACCAAAAGTAAACACTATTTACGGATGAAACAAACATAGGGGCATGTAAATTATCTATAATCTACACTTTTCACAGAACTCCTATTCATGATTGAGATAAAATAAAATCTCAAAAAAACATAAGCTAAGTATTCAGGAAAGTGCTTAACCTATAAAAAGAACCTTACCCAGAAGGTATAAAAGTCGGAATAAGTTCTGAAAGTTTTTTCACCTCTTTAGAATCCAAAACTTTTTTAGTAACAATACGATACATCATTTTTCCCTTTTCAGCACGAGATTGAATTGTAAATTCATATCCTTCTGCTTGTGCTTTCAGTCGTACTAAGAATTCCTTTGCACGATTCAAATCAGAAAATATTGGTCCAATCTGCGGGCGCCTCCCCAAAGAATTCGGTGCTTTTTTAGAAGGAAATAAAGTAACACCTGGGGCGTTTTTTTTCCCAAGATGATCCGACAAGTCATCAGAAAATGGCCTGGACACACTAGACTTTTGAGTACCGGGCTTTTGAATTAATTCTTCTTTAGAAGCAGGTAACGCAGGGGGGACAGGATCTTTTTGCTTATCCTCAGAAGACTTTACCCCTTCCTTATCCTTAAGTCTCTCAGAAGATAACGAGGGAGAAGATGAATTTTTTTCCAAAGGCGGTGCAGACACGGAGGTTTCTGGAAGATCATTGTAGGGCAGAATTTTTTCTACAATAGGCGCTTCTTCTTGATCTAAGTCGTAAATTTTTTGCACGTTCTTCTCTTCCTGAGGCGCCACATAAGTCCTCACGGGAAGTCCATAATCTTTTACTATAGGAATAGAACTTTTTGACATGCTATAAAAAATTCGGTAAGCTAAAACGCTTAGCCCACCACAAACGAAACTACACCCTATCAATACTATGTATAGCTTCCATGACACTTTCTCAGAATGAGCAGAATGTTTCATTTTGTAACGCGAGGAGTGCTTCACGTATATGATCTAAACTACAAGTCTACTCCCTTTATGTTACCACAAATAAATAAAGTGTCAATTTCTCTTTAATAGAGTTTCAAGTGTTTTTTTAAGTCCCTTTATTAAAGCGCGCCTTCCAGGACTTGAACCTGGGACCTACGGATTAGAAGTCCGACGCTCTATCCACTGAGCTAAAGACGCGGTACCCCATTAGTATACCCTAAATTTCCTAAAACAATCTAGAGTTGAGCAACAAATAATTTTAACCTCAACAATACTTAATGAATTTCTATGGTTGAATTTTATCCAGAATATGGTAGGATTTGAAGACATTAGAGTGTTTATAAAAAATATGAAACAGCATCACTGCTTTTCAGTAGCTCGGATAGATCAAAGAATTGACAAATGGGTGCATCATCATTGGCCTCAAATTCCCTATTCCGCCATTCAAAAAGCATTACGCACGGGAAATGTGCGGGTTAATCATAAAAAAATTTCCTCAAATTATCGACTTTCTTCTCAAGACGAAGTTCAAGTATATCCCGGATGGCTGACAAAAATGAGTACCCTAGAGACTTCCAGTGGAACGTTGTGTGCGTATTGGCAGGAGACAGTTTCTCGCTGGATTGCCTACACGCATAAAGATTTTTGGATTATACGTAAACCTTCCGGAATGGCATGCCAAAAAGGCACGCATCAAAACTTAAGTATTGATGATCTTATGTCAAGATGGGCAGGTCATCCTGTGTACCTTGTGCATCGTCTCGATAAAGCCGTCAGTGGTGCTTTAATTGTGGCAAAAACACCCCACGCTGCATCCGTTTTAGGAAAAATGATGCAAGAACGCAGCATTCAAAAACGTTATTGGGTGTTAGTGCATGGAAAAGTTGAAAAAATTCGAGGACATATTCAGGTTCCTTTGATTACTCAATCTTTTAACGTCAGTGTCTGTCATCCTAAAACACCTAAAGCTTTAGTTTCTCATACAGAATATCATCGACGCAACGTTTACACTGAGCCTTTTTTATATTCTTGGTTAGAGCTAGTGCTTCACACAGGAAGAAAACATCAATTGCGTGTACACTTAAGCCACATTGGTCACCCTATTATTGGAGATACAGTGTATGGAAACACTTCTTCTCTCCCGTCTATTCCTCTAAAATTACATTGTTGTAGTATTGCGTTTTTTTATGAAGACGAACCTATACTATTGGACTGTGATGCACCTGAAGATTTTTTTACTGGAATTTCTGATCTGATAGAAAAAATATAAATAAAGCTATTTTGAAATATTTCGTATTTTTATTCTCCGTTAATCCGTCGGAGAACCCTAGATAGCCCATTTAAGGGGTTTATATAGTACGCCATAACGCCTCTTAGAGCCTTTCTCCCCTGCCCTATGCTCAAAACAAGATCACAAAAAGACAGGACGCGGTGTGCGTCGTAGTGTAAAAAAGTTTTTTCTTCATGCATCCCAGGCTACTTTAAGAAAAAACACTTTCTGTATGGGAATTGGATTTTTGAATCCACTTTTACTCCGCCTTTCCACGCTTCTTTTTAACACAGTGATTCCATTCTTTCTACCTTCACAATTGTTCAGCGTAGCACTTCTCTAGATATTGTTGATGCGTTTTCTTGAGAGCGAGAAAAAAATTATCTATTTGGGAGATCGTTGGCTCTACACACTGCACGTTTCTCCGTAAACATCGTCGCTTTTTCCCTACAATTCTCGTTAAGGGATCTTCAAAAATAAATTGATTTTTTTTCTCTATAGGGTAAAGCCAGTTAGCCCATAGACCTGTAAAGCGGGCTTTTATCATTTTATCGACTTCGCAATGATAGCGTTGTGCAGTTATTTCGGACGAATCTACACAAAATAAACCTTTTGTTCTAAACATCATGAAAGCAATACCAATACCTTCATTCATAGAAAGATGACAAAGACGACGGTTTAAAGGACCGTAAACTTTAGATCGAGGATGCATTTCACCAGAAAGAAAAATGCTTGCTGTCACAGAAAGAGGTGGATTAAAAAAGTATCGCTCTTCTTTTTCGGCGTGCTTTGGATTAAACCAAAGTGCATAAAGAATTTGATAAGAGCCTTCTCTATTAAAAATATCCCACTGTGAGGCTGTGCGATCGTAAAATGCTTCTCCAAGACTGCTCTGAAGCAAAGTTTTTCCATAAGAAACACAGTAGTGACGTTTTGAATCAGCATTGTATTTTCCATTAAAATCAAACTAATACGTAGAGGAATCGATAAAGGGAAAAGAATGGGTTGTTGCCCTATAAATCAGAGATCTTCCTACTCGTTCTGCCTCCCGTTCTATCTTCAAGATACGCTCTAATTGCTCAAAAGAAAAAGCAGGAAATGTATGCTCAATCTGTCGATTAAAGAGCACAACATCATTTTTTTGGTTTAAGGTCTTAAAAATCTCTCCCCAAGCTGTGTATAGAGTAGTATAATTCACCTTATCAGGGCCATTAAGCAAGTTGTACTCCGCAATGGTTTGTAAAGTACTTTGGTAAACCGGAAAAAAGCTTATGTTAAAATCGTGAAAGAGTTCTCTAACACGCGCCTTATAGAGCAAAGGGTCGTTTGAAGCATCTGTTTCAGCCTGTTCAAAAATCTTGGGAATTTCTTTAAAGATTTGACGTTTTGTTATGGTTTCAAGAGATTTTTTTAAATCCTTAATTTTGGAATGTAAAATATTTTTTGCAAATCCTATAATACTTGCCAGCTCAAATAATGTATTGGGCATATATTCTACACGATAATTTTTGTTAGGAAAACGTTCTTTAATTTTTTGATTTAAAATTTCCTGCACAGGAAAAGTAAGATTTTCTTGTTGTTGAAACACGCCTCCCTGATGCGCATCACCTTCGTTAGAGGGATAAACGGCTTGCTGCTGAGGGGTCAAATCTTGAAAATACCAGGACAAGACAGAAGTATCAAATTTACATAAAATTTCTTTATAAATGTACTCCACCTCTTTAGACGAGACATCTACTGGATTATTATTTTGGAGTACAATATACGCTCCGTTAGTACATGTTTCAAACACTATAGGTAGCATAAAAATTAGTTTTTTCAATGGTACGCCCTTCTGATACACACAAAAATCACGATAAGCACATAATTTACAAAAGTCAACATATAGAGCGCTCCCCAGGTTTTGACAGTGAAAAAAGTAATTTATGTTTGGAAGCAAACCTTACTGTTCTTAGGCAATGCGCTCTATACTCTACAAAACAATAGGTTTCACTTAATTTATACTTTCACACCATGAGATACACACAGAAAGACGCTAAACGCATCCATTTTTTCCTAAAGCCATATCAACCAATCTGGTCTCATACTATTTCTGAGAGATAATAATAAAGTTAAGTGAGGTAAAATCTTTGATAAAATATATACCCAAATTTAAGAAACGAAGCAGGTGCTCAAAAAAAGGCACTATCAAAGATTACTCTACGATCGTCATCCACGGCTTAAAAAAAGCCTTTTTGTACTGCTCTAAAAGCCTATAACTTTGAAAAACTGTGCCTTTTTAAAAAGATAAGTCCTAGATTTATCATAAAATTATAAATTAATCATTCAGAAAAGTTTAACAGTAATTCAACTTATACCATTCTTGGACAAAATACCGACTCTTTCCCCGATTTTCCATTGCATTATTCAGAAAAAAATATCAAAATAAACAGGAAGAATTTATATAATAAATTTAATGTCATCTTTAAAGCTTTATATCCAACGTTTAGACCTAGAACTTCCGGATGTTGGATATGCCACTTCTGGCAGTTCTGCCTTTGATATTCGCTCTCGTATTCAATACAGTTTTGAGCCAGGTACTACCGTAACCATTCCTACAGGCATTGCGGTTGCGATTCCAAAAGGATGGGAGATACAAATTCGTTCTCGATCTGGCTTGGCTGCCCGTCAAGGGATTGCTGTGTTGAATGCACCGGGAACTATTGATGAGGATTTTCGTGGAGAGATACAGGTTATTCTTATTCATTGTGGATCCACATCTTTTATCATTGAAAGGGGGATGCGGATTGCTCAAGCAGTCCTAGCTCCAGTGGTACAGGCGGAATTTGAGTGGGTCAATACCCTTCCCCCTACTCAGCGGGGAGAAGGCGGTCTTGGTTCTACTGGATTACACTGATACTTTCTTCAGAGAGGAGTCTGTTGAGAATCTTGAGCGTTATTTTTTTCTCCTTTTAGACGAATATTTTTCTAGCACGCCTCCCAACGTCATCGCTCTAGGCGTTTCTGGTGGACCAGACAGTTTGGCTTTGACGTATCTGTATTTAAGATGGACTCAGGTGTGCGCCACGCATGTTCAGCTAGTTCCCCTTATTGTAGACCACGGTATACGAAAAAAATCTTCTGAAGAAGCTTTACAGGTGCGTCAATGGTTAAGGCATTGGGGGTTAAGTCCCCACATTCTTCAGTGTAAGGGCGTTGGAACGAATCAAGCTCAGTGGAGACAAGCACGCTATCGTGCACTACTTTTGGCGTGCCACGCTCAGAAGATCTCTTGGTTAACCTTGGCGCATCATCAAGATGATGTATTGGAAACAGTTTGGATGCGCCAGCAAGCCTCTAGTGAATGGAGGGGTAAAGCAGGGATATCAAGCCACCGTATTCAGTGGAATATTCATATTTTACGCCCATTATTGGCTTGGCCAAAATATACCATGTATCGTATATTGCAGCACCTACAGCACCCTTGGGTGGAAGATCCGTCAAATCAAGCTCAACACTTTTTTCGTTGTAAAGCCAGAAGCGTTATCAAAAGTCAATCTCTTCAAGAACGCCAAGCGTTATGGAAAAATATACTAGCCCTTTCAGCCCAACGACATACAGAAAGTGTACGCTGGTATCGTCAAACTCACGTTGTGCCCTTTGCGGGAGGATATGCATTTCTCTGGACTTCTCCTTGTTTTATGCTTCCTATGTCTCAGGGAGCCCGGATATTATCCCAATGGGTGTTGAGCATTATGCCTCGTGCCACCCCTCTTAAACAAGCTCCCCTTCGGGAAACCTGGAAAACGATACTGTTTTGGAAAGAAAAAAAGGCGACGCCTTGTATTATTTTTACATTGGGAGGGTGTGTTGGCATTCACACGCCCCATGCTCTGTACTGTTTTAGGGAATGGGGCAGAATTATTCCGCACAGTCCGCCTGAGACTACGCTACCCTGGATGTGGGATCATCGCTTTTTATTCCCAACCTCCATTACTTGTCGCGTTTCTGCTTCAGGAGTAGGAACAAAAAATTTATATCAATCCCTTATACCCCCATCGAAGGATATCCCAAAGTATGTGCTCCGATGGGCTCAGGCTGCTATGCCCGACTGTCCTGAAGGTACATTGTATTACCCTAGTGTTCCCTGTCCTATTTTCTCTCTTCCTTTGGGGTATAAATTAGACCTAACATTTTCATCAAGACAAGAAAAAAAGTAAACTTTAAAAAAACTTTTTAAAAAAGTTGCGTATTTTTTCACGTTTTCCTTCTTTTGTTTTCTCCAGATTATTTACGGATTTTTTTAGAGCCTCAATAATCTTTTCTCGGTCCCCTTTTATTTGTATTAGGAATCATTGTTTCGTCTCCACAATACTCTCCCATGCGCTTGAAGAGCAATTTCTTGAGATCATTACTCGAGGCATTATTAATAAATTTCTCTTTAATGCTTTGTATACTCTTATCGACATAGTTCGCAAACGCTTCAATAAAGTGCTGTAACAATTTTTTTAAGGGATCATTAATAGAACCATTAATAAAAGAAAATCTTTTCCAATACTTCTTTCGTACAGGGCGTTGTTTTTGTGAGTCTTTGCATGCATGGGCAAAAATCCCGTTAATACTTCTTTTTGGCTTCGTCGCCTAATCAAGACTATAGGAGTTAATTTTTTCTTTTTTTCCAGAACTGAGTGACTCAAAATTTCTTTCAGCAGAACATAGTGTACTGAGTGTTCCTAAAAAATATAGTATGTTTTTATTGATTTTCATATGCATTTAAAATTTTTACAATAAGTACTATCACAAAAAGAAATAAAAAATTTTTATGTCAGCCCGGTTACTCAATGATCTCTTGTTCTATTTTCTTTTTTTCCTTTACGATCAGAGCATGGTCTTGACCTACGGCTTCGTCTAGAAGAAAACACAGCCCAAGCTTAAAAAAACTTTTTAAAAAAGTTTCCTGATTTTTTATCGTTATTCTGTTTTTCTTCTATTTTTACTTTTTTTAGCTCTTTTTCTGCTTGTTTAATTTTTTCTTTTTCATCTTTTCCCAGACCTATTTTTGACATGAGATGTTTTTTTATTTGACTGTACAATATTTTTTTGAAATCATACTTCTTACCTTTCGCTAATTGCTTTACGATATCCTCTTCGTGACGCTCAACATAATCTGTAAAAGGATCAAAAAGTGCTAAACAAGTTTTAAAGTGCGCGGGAGAAGACTTAGATTCTGGATTTTGTTTATCACACAAATGATAGGCTAAGGCTTGAGTACAGGCGCTGACAGGTCTTGGAAATTTTGGGTCTATCGCTTTGACGTTACAGGCAGAATAAAAAAGCGGCTCAACCTTAGCTAAATTATCCATTAACAGTTTTATTTTTGAGTATCCCCAATCCATTTTTTTTACTTCCAGTACATTCAAAGTGTTGGGATTCTCAGAAAACCATTGATTAAATTTTTCTTCAATATCTTTTTGTTTTTTCGGATCCAATTCATTAAGAAACCAAGCATAATTTTTTTCCAAAGGAGCAAAACACATAGGACTTATTATAACTAAAGCAAAGATTATATATTTATTCATATGTATATAAGTTTGAAAGTTCTACATTCAATTTTATAATAAAAAAAAAATAAAAAAAGTTAATATTATGTATTTTGTTCTATAAAAGATTTAAAAATAGATTTATTTATCTATAAAATAATTTTTTTTTTATATTTTTATTATAGCCTGAGAAAAACAATAAAAGTTAGAATAATGAAAAAATTAATTAATAAAAAAAAATACTCAAATAAAAAATTTTATATTTTATTTTTAATCCTGCTCTTTACTCTTCCAGATTTAGGGATTTCTGGTGGCGGCGGAGGGGGCAACAATAATAAAAAAATAGAACCAGATACATTTCCTAAACTTCCAGCTCAGTGCTTGAATAGAGCAGGTAAAATCCTAGACGTTACAGGAAGAATTAATTCAACCATCATCAATAACCAAACCTATGATCTGTCCCAATTTCATAAAGACCTCACCTCAAATATTGTGCTACAAGACGATTCAGCACGCGCTATTGTAGAGTATTGTAAAAATCAAGATGCCGAAGTAGATCCCGAATATATGTTAAAAGCTAATCCCCAGTTGTTTGGAATAAATGATAGAGAAAGACAGCAAAATTTTTCTGAACTTAATGCAATAAAATCGGGCTCTCAAGGAAATCTTTTGATCCCTGTAAGTATTTTGAATGCTCGCGGAGTCCCAGAATATTTTTTTCAGCAAGATTTAGATGCCTATAGCATCCTGGAGCTAAACGAATTAGGGTTTATTACCGATGCTAATCTTCAATTTATCAGCGCGATTCGTATCAGTGGAGCTTCCATTGCAGTGGCTGCTATGACGGAAAAAGCCCAAGCTGTTATGAATTCCGGAATAAGAGTTGATGTACAAAATTTACAAAAACAACTGGATAGTATCCAACGTCTGGGTTCTTTATATTTAGACAATATTGATTCCGCTAAACGATCTCTTCCAGCACTTAAAAAATATGATTATCTTCAATTGCAAAAAGATGTAAATACGCTTTCTGAATATTTTAAAAATTCTCGTGTTGGAGATGGTAGAAATAGTGATACCAATGTTTCACTAGATTCCATGATCGTACTTTATCAAAAAACTCTTAGTACCTTAAGCACAATCCAGTTAACAAAAAATGCAGTACGTACACCCTTTGATGAAATGAACCGTATTGCAAAAGCAATGCCAGGAACTGAACCTCAAAATTTAGATGAAATGTTGAACGCACCTAAAAAATATACGGTACCGTTACGCTTTGTATCTGATGCTGTTGAAGATACAAATACAATAAAACTATTTTATTCTTGTGATGACTGGCTGCTTCAGCTCCAACCTCTTCAAAAACGTATTGATGAATTACAGTCGGTGAATCAAAACTTTATTCCTAGTTTAAATAAAAAAATTAATAATTTAAGTAATAGCCTGACCACCCTTCCAGCTCAAAAAAAATCTTTCGAAAGAGCATTATCAATCTCTGCAAAAAAAGGAACAGGGAAAGATTTTGATGGATCTGTAAAGGAATCTTTTGATGTATTGCAATTTTCCATCAGTAAGATCAGAAAAAGTTATGATGGAATTGTAGCTTCTATAGAGGAAGGAAAAGCTATAAAAAATGCGGAGTTTCAAGGATCTCTCGCGGAAGAAAAAGTTCGTCTAGATCAACTTACTCCCAAAATTCAAGCAGAGGAAGAATACAAAAATGCAATGCCTTCTATGATTGAAGATGCATATAAAAAAGCAGCAGAGCAGAAAAATGCCACCATTGCTCTCACTACAAAAGAAATCAACGAAAATATTCAAAAACTTAATGCATTACTTGTACCAATCTTAGCAGAGATCAACGCGCAAAAAGATGCTAGTCCGTTATGGAACCAGAGCTCTGGATCCATTGCGTACTCCATGAAAGTCCTTACTGGGGATAGAGCTAAATTGAGTGCAGTTCTTGCCACTACTACGGAAACAGATAAAGAACTGAGGAATTCTCTTTCTATTTTAGATTCTTCAGTAATTGCCGCATTAAGTCAAGCAAATACTATAAAAGATCGAATTATTGTCAGTCAAATGATGCCGAATTATACTGCAGCACAAAATTTAATTAAGATCATGAAGGGTGTTCCCGCAAGCCCAGAATCTTTCCCCGCAGCATTAACAAAATATAAAACGGATAAGAATTCTAGCGCATTAATTTCGAAATATAATGAAATTCTTGCAACAGAGCAAAAAACTAAGGCACTTTTAGAAGAAAATTCTAAAGTATTGGGTTCTATGAGCCAAAACAATCCAGACGTAAAATTCTTAACCACCAGTATTCAGCCTTTAATTCAGCCTGGTGCAGCAACAAGCTTGGATAAAATATTTAATGCTTATGTCGCAACACAAATGCCTGCCGAACTTAAAGTTCAACCCTTACCCTAACACTCTCCGTGTATCGTGATAAAAATCACTGAAAATATAGAGTACATAGTATCTGGCTTTCACCCTTAAACTTTATAAAAAAGGTTTTCTAAAACGTGAAAGCTTCAAAAATATCGCTGAGCTTTCTTCTATTCAACAGAAAGTAATCGTAAAGCCAAGTAGGAATGTTGATATCCTTTATTTTTTCAAATAATAGATTCTGTCAGTATTTCTACCACAGCGATAAGAGAGCTCCGAGAGAACGTAAAGATCTTCTAAAGAAATCAAATATTTTTATCAATTTTTTATCAATGCTTATCAGTCAGAGCGTGGGGTTAGCGCTGTTGGCATTTTCAAAGCCCTGAGACATCTTGCTGTTCGCCATCAAAAAACCTTAAATCATCCAAAGGCGGATCTAGAAAAAAGATCTGTATTGTTCCAAAAGCGTGATCAATTAAAAAAGCAAAAGTTGATAAACCTGGATTGGCGCATGATATGCTAAGAACTTACGGGTATTCTATAAAAGGGCAGCGTTGTTATGGAAAACAGGATTGGGGTGTCCAAAGTAAAACAAATGTGTAGAACAATAGACGCTTGAATGGGCTTTACTTTAGGGCTTATTGAATTGCTTACAGGTTCTCTAGAGGTATTGACTTTCTGGGTAGAGGAAATATTCCTAGATGTTTGATCCCAGAGAGTTATGGTATATATTATGAAGATAATAATGCATGGAGAAAAAGCTTATGGGACAAGTATTACACGCAAATGCCAGAACAACGGAGGCAATCCGTAGAGGGATCCGTGATAGTAAAGAGAGTATAGGAAAAGCGGCTAAAAGATTTAATGTTAACCCAAAAACAATCCTCAAGTGGAGAAAAAGAGAAGATACGAAAGACCTTCCCATGGGACCTAAAAAGATAAAATCTACAGTTCTATCAGAGACAGAAGAAAAGGCGAGTGTGACTTTCAGACCGCTTACACCATTGCCTCTTGA
>NZ_PHHC01000150.1 GCF_002930195.1 Holospora curviuscula | reverse complement strand
ATAGAGGGGGGCTTTAAGGTTCAACGGAGACGATGGGTTGTAGAACGAACATTTGGATGGCTTGGTAGAAATAGAAGGCTATCAAAAGAATACGACTTGCTTTGTTCTTCTACAGAGAATAACATTTACATGTCACTTAACAGACTACTCTTGCGCAGATTCTTTCCTCCTAATTAATTTGCGGATAAGCTCTTAGTCATTTTAACCCATATCCCGCACCACGAGCATACATGCCAAATTCACCAGCACGATACTTTTCTCTAGAATCCAGATGGTGCTTTACCTATTGAATATAACATTCTGGCTCGAGGGATTTGGCTCCTATAGGTAATTTTTGGAGAGAATGTCTTTCATTGTTTTTACATTCATACTGTCTGTTTATAAGCATTTTTTTGATACCAAAACCTATGGATGCTTTTTTTGGGCTGTTAATTGCCTTGATACAGTTTATGACTTTTTCTTTTAAATCTATGCTGTATTGAATCGTTGACTTATGTAACTTTTTTGAGCTAGCGTACACCATTTTTTATGTTATAATTCTACTGCTATCCCTCTCGTAGGACTACCTTTTTTGAGGTATATAAAAATTGTGTGATTCCTATTGCAGTGATTAAAATGTTAAACCATAATAATAAGAATTCTAAAATTAACTTAGATCTATAAAAACTTTCTTGGAGGGAATACTGCAATAAATAATCCACGATCTGTAAGGCTCTTTTTATTTTTATGGGATTTTTTGCGACCGTATAAATATACTGTCATTACTTATGGAGTGCTTGCTATCGCTGCAGGATTTTGGGGCCCATTCAATAGTATACTGATTAAACAGCTCATCAATCTACTTCCCAGTGTAGCCGGAGAAGATATTTCAATTTTGATTATACCAGCAAGTCTTATTATTGTAAATTTTATCGTATTTGATAATATTACTTGGCGAGGTATTACCTATATTCGTGCCAAGTGTGTTCCTGAAATTATTAACCAAGTTATTGGTACATCGATAAATTATGTACTGGGACAATCCCATAAATTTTACCAAGAAAATCTATCGGGAAAAATTTCAAAACAAATTACGAATTTAGCAGATGGTATTGAAAAACTTATAGGAACTATAGGGTGTAATTTTTTAACAGGTGCCTCATTATTATGTACTGCCATCACCACTGCGTATTTTGTCAACCCAATTTTTTGTTTCATACTGGTGATTTGGTTTGTAATTTTTGCTTCTTTAAGTATTTTGATGTCAAAAAAGCTTGTAATATTGTCGGATAGCCAGGCTGCAGCGGAATCCATCGTTGTGGGCGAATTGGTAGATTCTTTATCCAATCACCATAATGTCAAAATCTTTTCTCGTACATCCTTTGAACTTTTAAGGATGACTCCATTTTTTGAAAAACAAAGACTAGCTTATAGGGAAACTTATTTTTACGCTCTTGTGATGCACACTATTCAAGGAGGGCTGATTGCTATTATGGTGGCGTGTTCCTGTTATTTTCTGATCCATCTTTATAGAAAAAATTTAGTGACTATAGGAGATTTTGCTTTGATACTAGGCTTATCCATGGAAACAGGCCACACAATGTGGTTTACCATGGCGGAAGTAGATGACTTTAATAAAGCGGTAGGGAGGTGTAAGCAAAGTTTGATGTCGTGGATGACACCACTGGAGATATTAGACACACTTGACGCCGTTCTTTTGCGTTGTACAGAAGGAAAAATCGTGTTCAAGAATGTACAGTTCTATTACAAGGAGGGACATCCGCTTTTTGAAAATGTATCCCTAGAAATGAAAGCGGGTGAGAAAGTAGGCCTTGTCGGGTATTCTGGTAGCGGAAAATCAACTTTTGTAAACCTAATATTAAGACTTTATGACCTAAAAGAAGGATCTATTTTGATTGATGGGCACGATATAAGAACGGTTACACAAGATTCTTTACGAGAAAATATTGCTATAATTCCCCAAGATCCTGTCTTATTCCATAGAAGCCTCATGGACAATATACGCTACGGTCGTATTGAAGCAACCGACACAGAAGTAATAGAAGCTGCTAGAAAAGCGCATGCTCATATATTTATTACCCAACTATCCCAAGGCTATAACACAGAGGTGGGAGAGCGGGGAGCAAAACTCTCTGGAGGTCAACGTCAACGTATTGCTATTGCCCGTGCTATTCTCAAAAATTCTCCTATCTTGATTTTAGATGAAGCCACCAGCCAATTAGACTCGGTAACGGAAAGTAGCATCCAGGAAAGTTTATGGCAGCTGATGCAAAATAAAACTACAATTGTTATTGCACACCGCTTATCAACATTACTGAATATGGATCGAATTCTCGTCTTTGATAAAGGAAAGATTGTAGAAGATGGTACGCATAGCCAGTTACTCACCAACAATGGGCTTTATAAAACTCTTTGGAATGCACAAGTTGGCGGTTTTTTAAGTGATAAAGAAACAGGGTTCAAGGTATAAGTTAATCAAATGAACCAAATCAAAATACTCTTTACTTCATAGAGTACGTTACAAGAACAGTATACTTAAAAATATTATCACAGATCCGAAAATTATTGTGGGGAATTTTACCTATTAAGATACTCTTTAAAGACGTCAATAACTTTTTAGAAAAATAGTTTTTACCTCTTAGATTTTACAAGGGACAAGCGTACTATCGGCACGTTTTGTCAAATGACCACAGGTGTAAAATTTTTATGAATAATTTAAATCCATGCGATGGTTAACTTCGCTACTGATCTATTTGATAAATTTTCTGAGTAAAGTTGAAATTCTAGATCATGTCGTCACGATCTAGATGGTTGAGTGAAGTTCACAACAACAGTAGAATTGATAAGACCAGAACACAGAATGCACGATATATCGGATAGGGTTTGGTTAATTTTAAAGGCGTAGCTTATTTAAGAGCTTGATTATAAATGGCTCATTATTAATACTACATTTGGTGAACTATACTTTTCTTTACTTAAAAAATAATTCGATATAGCAACTATTATGCTAAAAATAAGGCACCTTTTCCTGGTTTTTGTTCCTATACGCTACTTAGTCTCGTTACGACATGTTCTAGATAGTGTCGTTACGAGATATTGAGCCAAAGGGCAAGACTGCGTATTTGGGCGGCTGCAAGAAAGGAGGAGCTGTTTTTGGTGTATCGCGTGGCGATGCCTCTCCATCGCTTAAGATGCAAGAAGGCATTTTTTTGTCATAGAAGCGCTGTTCTTTTCGCTTCTTTTTTGCAGGAATCACCGCTTGAATGGTTTGACCGTTTGCCATGTCTAATACAGCATCTGAATCATAGCCTTTGTCGGCTAAAAGACCTTGGGCGTTTATGCCCTCAATAAAAGCCTCAGCCTGTGTACAATCAGCTGTGCTATCTTCTGTAACAAGGATTCGCACTGGCATACCAGTTGCATCCACGGCTATATGTATTTTGGAATTGAGCCCCCTTTTGTTCGTCCCATGGCTTGGTTTCCATCACGCGCTCCTGCTGCATGAGGGGGTACTTTGATAGGGCTTGCATCAAATCATGAGCCACTCAAAATCAGGCTCCATAACAAGCGATTCTAACACTCCTTTCCAAACGCCTTTGTCCCGCCATCTGCAAAAGCGTCGATGCGTGTTTTTTCAGTGGCCATAAGCCAGGAGGTAAATCTC
>NZ_PHHC01000012.1 GCF_002930195.1 Holospora curviuscula | reverse complement strand
TGTAACGCTAGATAGAAACGCTGGAAATCCCGCAGATACTGGGGTTTTAAGCACTGCTTAAGCTAGAGCAAAAAGACGTGAGAAAAGTTATTTCTCAAAAATCTGGCGGAGAGAGAGGGATTCGAACCCTCGGTACGCTTTTAAGACGTACGGCGGTTTAGCAAACCGCTGCCTTCAGCCGCTCGGCCATCTCTCCAATAGGAGGATACTATAATATGTTTTAAAAAGATTGTCAATTTATGTCTCGAGGCAATGAAAGGTTTAACCACAAAAATTTTCTTTACAGATTAGATTAAGAATTTTTCGAGCACTAGATCTGCTGCGTAAGGGGAAAATTTAAGATAAAAGAGTGGACGTAAAGTGAACAGGTGAGAAAAGTGATGGGAACAGTCCGCAAGGAAGTTTCTATGAGAATAAGGTACACAAACAGTGCAAAACGTCCAAGAATTTTTTTGAGATTATTGGGTGTGACACCGTAATAAGCACAAAAAATAAGCCATGCCGCCTATCCTTTGTGAGAAAAGCTGATTTTGGGCCGCTAAAAAAGATCGCATTGTTCAAACCTGTATTCATGGATAAACGAAGGCAAGCTTGAAGGTAATAAGAATGAGAGATCCAACGATTTAACAGATCATAAATGCACGCTCATTAAAGATCATTTTGCATGGGGCAAGTATGGTAATATAAGTAAACACCAGAAGAAAGAGCGTGTTAATGGAGTAGTTTACATAATAACGACCGGCTTCCCATGGCGAATGCTTCCTAAAGATTTTCCGCCATACTCGCCTGTACAATCGTTTTATCGAAGATGCAGGATCAAAGAAATATGGAAAAAAGTACTGAGCGCGCTTGTCAAGATAAAGTGGATCAAGGCTGGTGAAAGTGAAGACCCGAGCTACCACAAGATTGATTCACACAGTGTCAAAACTACCGGAGCTTGTGAACAACACGGTATTGATGGAGAAAAAAAGGGACGTAAACGCCATCGTGTTGTGGATACACAAGGCAATTGAGTGCTTGGGACTGTT
>NZ_PHHC01000149.1 GCF_002930195.1 Holospora curviuscula | reverse complement strand
TTAGCGAAAAGTCCCAGAATATGCCACGGACGCACAGCTATTCTTGGAAGGGAAGGCGTTGTAAGGGATTCATGATGGGGGGGAAAAACAAAAGGGGTAGTGTCATGAACAATGCTTTTTTCCACAAGAGAAAAGATAGGCAGCCGATGAGTGAAAGCGCTGGTCATGTTTTCTTTTATTGATCTTCCGTATTCTCCTGACAACAATGGAATTAGGCTAAACAAATACGACGCTCTAGAAAGTGTTCAATTGACGCGCTATTCTTTATAACCATTCTATAGTTAGTTGGGTGCACCATCAGAGAAAGCGATAGAAAAATTGGATCACCAACCCAACAAAGCAGTTTATTAGGGGGGAGAAAAAGCAGAAAAATCCTACTTTTTGGGAAAGAAAAATCATCTTGCGCTCAAGACTTAAGGACAAAAAATGTCCACACAAAGATGCTGAACTTTACTTTATGTCAGATTCAGGGCATCAAGACAGTGCGGATAGGCATCGTCATGGGGAGTTTTCTTACATAGCCTGGATGCGGAAGACAAAACCTATACCTAGACTCTCATCCAGGTCACATTGTAGAGCGCATTTTAGTGCTATGACACCCTTGAAACTCTTTGTCCAGCGCAATCAACGTACACGTTACACCCTCTAATTTAAGATTATCGCTGGCATCGTGAACCTTAAAGATAGGATTTCTATAGCTTTCACGAAAAAGACACATTGGCTTAGCAAAATAAGAAGTTTCTTACTCATCGAGTCTAGTATAAACTTTATTTTTACGAAGTATTGACATTAGTTTAAAAATTGTTTACTATTTGAAAGTAAAGTATTAAATTAATTCACACACTATGCAAAAAATATACACTGTTTTATTAATGTTTTGGATGTTTGCACCCAAAAGTGCTTTTTCTGTAAAAGGGATTCAAAATATAGAAGTCAAAAAAAATCTTATATTATTTCTCACCACACTAAAAAAGTTATAAACAATTTAGTACAGTTCATGGAAAGCATGATTATCCCTAGCACCTCAGACCCTAGCTGCTCTACATCATTTATGTCAAGATGGTCCTATCAAGAAACTGATAAATATGAAGTGATGTGCGACGAGGTATTAACAATTAACGACTTAATTACTGGTTTTGCGCCTTTTCGGTCATGCAATCGAGCATTTGATGTTTTTTTAGGACTCCGTTCTAAAGATCAAAAAGAAGTTTTAATCAACGCATGGCAAGAAATTTCTCAAAAAATCGAACAATTTCCAGAAGAAGGTCCGCGTCAAGAAGGAACTTTTTATGAAAAAACTATACGTGAAAAAGCACTTCTTATGAAAGAACCTATATTTAATTTATTTAATTATTTTGCAGCTCAAAAAGGTACATCTATAAAAAAATTACAAGAAAAGCTAGCAAAGCGTATGGTACAAGAGTTTCCGCATACGAATGAGCTAGCTGAACTCAAGAGCTTAGAAAAGTGTTTTTCCGATGCTATTCTAACAGCGCTGGAGAAGCTGAAGGCAGCAGAAGCTCAAGAAAAACATATGGAAGCAGACACCCCGTATACGAATAGTCTAAAAGAGCAATTAGAAGGATTAAAATTGTAAGACCTTGGTCTTATAGCATATCAAAGGAAAACTTCTAATAACATTGAGAGTAAAGGTTTTGAGCCCCTAAACTTTGTACTGAACACGCTAGGCCAAGAAGATAAACTTTATTTTATGGTTTTTTGGTATCTCAGTGAAAAAGTTTGAGGAAAGCATAGAGAAGGTGAGGTACATTTTTGGCTTTTCGTGTTTTAGCCCAGGACAAACACCCCGGTGGCCACTAAACATTGGCGCTTGAAGACATGACTTTGATGCTTTTGTTCAACGATCGAAGCTATGGACGCCATGTTTGGCATCAAGGATTCTCCGGGGATGCCGCATTTTACACCGTCTTGAGCCTTTTTTTTCTTATTATGGCCATTCACCTATGTAAAACCTATCATAATAAGCAGTGGAAAACCTGATTAGCGACTCCACAGAGAAGCCTTATTTAGGGTGCAGAAAAAGCAGAAAAATCCTACTTTTGGAAAAGAAAAAGAACCTTGCGCTCAAGGCATTGCGGATAGGCATCGTCATGGGGAGTTTTCTTACATAGCCTGGATGCGGAAGACAAAACCTATACCTAGACTCTCATCCAGGTCACATTGTAGAGCGCATTTTAGTGCTATAACACCCTTGAAAATCTTTGTCCAGCGCAATCAACGTACACGTTACACCCTCTAATTTAAGATTATCGCTGGCATCGTGAACCTTAAAGATAGGATTTCTATAGCTTCCACGAAAAAGACACATTGGATCAGAAAAAATAAGAAGTTTCTTACTCATCGAGTCTAATATAAATTTTTAGGGGACGTTTCTGTTAAAGTATAATTCGGTCTATAAGGACCATGGTTTAGTACAGCATTGTGTAGAGAAATTTTCATTCCCCCAAACACAAGCCCCTTTCAACATCACTGATCTATTGAAAAGGTGGGAGAAGTATATTTATCAAAAATTCAGCATGCCCCTTCTTGAATCGCAGTCTTACATTAAGCTCTTTCGTCACCTTGAATATACTCAAGTGAGTATGGTTTACACAGGCGAAAGAAAACTTTTGGAATTTCTAAAATACAGATAACCTAACGAACAAAGAGCATCAAAAGAGCAAACTCCATAGCGCATGACGTGTTATAGCACTTGGATTTTCTATAAAACTAATAAAGGTAATGCTTAAAAAATTATATTCATGCTTTCAATAGCCTTTCCTTTCTTTGGAGAATGCTAATCTATTGGTGCGAACGGAGACGAAGGTGAACCCTTTTTAAGGGCTCCCAGTAAAATATTTCCCCCTATTTTTTTATCTCTCCACCTTGTAAACCGGAGATGCGTACGCTCCACATAGCATAATCAGAGGGAAACTCTCTCCACGGCACTGCTTTAAGTGGCATCCATATTGTATGCATAAAAATTTTATTATCTTTTACGTTATCACTCCAAGATCTAGACCTTGTAGTTCAATGAATCTCTAGTCAATCAATACCTTGTTTCTGATGTAATACCTGGAATGCATTTTTGCTATGTTTCTATCTCGTGACTACACTACCTAGGCAAACAAACTATTCCAGGGTAATGATGTGATCTGCAGTGAAATAGCGTTTAAACCAGGTGCGTTGACGTTTTGCGTAGTGCCACGTTTCTGTTAAAAAGGAAGTCTTAGCATCTTGCCAAGAACGTTCATCATTTTGCCAGGATTTTAGAGACTTTATTCCAATAGATCGACTTAGCGGAGAGGCTGGTGTAAGGGAAAATTTAGAAATTTCATCACATAACCCTTGAAAACATGCCTGTTTAAAACGCGTTTGAATTCGGTGTTGTATTACAGACTTTTCACCGTGCATATAAATTTTGTGCCAAAAGCAATGGGAAAGAAACTTTATTTTTGGCATTTCTTGCCAATAAGATAAAGGAGCTTGAGTTGAAGAATAGACACAGAGTGCTCTTAAAATTCGCTGTTTATCCTCTTTAGGAATACGTTTAGCAGAAACAGGATCCACCTGAATTAACCGTTCATAAAGGGATTGATCTGTAGAATGCTCTAGAAGCTCTGATGGAGTCATTCGTTTTACCGCAGGAAATGGGCTTAACCCTTCTTCCAACGCGTAGAGATAGAACCCTGTACCTCCTACTACTATAGGCAAATATCCTGAGGTATGGCATCGATGCACTAGGATGACCACATCGTCAATCCACTCCATAACATGTCGACCTGGAGCTTCATTGGGAACACAGTCGTATAGTGTGTGGGATACTTCTTTTCTTTCTTTTAAAGAGGGTTGGGCAGTTAACAAAGGTAATCCTTGGTACATTTGTTGACTGTCTGCATTAATAATAACACCATTGTATTGTTGGGCGATTTGAAAGGCAAGAGCACTTTTTCCAGAAGCTGTGGACCCAGCAATACAGATCAGAGGACAAGGCATTTCAAGGACTGCTTCTAAATTTAAATGATACGGCATACCAGAACAATTATACAGTTATTAATATTGGTCAGTGTAGCATTATAGCTCGTGAAAAAAAATGATCGTTAAAAAAAGTCTCACTTAGCCAATACATAATTTTTTTTCAACGACAAAACTTTTTTTAAGGACATTGTCATGCAGTGGATCTTTTTTAAATCTATAAGTATTAAACTTTTAAGACACGATGTAGAAGATAATTGGCAACATTGAGTCATAAATTGCGTCCAAAGCCATTGATTTTTTTTCAAAATTCTCCTAGGGTATAAAGAGATTGTAAAACGTGAAAATTTATGCCCTATCATATTTCTCCAAAAAAAAGATTACGCCGAGACTTTCGGGTACGTCAACAAAATCATTCGCATTTACAGCGTTTACGAACTTTTTTAAAAAAAACCCGTCAAACACTAAGCGCTTCTCCAGAACATCTTAATTTCGATGAAGCGTTTCAAGAAGTTCGTGCTGCGCAAAAAATTCTTGCACAATCTGCTGCGAAGAATATTATTCACCCGAGAAGTGCCGCACGCCGCGTGAGCCGTTTGATGAAAAAACTAAATGCAGTTACTCCTTGATAAAAATCGGGTAGTATTTTTTAAAACTGGGGATGTAATATGAGTTTGGACCCAATTTTTTTCACAAGGGATGCACGTTCAGATTCATCCGATCCCGAGTGGAGAGCGTTATTATCTGAATATTTTGGTCAGTCTGTATACCGAGATTGGTTTGCGCAGTTAGAGACAAAATCTTTTCAAGAGGGAGTTTTGGTCCTTGCAGCGCCCTCTTTGTTTGTGAAAGACTGGATTGAAAAACACTATATAGATTTAATCTTATCGCTTTTGAAACGCAAATATGCTCGCTGTCATCAGATTGTGATAGTAGCAGAAGGAACAAATTCTTTAAGTGTAGCACAGCATGAGTCAGAAGAATCTTTTTCACGACATGATGAGTACCCAAAAGAAAATACACAAAGTCCACAAGAGTTTTCTTTATCCGGATATGCGTTAGATCCTAAACTAACTTTTGATAATTTTATTGTAGGAAAGCCCAACGAATTTGCTCACGCCGCAGCTCGACGGGTAGCTGAGTGCGATGAAGCAGTTTATAATCCATTATTTTTGTATGGACCTGTAGGTCATGGAAAAACCCATTTGATGCACAGTATTGCCCATCATATTTTAGAACGATCTCAGTATAAAAAACGTGTACTTTATCTTTCAGCGGAGAAATTTATGTACGATTTTGTACGCTCGCTAAGGTATAAGAATGTGATGGCGTTTAAAGAGCATTTTCGCTCTGTTCATGTTCTTATTATTGATGATGTGCAGTTTATTAGTGGTAAAGATTCTACTCAGGAAGAATTTTTTCATACCTTTAATGCGTTGGTGGATCAAAAACGTCAGATCATTATTTCTGCAGACAAGTCTCCTACAGATCTGGATTTAAAAGAGCGTATGAAGTCGAGATTAAGTTGGGGATTGGTGGCAGATTTGCACCCTACCACATATGAGCTGCGTCTAGGGATTCTTCAATCTAAAGCTGCTTTTTTAAAAATTATGATGGATCCCAACATTTTAGATTTTCTTGCCAATAAAATCTCTTCTAACGTTCGAGAGTTGGAAGGTGCATTACTTCGGGTTGCCGCTCATGGAAGCTTAGTGGGAAAAACGTTAACTCTTCCTTTAGTGCAAGAAATTTTAAAAGATGTGTTGCGTCCCTATGAAACAGAACTAACGGTGGAATTGATTCAAAAAAAGGTTTCAGAGTTTTACAACTTAAAAATTTCCGATTTGAATTCTGCAAAAAGACTTCGAAATATTGTTCGCCCCCGTCAGGTTGCTATGTTTTTATCAAAAAAACTTACCACCGCTTCTCTTCCGCATATCGGAAAATGCTTTGGAGGAAGAGATCACACAACAGTAATGCATGGAATTTCTACTATCGAAATTTTATTGCAAAAAGACAAAAGTCTTCAAGAGGATGTTGCACTCTTGCGTAAAACGTTAGAACGTTGATATATTAAATATATATTGTATACATGTTATTAATTTGGAAGCATTTATGAGAATATCCGTAGAAAAATCTCTTTTCTCTAAAATTTTAACCCATCAACAGTCTTTAATTAACCGAAGAAGCACTACTGTTCCTATTCTGTCTCATATTCTCATAGAGGCTAACTATTCCAAGCAAGGAGAGCCTATTCTTTCTGTGCATGGTACAGATATGGAAATGAGTCTGTGGGAAAAAGAAGTTATCAAACCTTTTGAATCTCCTGGCTCCAGTGTAGTGTGTGCCCATCTTCTTTACGAGATTGTCCGTAAAATAGACGATCAATGGGTAACCTTAGAAGGGTTTGAAGACTATGTTACTATTCGTGGTGGTGCTGCAGAGTTTCGCTTACCTACACTTCCTGTCGCTGAGTTTCCCTTGATGGAAACCCAAGATCTTCCCTTTGAGCTCTCTATTCATCCAGGGCTTTTAGCAGATGTCATTAAAGATACAAGTTTTTGTATCGCTACAGAAGAAACGCGCTATGCGTTAGCAGGAACATGTTTTCATTTTCGTGAAAATAATCAAAAAGAGATTTTTTGTAATGTAGTGGCAACCGACGGACATCGCTTAGCTTTAAGTCAGTTAACCAATATCGTGATTAATGAACCCAAGATTCCTGTTGGAGCTTCCCTTTTAGTCATTGGACGACGCACCATACAAAGCATGGTGAAATTATTAGAAAGTGATCCTGGTGAACAAGTTTCTTTTCGCTTTTCTTCCAATCAAATTTCATTACAAGGCACCAAATTTCAGTTTTTTTCTCGCTTGCTCATTGATCGATTCCCAGACTATATGAGCGCTATTCCTCAAAATCATATCTTTTCTGTAAAATTTGATCCTAAAGAATTGATGAAAAGTTTAGATCGTGTGGGAATGGTTATTGAAGAACGTACACGATCTGTAAAGTTGATGTTTCATCCCAATGGATTGACCCTTTCTGCCAACAGTGCTCAAGGTTCTGCGAAGGAAGTTGTGAAAATCAGTTATGATGGAGAAGAATTTACTCTAATCTTTAACATTCGCTATCTTTCAGAAATTTGTCAGCATTCAAGAGGAAACATTATGACTATGAAGGCTACAAAAGGTCAAAATCCCGTAGTGTTTCAAGACGTCAACCGAGAAACTCTGTATGTTTTAATGCCAATTTCTAACTAAGTCACTATCTTAACTCAGAGATGAAATATATGTTTTACCATCTAGAAAAAGACTCCACCTATTTAATTATTTTTTTTCTAAAAAAATATATAAACCTTTAAGAGTAGTTAGATATTTTTCACGATAGATTCTTGAGTTTTTGCTAACGCATCCACTTTTTCCACATAATTATTGGTAATCTTGTCTACGTCTTGCTTAAATTTACGTCCCAAGTCTTCCGAGATATTCTCTTCTTTTTTACGCTTTTCAAATCCATCTAATACAGCTCTTCTTTGATTTCGAAATCCAACTTTTACTTCCTCTGCGTACTGAAAGGCAATTTTAATAAGTTCATTTCTACGCTCTTTCGTCGGGCTAGGAATAGGAACGGAAAATCGATTATCTTCTATACTAGGGCTATAAGACGCTTTTCTTAATGCTTTCTCGACCGCATCTTTAATGGATCGATCCCAGACTTCCACTACTAAGAGCTGTGATTGAGGAGCTGAAATGTTACTTACTGTTCCCAAAGCCTGTCTCCCCCCATAGATCTCTACAGATAAATTTTCCAAAAGCTCTGGTCGAGCACGACCTATCCTTAGACCCAAGAACTTTTTTTCCAGTGCCTGCAAGCCAATTTCAAACTCTCGCTCCAACGCCTTCAAATTTTTTTCTGTCATAAATTTTTATCCTGTGTTTTGTTTGCTTATAGCGGGAGAGGGACTTGAACCCCCGACCCGCGGATTATGATTCCGCTGCTCTAACCAGCTGAGCTACCCCGCCGACGCCTTTAATTCTACCACAAAGCATTAAAAAAAAAAGAGCTTTTGGGATAAGAAAAAAAATTTTTTCTGCTTTTCTATTCCAAGACTTTACTATAGAATTCCGTGTAGAACAACTCTAGCGTAACTATAGTAATTTATCTTGAAGGTAGAATTTGAAAGAATTAAAGTAAAGCCTTATATCGTTCAGTACATTGAGTATTGTTTTATATTAGCCAAGAATTTTTCAATGGGGTTCAGGTCGGGGGCGAATATGGCAGTAAAAAGACTCGCTCGCAGCCAGCCGATTTAATCTCACTTTTTTTGTCTTATAAGGGTTATAGAGTGAGGCATGATCCATCATGAGGCTAGGTTTTTGCGCTTTGATTCAACACTGTTCTTCCCAATGATTAAAAAAATTTGTATTGCAAGACCTGTTAAACATCATAGGTGCTATGAATTAATTCTTCACTAATTCTCCTATACTATGGGTTTTTTTGTAATATGTACCACGCTTTTTATCTAAGCGCTTTTCGCTTATTTTACCCCATCCCCTATTTTTTCAAACCGATATCAGCATCACTTTTGTCATTCTATACAATAACTTTAGGCGTTATATCGTTGATTATTTCTTAATATAACCCACTCACTATAGAATAATTATAATAGAAGAAAAAAGAATATTTAAAGACGTCGTATTCATGGGATTTCCCTCGTAAAGGTGTAGGCATTAAGAAGAAAGAAGGGGGGAGCTGTGAAGACTCTGGTAAAGGTTTTGGAATGGGTCAGCAGACTATAGAGAGAGTACGCGTTTAAAATCGAAATTAGTTCGCTACAAACCAGCCAGCACAATTGACACGGACTGTTTAGAACACGATATCACGATGGATCCCCTGATGCCTATCAGCCAGAGCGTGGGGTTAGCATTGTTGACATTTTGAAAACCCTGAGACGTCTTGGTGTTCGCTATAAAAAAACTCTTAAATCATCCAAAAACTGATCCAGAAAAAAGATCTGTATTCTATCAAAAGCGTGATGAATTAAACAGCAAAGTTGATGAACATGGAGTGACTCATGATATGCCAAGACCTTACGGGTATTCTGTAAAAGGGCAGCCTTGTTACGGAAAACAGGATTGGCGTTCCAAAAGTAAAACAAATGGTATAGGCGCTTTAATGGGCTCTACTTTAGGGGCCATTAGATTGCTTGCGGATTCTGTAGAAGTATTGGCTTGTGGGGTATAGGAAATGTTTCTAATCACTATCCCAGAAAACCGTGGTATTAATAATTATTCATAGTTATTTGGTTATATTTATTTCTTGACAAGCATTCCCAAAAATAAAGATTTTTTATCGCTAAAGCTTAACTTTTAAGCCTTTTATAGACAGAAGCAATGCTTGCGTTATCTCTTCTCATAGTTTATCTTTTTTGTTTTTAATATACATTTTTAGCTGATTTGGATCTATGGTTCCTTTTCTTCCTAATTGTGCTTTAAGCTTGATTACTCATTTTTTTTAGTACTGGATCAATCCTCTTCCTTACGTTACTTTTATTCACCATAACTATTTGTACGCTTTTTTTGATCATTACCTAATTTTTATGTATTCTATGCCTCTCTTATTGAAGTCTGGGCTTTATTGTTTTGTTGTCATTTTCTGACAATAACAATGAATCTAATCCCATTGTTCAGTTAGATTAATATAGTATAGCTGGCTTAGTGCATAATCAATCTATAGTACTCATAATGGGTTTACGATCCGGATTTTTTGAATTATTGGGGAAAATAGTGTTGAATCAAAGCACTAAAACCCGGAAAAAGGCCATGTCTTACTCTATAACGCTTATAAAAAACAAAAGCAGTGATTGAATCGGTTGTCTGCGGGCCAGTTTTTTCATCGCCATATTCGCACCTGATTTGAACTCCATTGAGAAATTCTGGGCTACTATGAAACGATGGATTAACCGTACCATTACTCAATGTACTTAATGCTATAAAGCCTTACTTAAATTGTTTTAAAATCCTATTTTCACGCTAAATTACTATATAATCCATTTTTTTTCTTCACATAATTACAATTTACTATATCTTTTTTAAGATGAAAACTTTAGATATAGGTGTTGCTTGATAGAACAGTATATTTTAAAAACATATAAAAAATCAATTTATTTTGTTTATTCACTAATTTTAAATTGAATAGATTACATAAAATTAAAATTGTTTTTAATTATTATTTAGAAAATAACTTTTAAAAAAAGCTTTAGACACTTTATTTTGCGCTTAAACAAATAAGGTTCCGACAGTACTTTTTAATTTCTTGGGGACTTGCAATGTTTCAAAGATTCTGATGTAATACGAAACAAATGTTTAAAAGATGTATTCCCATCTACTGATTCTCGTCGATTATGCAAGCACACTGGGGGCTAAGCCTTTTCTTTTTGGGTATGAGCGTTTATTTTTCTTATTACAGCGTGTATGGAGGGCGAGGATGTATTGTTTGGAGAGAAAAACGTACCCTTCTTGCGCAAAAGCGAGAGAAAGTTAAAATTTTGCAAAAAAAGAAACAAAATTTAGAGCAAAAAATTTCTTTGTTTGATGGAGAAGTAGACTCAGACTTATTAGAGCAGATGGGGTGGAAGACATTGGGGATGATTCCTGAAAACTACTATTTGGTTACCTACGGTAAATGAGTATACTAATAGTAGTGTTGTGTTAAAAATAAAGGAAACTATGCGACATTCATGGAAAACTCAAAGAAGATGGAAAGCGCTTCCTTATCTTACAATCACTATAATGTACTTATCGGGATGTGGAGATTCAGAGCGTATTTATGAGCAGAAGCCCCTCACCACATTATACAAAAAAGCTATGGAGGAGTTTAAAAAGGAAGATTTTAAAGAGGCCTCCAGTAATTTTGATGAAGTAGAGCGTCAATATCCTTACTCTTCTTGGGCTCCCCATTCCCAACTTATGTCCGCGTATTCTGCCTTCAAAGCACAGCAGTTTCCTAAAGCCATTGCAACTTTAGAAACTTTTTTGGCGCTTCACCCTGCCTCTCCTAGTGCAGTGTACGCGCACTATCTGCGTTCACTGTGTTATTACACGGACATGCTTTCTCCAGAGAGAGATAGTGAAAATTCTGTCTTGGCACTTCAAGGATTTCAAGAAATTTGTCAGCGTTTTCCTTACAGTGATTATGCACGGGACGCTGAGATAAAAATTGATTTTATTCAAGAACATCTGGCATCTAAAGAAATGTTAATTATAAGGGCTTACATGAAGCGGAGAGAATTTATTTCTGCATTTCAACGCCTTTCTCTTTTCGTTAAAGACTATCCAAAAAGCGTTTTAATTCCTGAGGCATTGTATCGTCTTATCGAATGTCATGTTGTCCTAGGGTTTCCCGGATTAACATACAAAACCTTTGTACTTTTGAGACATAATTTTCCTAAGGAAATATGGACATCAATGGCGGAATCATTGTTAGTATCCAAAAAATCTTTGTCTGTTGTCAGAAAGCTCTCGAAACTCTAATCAAAAAATGGGTTACTCACTAAAAAGATTTTAAGTTTTGTGTTGGCTAGAGCGTTTAAGGAAACGTATTATCTAGAATCTGACTTATATTTTTTAGATGTCGCGCATCCTTACGTAAAAAGGGTTTTTATAATTTGGCATACCTTTTGTTTTTTTGTTTGAGCCATTTAATAAAAGGATGACAAACATATTAAGGTTATTTTAGTGAACCTTTAAGTAATTTTTGTCGATGTTAAAATGTAAACAATGCGGATCTGAAAAATCCTAAACTTTTCATTTGATTGTTAAATCTAAATTTTTAAAGACGGTAGTAAAAACTTCGTACGCTTAAGACTTGCTTATATGTAAGGCATTAATAAAAAATGTACGAAACTGACCTGAATATTGAGCTTCAGAACATGCTATAATCAATCATATTGAACTAGGTAGAGAAAAAAGCGATTTATCGCTTCATATATTTCAGATTAGCCTAGAATGTCTCTATAGGATTCAGATTAGGTGAATATAGTCTTAAAAGCACTAGTATCCAGCCAAGCAATTCAATCAGTTCTTTTGTCTTATAAGAGTTATGGAATGAGGTATCATTAAATACTGTTCTCCTCAATGATTAAAAAGATTCATAGTGCAAGATCCGTTATGGGTACTATAGATTGCCAGCGATACGATGGGTCCTTTTAGAATATCTACCACGCTTCTTACCAACCCAGTGTTTTTCTTCTTTTACCTGACTCTTTTTCTGTGCAAAGCGTCCTCTCTACACTACGCTCGTCACTCTATACAATACCTTCAGGCGTTGTATCTTTGGTTGTTTTTCTTGATATGTATTTCTTCACACGCTTCTCCAGAGGTAAAAGATTTTTTACAGATAAAGCTTCACTTTTTAAGCTTTTTATAGACATAGGCAATGCTTGCGCTACATTGTCTAATGCTCTCTTCATGTCTTAGCTTTTTTATGTTCAATACACAGTTTTAGCAGATTTAAATCTATAGTTTTTTTTCTGCCTAATCGTGCTTTAGGCTTAATGACTTCTTCTTTTTTCTAGCGTATCCACCCTCTACTTGCGCTACTTTTTCTCACCGTAACTATTGTTTCCCGCGTCTTTTAACATTACCGAATGTTATGTATTTTATTATGCTTTCTTTCAAGTCTAGGCAGTATTGTCTTTTTGTCACTTTTTGACAAGTGTAACACCTATAGTCCTATCTTCAAGCTAAAATGAGAATTATTGTACAGTTCTGATTAGATAATTAAAAATTTCGCTGATAAAGTCATGATTTTTCCTTATAAACAGAGCTCTTTTGATCTTCGCAACGTTTTCTTTTATGTTCAACTTTTTCGGTATAAAATTTTTATCACTTTTTCGTTTTTTGGGTTACCTAATTATTTGACTACCCGATTTTTTGCTTATCGCTAACTTGCACGCTTACGCTACCCACCGTATGACGCCCTAACAAACATCGGTCAATTATACAGCGAGTCACCCATTTTTAAAAACAGCATATCAGACCCCCCTATTTCCTAGTTTTTTATCTCACAGCCCTATCATTTGATAAAAATAGAAAAAGATTTTCTATGTAAGAAGTGCCTAAAACTCATTTGCAGAGTTCATGAATCCAATATGTTTCAATTTACCACGGATGTCTGTATTAATTAACTTCCTAAAGGGGATAATAGATCGATTAAGCCAAAAAGATAAATTTTAAGCTTCAATACCTAAATATATACCTTAAAATGATTGAAATATAATATCCTTCATAGCACTTTATACAGGCTCACTTAATAAAGTATAGTTTGAAAATGTTTTAAAGATAAAATTATCAGACTTCAACGATCTCATTTTGAGTTATTTTTTATATGGAATGCGTGTTGATCATTATTTTTGATGTTCTGAACTTTCTATAATACCTAAAAAACCTGATATTTTCTCAATAATACGACGTACTACAGGAGCTGCAATCCATCCTGCAGTATGATAATAATGAGTGGAAGCATTACCTTTGGGACGATCAATGGTAATCAATAATACATAACACGGCGTTGGCATGGGAAATATTGCTACGCAAGACGTTAAGTTTTCATGTTCTTTATACCTTCCCTTAATCAACGTATTGGCAGTACCTGTTTTTGCTCCTACTCGGCAGTATTTAGTTTTTACTTTCTGAGCTTGTCCTGTATTAACCGCCATCTCCATCACTTCCGCAAGAATTTGAGAAAGGTCCCGCGTCTTAAAGATAGACGGAAAAGGAATTTGTCGACGAGTACGTTTCAATACTGTTAAGGGAACTTTTTTGCCTTCATTGAATAAAATTTGAAGGCTTTGCACGATGTGTAATGGTGTGATTGAGAAGCCATACCCATACCCTGCAGTAATCGAACGTGCTTTAGACCAATTTTTAGGAATAATGGGTGTTGCATATTCCGAAAGTTCCAAAAAAATAGGGCGGAAAAAAGATAATTTAGAAAAAAATGCTTGTTGTGCGGTTACTCCCACATCTAATGCCATTTTTCCATTAACAATGTTAGAAGAGTAAAGAAATCCCTCTTTAACCGTTAATGGCCGGCATTTTCCTTTAAAATCTTTTACTAAAAATCTCCCAATCGCTAAAGGATGTGTAGCATCAAAAACTCGGTTCAGACTTCCCTTTTTTTCATCTAAAAATAGAGCCAAATTATGAATTTTTAAGATGGATCCAAACTCATAAACGCCGCTTGTATTACGATTTATTATATGTTCAAAAGATTCTCTATGTTTTAAGTTTGCGTTAAAATCTGGCAGAGAAACCATAGCCATAATTTCTCCAGTATGAATATTTGCTAAGATACCATTTCCTCCACAAGCTTGAAACTCTTTTATACAGGATAAAATTTCTTTACGTAGTACATATTGTAACCGTGTGTCCAGAGATAAATAAAGAGGAGTTTTTTTATATTTTGGATCCAAAATTGCTTTATTGCACCCCTTTTCCACACCAGAAATGCCTTGTTGATCTACGTCCACTGCTCCTAAAACATGACTGAATAAATGTTCATAAGGATATACGCGTTTTTGAGTTTTAAAGAGTTCTAATCCTTCAATACCCAAGGATAAAATTTTAAGACGCATTTTCGGAGATAATTGACGACAAATCCAAACAAAAGTTTTTTTAGAAGTGAGTTGTCGATACATTACTTCCTTAGACAGAAAAGGCAAAACGCTATGTAATTCTCGTACTGCTTCTTTCACGTTGACAATAAGTTTAGGTTTTGCAGCTAATGCAAAACTAGGTAAGCTGTGGGCGAGAATTTTACCCTGAATATCCATTATTACTCTTCTTTTTATAGATTCTGTATACAAAAACTGAGAAAGATTACGGTGTGTAATACTAACCCAACACAACCGCAAAACTAAAATGCTCATCACAAACACAGAGGCTCGAATGAACCATAGAAGACGGGTCTGCACTAAAGTCATCATGTCTCTTCCATGAACGATAAAGTCGTGAAACATGTACTCTATACTTATTAATTATCGTAGACTCTAGATTTTAAAAGAATCTTTCTGAAAAAACAACTCAGAAACCTTATTAAGCTAGGGTCACCTCATGAAAATAAATATTTTGAAAAAAGAGAAATAATAAGGTAATGCCTTGGATGGTGAACAATTTAAGGTAAGGTTAATGCAAGAAGTAGAAGAAGGGGTTTTAGATCATTTTAAACCTCTAAAGGATCCTAGGTCGCCTAGGAATAGGGTGCATGGGATGTCCGAGGTATTGTTAGCGGCTTTGTGCACAGCAATATTCAGATGGAGCAAGAAGTGACAGCCTCAAAGCACCAGGAATCAGCCTTGAAAAAACCTGAGCAAAGACAATTTAAGAAATAATATAGAGCAGTTTCCAGATAGCGATCGTCGAGAAAGCGGCGAAAAATTAGGGATTAGCGAGTCTGGTATTCACTATGCACCAAAGCCTTTAGGCGTGACCTATAAAAACAATACTCTATCCTGCGAGAACAGATC
>NZ_PHHC01000011.1 GCF_002930195.1 Holospora curviuscula | reverse complement strand
GCAAGCCATGTCTAGTGAAATACAAAATTTGAAGAAAACGTTACACGCCTCTATTGATTCAACCCCAGAAAAAGTATCAATTTACTTTAAAACAAGCCCAGGAAGTTATGCTGAGCACGATAGCTTTATGGGCGTGACGGTGCCCGTTTTGCGAAAAATTGCAAAAAGTTTTTTATATGTAACCCTGGAAGATTTAGGCCTTTTGATACAATCAAAAATCAATGAAGAACGATTATTAGCGCTTATTATTTTAGCTGCTAAGTACAAGGCTGGAGCCATAGCCCAAAAAGAAGAAATCTATCAATTTTATAGAGCCAATATGCGCCATATCAACAATTGGAATTTGGTTGACTCTTCTGCGCATCTTATTATAGGAGCTCATCTTTTTGAGAGGGATCGTGATGTGCTTGAAGAATTAGCTGCGTCTCAAAACTTATGGGAACGCAGAATAGCAATTGTTGCAACTTGGTATTTTATTCGCGAGTCAGACTTGGAATGGACGTTTAAGATAGCAAAGTTATTGCTAAATGATTCCCACGATCTGATTCATAAAGCTGTTGGTTGGATGCTCCGCGAAGCAGGCAAAAAGGATGAGGCTAGACTAGTATCGTTTCTTTGCGACCATGCACATCAAATGCCTAAAACCATGCTACGGTACGCTATAGAAAGGCTATCCAAGGAACAGAAGATTGTTATAAAAAATTCAGCCGCAGCAGCCTAATCTGCACCCTCACTACTGTAAATTATTAAAACACTCGAGCAGCAGTTTTTCGAGCAACACCTTATGTTCCCCGCTTACTGTAGCGAGCATACGTGCTTCAACATCGCGTATCGTATCATGTGCTTGTTTAACAATCTCTTGGCCTTGTGATGTCAATTCTGTGCATAAAATCCTACCATGGGAAGCATCATTTTTACGCTGCACAAGCCCTCGCTTTTCTAAATTAGAGACAATGCCATGCATGGTTTGAGCCGTGATAAATGCTGATCTTGCAAGTGCAGCATTAGACGCTCCGGGCTTTAACTCGAGTTGCGCAAGAACTGCGTACTGTGGCGTAGTAAGATCAAGAGCCCTTAAAGCTTCGTCCATATGAAGGCGTAGAGCATGCTGGGTCTTTTTCAGTTTATACCCAAGCAAACTTTTAACACCTATTTCTTTATCACTTGACATATCAGCGTCCTTATAATACATTATCAGCATGCTTATACTATAATAGGAGTTAGATATGAACACAACTGATAATTTGAACCTTGCTGAAAGCTATTACAATGCCATGCTTGCCAAAGACTTCGATAAGATGGCCGGCTACCTGCATGATAATGTTC
>NZ_PHHC01000148.1 GCF_002930195.1 Holospora curviuscula | reverse complement strand
TTGCCCATACTTTTTGGCCAACAAAGTATAGAATAATTGCACTCTAAGAGATTTTTTATCAGAGTTTGAATATTGATACCCCACGATAAAACCATTTAAAAATAACAAAATTGTATTGAACGTTTTTTTATATGAGAACAATTTTAGTGGCTATAATTCTCATTTCCGTAAATAACATCGAAAAGGTTAGGGACACGCTCTAGCTTACAATATAGTAATTTAGCTTAAAAATAAGATTAAATGTGATATAATCTTCAGAAATTAACAAAAATAAAATACCGAATAGGCTTTAAAGAAAGCGTAATGGAATAGACAAAACTTATTTAATGATCAAAAGACAAGCCCAATAATAGCTACACTGAGGAAAAGTAGCGTAAGTAAAGGGTGCATACGCTAGGAAAAAGAAGAAGTTGTCAAGCTTAAAGTACGATTAGACAGTAAAGGAACCGTAGATCTAAATCCGTTAAAAATGTAGGGTAAAAATAACGAGCATAAAACATGAGTGTAGCTTTTAATGCAAGCATTATTTCTTTCTATAGCAGGCTTAAAAAGTGAGGCGTTACCTATAAAAAATTCTTTACTTTTGAGAAAACTTTTAAAAAAACCATTAAGAAATAATCAACGATATAGATCCTAAAAGTGGTGCTAAGAAGCGTGGTACATATTCTAAAGAACCCATAGTGTCTCTAAAATAATCAATCTATGGCACCGATAACGGGTCTTGCAATACAAATTTTTAATCATTGGGAAGAACAGCCTTGAATCAAAGCGCTACAACTCAGCCTGATTATGGATCATGCCTTATTCTATCACTCTCAAAATACAAAAGTATTGATGGAATTTCTGGGCTACAGGCTAATTTTCTTACCACTATATTCTCGTGATATTAACCTTGTTTAAAAATTCTGGGTTATCATGAACCCATGGATTAACCGTACCCTTACTCAATGTACCGAATGCTATAAGGTCTTACTTCAATTTTTTCAAATCCTATCTTCACGCTAAAGTATTATAGTATAATTAACGACAGTTTCTAGAGGTTCGCGTCCAAAATTTCAGAACTGTACCGTAAAAATTTTTCAACAAATACGCATTAACTGTTTTGACTGTTGATTTTTTTGGCGTGCACTGTTTGAAATACTATCGACCTATCGTGTTACAACAGATCTAGGCTTCCTCTTCGAGTTTCAATTCCTCTTCCACGACTTGACAGTTATTGTTCTCTATTTTCCATGTTACACTACTTCCTGTCCTAAAAGCCGTAATTCTCGCCACATAAGAGAGATAATAAGCACGCCCTTTTTTCTCTAGATTAAGCGCACCCTCGTCCAAAATGTGCGGATCATAAAAGGTTACTTTAGCGGGCGAAGGAAAATTATAAATTTGAACATCTATATTATTTTTTGTATGGGATAAAAGAAAAAATTTGTAGGTCTGGCAATATACGCCCTGAGAAGTTTTTAATCCCACGATTACCTTCTGTGTATTCAAAGGAATAACTATAGGATCTTCCAAAAGAATGTGCTTTGCATCATCATCAGCGCAGAGGCTAAGTTTTGTATCGTTACATAGGGAAACCAAACAGGATAAAGAAGTTATCTTATTAGTAGTATCAGGGAAAGTGATAAACTTTTTTAAAAAAAATTCTCTTACCTTCTTATGTGCATTGACTAAAGAAAATATTCTTTGAACATAATACTCCCTTAAGTCATGCAAATCAAAGTTTTGACTAAATTTAAGATTACGTTCTTTTAGCCAATCAATCTGAGATTTTTTTATTCTGGACGTTGGTTGAAAATTTTTTATACTATAATCATAAATTTTTTTTAAAGCACACACCAAATGAGTTAACGTCCTATCTTTTCGGATGATGGTTTCAATTTTTTTAACGGAAGCGTTCAAGTCAATGCGTAATTTGTCTTTCTGAGCGTATACACTGGGTACTTGGCATAGCTTTAAGATAATCCATAAGCACAAACACTGGAACACTAAAATCATCTCTGAATTATTAAAAACACTTTTTATATATAACACAGTGTTTCCATAAAGACAAAAAATTTTAGAAAAAGCATATCAGCACGCAAAATCAGGATTTGTTTTAGGGCCTGTGAACACGATGGAAGCATTGCCATGATAAGGGGCAATATAGATAAAAGTTGAAACCATAACATCCAGCGCTTGAAAGCGAAAAAAGATATGACGAAAAGATTTGGATCTTACGAAAAAGTGCTAAATTTTGTTGTCTTATCGATAGATCTTTTATGTAAATTCGTGGGCTCAAGTGCTTTGATTAGAGAAGGACAACAGGATTAAAGCCGCATTTTTCAACCCATTAGTTGGTAGAATCCTTCATAAGCGCTCCCAATCTTTTAATAAATGCTAGCCATTTTGCCCATCACTTCCTTGACCAGACCAGAGACCAAACATTAACCCAAGAGAATGATTGGTGGCAAACAAATAAATTGTCTATGGAATTTTCTAATAAATTAGGGAGCGTGTTTTTTTAAACTCCCAACCTCATTAGGGTGTACTTTGATGGCTGTGCTCTCTAATCTTCAGCATATTACAGAAATTTTAATGAATTGTTCTTTTTCTCGCGCTCTAAAACGCCAATTTTTTTCCATCTGTTTGAGGGGCGTATAAATCTTGTGCCCATTACCAAACATCTGTTAATAAAGCAGACCCTTTTAAAACCATTTTTGGCCCCATTCATGAGAGTAAAATTCCATTTTTTTACGTTTCTACATTGTACAGAACCCCAATATACTGGTCTTTATTCGGTTTTTTCGTGAACTCAGCATAACATCTCTTCACTTTAGCCCATAGTGTTAGAGCTTATCCGCAAATTAATTAGGAGGAAAGAATCTGCGCAAGAGTAGTCTGTTAAGTGACATGTAAATGTTATTCTCTGTAGAAGAACAAAGCAAGTCGTATTCTTTTGATAGCCTTCTATTTCTACTAAGCCATCCAAATGTTCGTTCTACAACCCATCGTCTCCGTTGAACCTTAAAGCCCCCCTCTAT
>NZ_PHHC01000147.1 GCF_002930195.1 Holospora curviuscula | reverse complement strand
GGATAGAGGGAACGCTTATCAAGCCCCCCAATAGAGCGCCCAAAAAAAGACAAAAGCATACTACTCAGGGAAAAAGAAAAAACACCCCTTAAACACTCAAGGTGTAGTAACTCAAGAAGGTATATGCACGGCTTTTTCAAAGGGCAAGCGTCATGATTCCAGGGGTTTTAAAGAATCAAAAACTCATATTCATCCTAAAATTAAGGGTATTACGGAGACAGGATATCAAGGCTTGAAAACACTCCATAGTAGAACTGACATTCCAAAAAAGAAGGGTAAGAAAAATCCGCTAATGCAAGAAGAAAAAAGGAAAAATAGAGAGCTTTCCAGCGAGCGGGTAATGAATGAAAATGGTATTGGGATACTCAAACGCTTCAAGATCCTCTCTGATACATACAGAAACAGGCGTAAAAGATTTGGGCTGAGATTCACGCTCATTGCAGGGGTCTATACCATGGAATTAGAACAATGAGAGTTTCCGAAGAGGTCTACTGATATAGCGCCTGAAAGACTTGTATAGAGTTATGAGAAGGGTATAGAGATAAGGATTTGTAAAGATAGAAAGTGGGGTAAGAGAAGTGAAAAATTGCTTGGTAAGAAGCGTGGTAGTCAGTTACTCACTTTTTTACCCAATTCTTTTTTTCATAACTTGCCATATTAATACCACTTTTATAAGTATATACAAGGCTTTATTTAGACATTTATTTTATGAATTCTAAATATTCATCGCGCTTTTCTTACTTTAGTTCCTCAGAGGAAAATAGTTTTTTATCGCCGCTAAATGCTAGCTTCTTTAATACTGCTACAGCATATTCTGCACTTAATTGACACCTATCCCTCACGCTAGTCTTCGCATTACTATTACGCTATCTACTGAATGTATTTCTGCGTACTTGAAATATATTTGATACTTTTTTTTTACTCAGAGAATTTATTAGTCTTTTTTTTAATTATTTTTTATGGACTTTTAAACATTTTCTCTGTATGTGTTACCATGGTTGTGTAACTCATTCAAGATAATTGAATCTAAGATTCAAAACAAGAAAGTATCTAATCAATTTGAGGATAAAAGAATAAAATATAAAGCTATACATAGATAAAAGGAGCCGCTAAAAATTATGGTCTCATCGTCTTGTAAAAAAATTCCTATCATTTATTTTTTCATCTTAATTCCTTCTTTTTATCTCTTATTGACTATAGAGTGTGGTTGAACTGTTTTAGTTGTGTGTTTTGAGATGATGAATAGAAGGTTTCTATAGGTTGCTTATTTTTTTTAAAAGAGTACAATAAACTGTAATTCAGAGCATTGTACACAACGATATATGGAAAAAAAAATCATCAGTCAAAATCCAGGACGTATTGTTTACGCTACTTCTAAAGAAACAGAATGTTTTCACTACTTTACGGATATTATTGCTTGTCCTATTTCTGGAAAAGAGATAGAACTTCCAGGGAAAGGGGTAATTAATCATAGAGTTTCTGGTTTTTTTTTCTCCAAGTTACAGCAACTCAACATTCCAACTCATTTTATTCGTATGTTGAATATGCGTCAATCGTTAATGCATACAACACTTCCGTTGGCCTTTGATGTGCGGGTTATTTGTTCTGCGTCTTCAGTGGTGGCTAAAGAGTTCAACGTACAAGCAAATTATGTTTTTCCACGCCCTATTATAGAATATATTCATATAGGCACTGGACGCCTGTTAAACGAGACCCACTTGATGGCGTTTTCTATGTTGGAAATGCAAGATTTTGATGAGCTGCATAATACAGTTTTGCGTGTGGTAGATTCCATGAAAGGTATGTGTATTGGGATGAGGTTTCAGTTGATGGAGCTAAAGCTTCAGTTGGGATGTGGGCTTAATTATAATACAGATAGTCCATTTTTATTGTGTGGGGATTTTTCTCCTGAATCTTTTTCAGTGTTAGATCTAGAAACCAATATAATTCTAGGAGGAGAGAATATTACCAATGCGGTGTATCCGCCTAATCTGCACTATCGTAATATTGCAGCACGTTTAGGAATCGGTCTTGGAGGCCCTAGCCGTTCTCAAGTATTATCTTTTCAGATTAAGGAAGGGGTACATGAGTGTTTGTCATAATCTTTTCAGTGAGAATGCATCTACTGACTGATTAAATAGTCCAAAAAGTGGTCTACTTTTGGTGTGTTTGAGTCAGTATTACCAAAAAGTATATTTAGGGAAGTATTGCTAGAAATTTTTTATTTTTAGAATGAATCTATTTGTGGTATAGATGAAAAATAAGGAGTAATTTTGATGAATTTTACAACGGATTCTTCTGTAACCAATGTAGTTTGGGTCCATCAGCAGTTAATTCAAGCTTTTCCTGGGGCATTGGTTACAGTAACGGACACCCGAAAAGACGATCAGCACCTTTCAGTGCATATTATAACGGCGCTGTTTAAAGATGTATCCCTTATACAACGACATCGTCAAGTATACAGCGCACTTCAAGGAGAGACTGGATATCGAGTTCACGCATTATCTCTATGTACGCAAACACCAGAAGAAGCTTCGTGATGACGCTTCGAAAAATTTCTTTAGAAACAATTTCTCAAGTATTGAAAGTAGATTTAGGAAAAATACAAGGAGAATTTTCTCATGTTTCCATGCATTCTCATCGTGGTGGACCGGATGTATTGTTTTGGGCAGTACCCAGTATACGGTACACAGTAGAAGAAATTGCCCAACTCGCATGGAGAACGGGAACGATAGTTGTATTAGCTTGGGGACCTGAGTACCGCTGCTTTCACCATTCTGAGCATTCCAGTAAGGTGTGTATTGTTCAAAATTTTCCAAAAAATACTCTGGAAATATTGGGCCGATTATTTTATCCCCAGCGTCCTTTATTAAAATGTGCGGTTACAGGAACGAACGGAAAAACTTCTACGGTGTCATTCTTATCTCAGTTATGGCATTCCTCCGGCGTACGTTGGGTTTCCATGGGTACTTTAGGGATGCAAGGGGTTCCTGTAGTTGATTTTCCTGTTTCAACTATCAATACTGCGGATTACTTAACGTTTTGTTGTGCGTTACATAAAAGCTCAGAGCAAGATGTTCAATATTTTGCATGCGAGGCCAGCAGTCATGGGCTTCATCAGGGCAGAATTCCTGAAGATGCAGTGGATGTGGGAATTTGGACAAGTTTTTCCCGGGATCATTTAGATTATCACACTACTATGAAAAACTATTGGGAAGCCAAGGCTTCTTTAGGGGCTTTAAGCCGAACTGCATGGTTAGTACACACAGAAGTCTATCAAAAAAGCTTTTCTATGAATCCCCAGGGAATTTCTGGAAATCCTTTGCAGTATGGAGTAGGAAACGCTACGGACTTATGGGCGGAATACGATATTCAAGCACAAAATAATACGCATACCCAGGTGTCGATTCGCATTGATAGTTATTCATGGAACGGAGCAGTTCCCTGGATTGGCGCGTTTCAGTGTGGAAATTTTACCGCAGCTTTGGGCGCATTTTATTTGTTGGGAGGTAATCTTGATGATGCCTTTCAGGCATTAGCTTCTGGGGACGTTCAAGTTCCGCCTGGACGATTAGAGTGGGTGGGAAATACCTCTTTAGGGGGGAGGATTTATATTGATTATGCTCATACTCCCGATGCGTTGTCCCATGTGTTGCAGGTATTGCGCACTTTAAATCCAGTACGATTAGGAGTTGTTTTTGGATGTGGCGGTGAACGCGATAGAGCAAAACGTAAATCTATGGGAGCAATTGCGCAACGCTATGCGGACTGGGTCATTATTACAGACGATAATCCTCGCACTGAAGATCCAGAAAAAATTTTGGATGCCATTCAACAAGGATGCCCTAGAGCGCAGCGTATTCGATGTCGTAGCAGTGCAATAAAGGCAGGAATTTTCAAGCTACGCCAAGGACATATTCTGTTAGTAGCAGGAAAAGGTCATGAAACTGTTCAGTGGATAGGAGACCAGGCTATTCCTTTTCAAGATCGTGAAGTAATTGCTCCTTATGTCGAGTTAAGTACGGCCAACGCAGGATAACACAAATACGTGCTCTTGCGTAAGAATAGAGAGGGAAGTACAATATTAGGTATCAGAGTTGAGATCAAAGGTGTCTTCGATCTTGGAGAAATAAAATTTTAGGGGTACACTAAAAAAGCTTTGTTTCATAGAGTGATGGTGCTACAAAATTTCTTAAAGCAGTAGGGGGAAAGAAAATACAGAAGGTGTTAGAGCTTATCCGCAAATTAATTAGGAGGAAAGAATCTGCGCAAGAGTAGTCTGTTAAGTGACATGTAAATGTTATTCTCTGTAGAAGAACAAAGCAAGTCGTATTCTTTTGATAGCCTTCTATTTCTACTAAGCCATCCAAATGTTCGTTCTACAACCCATCGTCTCCGTTGAACCTTAAAGCCCCCCTCTAT
>NZ_PHHC01000146.1 GCF_002930195.1 Holospora curviuscula | reverse complement strand
TCCATTGTGCTGGCTGGCTTAGAGCAAACTAAGTTCGGTTCTAAACGCGCACTCCCTCTGTACACTGTATGGTTCCATTCCAAAACGTCTACCCGCTTCCTCATCACTCACTCTTTACGACAAAAATCCAATGAATACGAGATCTTTAAATATTTTCTTTTTTTTCTATTATAACCGTTCTATCGTTCGTTGGATATACAGCGTAAAAATTTAACATCTGTTCACACTTTTCCTGCTTTTACCTCTTACATTGATTTTTT
Source organism: Holospora curviuscula (assembly GCF_002930195.1). Lineage (GTDB taxonomy): Bacteria > Pseudomonadota > Alphaproteobacteria > Holosporales > Holosporaceae > Holospora > Holospora curviuscula. Next base: position 3,974 of record NZ_PHHC01000146.1, on the reverse strand, counting down.
TATTGTTTTTTCTTAAAATAATTATTAGACCATGAAGTATGTTGGAGAGATTTGAATGAATTTCGAACACTACACTGAAAAAGCAAAAGCCTTTCTTCAAGAAGCTCAGTCTTTGGCGGTTACCGCAGGGCACCCTCAAATTCTAGCCGAGCATTTGGCTCTTGTATTAATTAAAGACAGCCAGGGAATGGCGACTGCTTTAATAAACGCTTCGTCCTTAAATGCAGCGCAGATAATTTCTGAATTAGAGCGTTTATTGCGTAAAATTCCTCCAGTAAAAGGTGGACAGTGTAGCGCAGGCACTTCCCTATTACAGGCGCTTTCGGAAGCACAATCCTGCTCTCAGCGCTTAGGAGATACTTTTGTAACCGCAGAGACATTACTTTACGGCGCTCTAAAGGTTCTGGATTTAGATATATCACCTAAATTAGATGCAGTGATTTTAGAAAAAAGTATTCAAGAATTGCGTAAAGGAAAAAATGCTCATAGCGCTTCTTCCGATGCCCATTATAATGCGATAGAAAAATATACAAAAGATGTTACCGCTCTGGCTCATCAGGGAAAACTAGATCCCGTAATTGGCCGAGAAGAAGAGATTCGAAGAACGATTCAGGTCCTCTCTCGTCGTAGTAAAAATAACCCAGTGCTTATTGGGGAGCCCGGTGTAGGAAAGACTGCGGTGGTAGAAGGGCTGGCGCAACGTATTGCTTCTAGAGATGTCCCCGATACTTTAAGAAACACCCGCATCATGGCATTAGATTTAGGAGCAATGTTGGCTGGAAGTAAATTTCGTGGAGAGTTTGAAGAGCGCTTAAAGGCGGTTTTGGATGAAATTACGCACAGTCAAGGAGAGATTATTTTATTCATTGATGAACTTCATACTTTGGTAGGCGCTGGAAAAACTGATGGCGCCATGGATGCATCCAACATGTTAAAACCTCCTCTAGCCCGAGGAGAGTTGCACTGCATTGGGGCGACTACTCTAAAAGAGTATCGTCAATACATTGAAAAAGATGGTGCTTTGGCGCGACGGTTTCAGCCGGTGTTTGTGGAAGAGCCTTCGGTAGCAGAGACCATATCTATCTTAAGGGGCCTGCGAGAGCGCTACGAGCTTCATCACGGCGGTATTCGTATTACCGATACTGCTTTGGTCAGTGCTGCAACTTTGTCTGATCGATACATTAATGATCGCTTTTTACCGGATAAAGCCATTGACTTAATTGATGAGGCAGCCAGTCGCTTGCGTATGGAAGTGCACTCCAAACCAGAAGCTTTGGATGAAATCGATCGTCGTATTGTGCAATTGCGCATTGAAAAAGAAGCATTAAAGAAAGAGAGTGATCCGGCAGCCAGAACGCGTCTTGAAGCGTGCTTAAAGGAACTGGCAAATCTTGAAGAGCAAAGCCGCACCCTTGGCACGCAGTGGGAACAGGATCGCACTGCATTGCGTAGTGCCCAGACCTTAAAGACTGAGTTAGAAAAAGCCCGAACCAATTTGGCTCAAGCACAAAAAGAAAGTCAGTGGGAAAAAGCAAGCAAATTGATGTACAGCGTTATTCCTGATTTAGAATCCCGTATCAAAAGTGAACGAGAAAAAGGGTCTCCCGCCCTCCTTAAGGAAGAAGTTACAGAAGGAGATATCGCTGCTATTGTGTCTCGTTGGACTGGGGTTCCTATTGACAAAATATTGACGCAAGAACGACAGAAGTTATTACAGATGGAAGGCGTTCTCAGGCAACGTGTAGTGGGACAAGATTCTGCAGTGTCTGCGGTAAGTCGCGCAATTTGTCGTGCTCGCGTGGGGTTAGCAGATGCAGGACGTCCCATGGGATCTTTCTTGTTTTTAGGACCAACCGGCGTTGGAAAAACCGAACTTGCTAAAGCCTTAGCAGAGTTTCTTTTTGACGATGACACTGCCATGCTACGCATTGATATGTCCGAGTATATGGAAAAACATTCCGTCTCTCGCTTAATCGGTGCACCTCCAGGGTATGTGGGATATGAAGAGGGAGGGGTGTTAACAGAAGCTGTACGTCGTCGCCCCTACCAGCTCATTTTGTTGGATGAGGTGGAGAAAGCCCATGGGGATGTCTTCAATCTCTTTCTTCAAATTTTAGATGATGGACGGTTAACAGACAGCCAAGGGCGGGTAGTGGGTTTTAATAATACATTACTGATTCTGACTTCAAACTTAGGAAGTCAGTACATGATGCAAGATACCCATCAAGATCTTTCTTCCAAAACCCGCTCTCAGGTGATGGAGGTGGTCCGCCAAGCCTTTAGACCAGAATTTTTGAACCGTTTAGATGATATTTTATTTTTCCATAGACTTACAGAAGATCATATGAGTCAGGTAGTGCATATTCAGTTAGACCGGGTTCACCGATTATTAGCGCCAAAACGTATACGTTTACACTTGGATAGTAAGGTAATTAACCTGTTAGCTAAGGAAGGATTTGAGCCCGAGTATGGTGCTCGCCCTCTAAAACGCGTGATTCAACGCAGAGTGTTAGATCCACTTTCCATTCTTATTCTGGAAGAAACGCTTCACGATGGACAAGATGTGTTTGGTAAAATGGTAGACGGAGAAATTGTATTTCAGCCTCATGGATAAATGATAAAAAGAAGCCTTTTCGGGGCTTCTTTTCTTAATTTTATTGAGGGAAGTAGTTAAGAATATAGTATTAATCAGATTTTAAGTAGGTGTAAACTTCATTTTTGTGGTTTCGCCAAAATTCGTTTCTTTAGTGTCGCCAACATTTTCATCTCGTTTTACCCTAGTCTGGGCTAAATCTAATACACATATCATGTTTGAATTATTTTTTAATTCTTGTATAATTTCTAAAAATTTACTTTTATGTTCTGTAGTGCAATTATTCTGCTCAAGTATTTTTGCTACATCTTTTAGCGTATACTCTGCTGATTCTAGTAATTTGGCAAAGTCTTTTCTTTCATATACAGAGTAATCACTCGATAAACTTACAGTATTTAGCATAATTTCTTTATTTAAATCTTCTATGGAAGATCTAGATACTGTATCATTAAGCTCTTTTCGTTTTGCACAGTTATTTTTTAAAACACGATAATATTTATTAAGTTTATTAATAAAACCACTAATTACAGCGGCATCTCTGTTGGCAGAAAGCTCTGAAAATTGTTTTAATTTTGCAACAAGCTCTGAATTCTTTTTAAGATCCGAAGCCTGGCTTTTCGTGGATACCGTAGCCAATAATAGTGCTAAAAAAGTATAATTTAATTTTTTCATTTTATTTTATTTTATATTTATTTATATTACTCAATCATTATAATATTGAAATATTAATTTTTATATAAAACATTAAAAAAATAATACGTCTTAAAGTGTTTGGCTCTGTTCACATAAATTGGTGTGCCCCAAAAAAGTTTCTCAATAGAACTCGTTTAGAATTCTTTGTTTATTGCTTAAATTGCCCAACAGTCAAATAGTCACTGAATATAAACAATCCTTTTTAATCTTTAGGGGAATATGAACATGGTATGCTCTAGTCACAACATATCATTTTTTAGAGTATTAATAGAATGGTTGACGGATACAGAATTATTTCTCATAATGCTTTGGATTACTTAAACTATTTTTTTTGCGCATTAATTCAATACGTTTAAAGCCTACTTTTAAAAATATTCAAGCGTTATTATTATTTCTAATACAGCAACTATTTTCATTTAAAACAATTCTTTAATGCTTGAGCAGACCACGTCGTAGAAAAACGTCTCTGTACCGGACAAAACTAATTGGATAGTTAGTTTGCATTGACAGTAACTCGGTGAAATAAAAACAAAAAGTGTATAATCTCGATTATCGAAAAAGAGGTATACATCATGGTTTCAGTCAACGAGTTAAAGCGCATTTTAAAGCCATATTTCAAAATCGACAATAGGCGTCTTGATTGCTTAACCCAAATGTTAGGTGCGCTTATCACTGTTCGCACAGTTAA
>NZ_PHHC01000145.1 GCF_002930195.1 Holospora curviuscula | reverse complement strand
ATTTTGTCGGACCACTCGCAGAAATGCATGGAAAAGACGCAGTTGTTTTAGCCGCAAAAAACTTTGGTGGAATATTGCAGGACATCCAAATCAGGTCACGTTTTGCAAGCCACAATCAAATCATGTTCGCCTATGATATGGTCGTTCCAGCGCCGATTGGTAAGTTCAGGGCAGCGGTGCTGATGGAATTCACGAATCGACTCATCTCTAAAATCGAACTGTTTTATGATGCGAGCCCCTTTCAAGAAAAGAAAAACGAGATTTTTGGAGGTGACAGTAAGTAATCAAGTCAAAATCCCAAAAAATAACACATCCAGCTTACAGTTTTAACTTTGAAACGCTGGATATAAACCAAGTGGTCTGGCGTCATGCCATTTTTCATAAGCATGCGCTAGCATTTGCTCGGCTGACTGACGTAAATGCGGAAGCATATTATGTTCTTTTGACACCTTTATAAATGCTTGCAATCTTGAGATAACCCGTGGACGGGCAAGGTCCGCTTCTGGCTTCCATAATGAATCAGTAGGTACAGGACCGGATGACCAGCACTCATCTTTATCCATGATACGCAGGGCAAATGGCATGGAGCTGAGTAGCCAAAACCCACAGGCCGAAACATAGTTTTCATTATATTTTCTGTCGTCAAGGCTTGCCCTAATTTTGCTTGCAATTGTTTGCCTATAGAATCCTTCTAGCTCTAATATCATTTCTTCAGGCAAAGCTTTGGCGCACCAACAGGTTGGGAAATTCATCCTAAAGTAAGTTGCATCTAATAAATTATTTCCAGGCCTTGCCCACTCAAAATCAATCAGCTGAAGCTCGTCCTTATCTTCATGGTCAAATATGTTGTCAGGACAAATATCACTATGAGTTAGCACATAGAAATCGTCTGGGCTTAAGCTCATTTTGATAACGTATATAACCTCTTGTTTTAGTTCATTTGTAAAAGCAATATCAAAGTTATTACAAACAAGCTCTAATTTAGGGATCAAATCTTCTTCGTTCCATTTGATGCGGTCTTCTAGCGTTTCCTTATTCGGATGAGCTGAGGCCAATAATTCATCATATTCCCCAAGACGTTCATAACTTGCCATATGAAAATGAGCAAGAGATTTGGTAAAGCGCTTGAGCGCTTCTAGTGCTTTACCCGGATCAGATTTAGTCAAACTATCAACGAGGCTGATAGGCGTGTTTCCTAGATCTTCAAGTAGGATAAACCTAAAACTTTGGCTTACGCCTAAAAACTTAGGAATGCTGTGATTAATGTCAGACCCGTTCAAGAATTTAAGCCCGGCAAAATCTCTAGCGAATCTTGCTAGGATATCTTCATCAGTAGTTTCCTGACTTTTGTTAGAGATTGACTGTTTGAAGATAACAGATCGTGTATCGCAGTTGTTAGTAGACAAGAACAAACGTGCAATCCTATTTCTTCGGTTAGGCTCGCTTAAGAATTTGACATCGCTGATTGTAACTTCGCCACCAAAACAATCTTCCAAAGCTTTAGTAACAGCCTCGAGTAAATCTGGTTCCATGATCATATCCTAAAAATTACCTTATTGTGCATGTTGATAAATCGCAGCATCAATTAAAAAACACATAGCTAACATAATATACGCACAAAGTGTTTGCTTGAGTCCAGCAATTCATGGATTAATCCGAATCAGGTTTATCTAGAGGCGGCCCATCATCTTGGACAGCTTGGCTTTATGCAGCTTAAAGAACATTATTTTATCAAATGCGCCAATCCTTTAGATGCGTTGGATTTTGACAATCTGATTAATCCCGATTGTGAGAATAAAATTGCTATTGCTGATGATTTTGATGAATCATGCGATGATCTCATGTGCGAGGAATGCGGACGTTACATTTTACCCATAAGCCATCAAAAACAGCGTTTTCATGTTGTCTCTTTATTCTTAAAAAAGCAGGCTATATTGCAGTGGCTTGAATCTGAGCTCAAAGAATTTACGTTTAAAAATCAGAGCGCCGGGGTTTATCATATTTTGTTGGACTCTGGCTTTGTAACGATAATCTTACCTGATTTTATCGATAACCCTTCATATTTAGCTGTAGATCGCCTCAAGGCACAGCCGACGCTGATCATCACATTACGAAAAACCTTACCGCATTTGCCATTTGATGTGCACACTATAAGATTATCAGATTTGATGAGCGAAAGGCTGTCTTTACAGCAAGGCTTGCATATGGCGATTGAGCATGGCCTACCAAGGGAGCTTCCAAACGTTTCAAGGCAGATATTGCCTTTTGTTTCTTTGCATCAACCTAAGATAGCTGAAAAGCCAACAATATACAGCATTACCATTGATAGCGACGGTATTTTTGTGGGCGGCATTCATGTTATTGGTAAACAAGCGCCAAGCCGCATTCAGATTTTCAGGATTTTACTGGAGCAATATTGGCGGGATTTCGAAGAAGGCAAACCTAAAGAAATGCATACACCTCTTAATTTGAATCAAATTGCTGAGCGCCTGGAACCCCATATGGGACTGATTGATGATTTAGAGCAGCAAATCCGAAGGCCGCTTAACAAAATGCAAAAGGCGATTGAAGAGACCCTGGCTAAAGAGCTGGGCGTTAACATCAAACGTGATGATATCATTCAAACCCTTGGCTGGCCTGGCTTTAAGAAGCAGGAATATGGCTACCGTCTAAACCCTTTCAATCTGGTATTCACAAAATAGCTAATCATGATAAAACCAAAGAGAAGGATTTTCTAAAGGGATGATCGCCCCATCTTCAGCGGACTTATAATGGGTTGGTAAAATAGGCTGAAAGTGCGTAGTTTCTTCGCCTGTTTCAGAATCAACTTTTGTCTCCTTCAAATCCATAGCCTCCACGCATAAAAATCCATATTTTGATTTACGGGCAGCGGTTCTACAGAATTTGATGTAGCCTTTGGTGGCAAGTACATCAATACGATCACGAATGGAATGCTGGCCGCCTAGACCTGATCTATTTTCAAAAGCTCTGCAGAACTGGCTTGCGGTGTAAAGTTTACCTTTACGTGCTTCATCATAAATGAGCTGTAAAATGATATCGTGTTTACGCCTGCGTTCTGCGTTCAACTTTTCACCGTAATGCTTATTGACCAAACGCTGAGATTCTTCTTCCAAGATAGACCATTTTCCTCCCATTTTATCGACCCATTTATTATCAATGCGCTCGCCGTTGCGCAGTTCAAACATCAATTGCCTGGGCGTTTTGGTTTTATCAGGCCGAAACAAAATCATACCGGTGGTATAAAAACCTCTGAGGGCGCCGGCACCACTAAGTGACTGGAAAGGATCTTCTTCCAAAAGCTTTTTGGTAATCTTCTTGGTGTGATGGGCAACAATCATCCCGGCATTGGGATTCACCAAATGACGCAGGCGTTCAAGCCTTTCTTGTAAGAAGAACAGCATGGCGTTGTTATCATTTTCAGTGCCATGATCTCCGGCATCAAAGATGTTACGC
>NZ_PHHC01000144.1 GCF_002930195.1 Holospora curviuscula | reverse complement strand
AGAAAAAACATTCATTGAATCAATTGGCTGCGAGTCAGTTTTCTTACCTCCGTATTTTGCTGATATCAGCCCCATTTAGAAATTCTGGACTCATATGCAAAGATGGATTAACCGTAACATTACTCAATGTATAGTATGATATAAGGCCTTACTTAAATTTTTTTAATTCCCATTTTCAAGTTAAATTACTATATTTAGTATTTTATGAATTACACAATGGCTGATGCTAAATTCTTTTTCTTTTAAGGATTTATTGGGTTCTAGATGATATAGATTTCTTTCTCTTTTACTATAGGTTTTAATAATAGTGTGTTTTCTTTCTCGCATTTCGCGGGCTATTTACTCAGAGTATCTCTTCTTATTGAAAACAATAATATAAAGTTTTTTCTATTATTTATATATTATCTAAATTGTGTCCTTAGATCCCTGATGTATGCTTTTTTCCTTCATTATTTTCATATATAACTCTTTAAATCAAGTTGATTTAGTACACTTTTTGAATTTTTCCAAATAACCGATAAAAGTTTTCAGTAGTACAGTACTGTATTTCCGAAGTGGAACAGCAACGTAATTCCGCAATTTTTTTTGCAGTATATACCAGATACGACGGTTCATTTTCACGACCTCGGTACGGTTCTGGTGCGAGCCACGGTGCATCAGTTTCTAAAATAAATCGATTAGCAGGGACTTTTTCTGCAACTTCTGATAAAGCACCGTTTCGTTTGAAGGTCACAATACCAGAAAAACTCAAATACCATCCCATATCTAACACCGCTTTAGCCTGGTTCCATGTTCCGGTGAAACAGTGTAAAACTCCAAGAGGGGTATTCTTATCCCAATGCTTCCAAAAATCAAAAAATGCATCAAATCCTCCTCGAATATGAACGATGAGCGGCAACCCAGTATGCAATGCAGCGTTGACGTGAGCCTCAAAAGCTTGAAGCTGACGCGCTAAGGGAGGACTTTTGTCCTGAAGGTCTATTCCTGTTTCTCCTAGTGCTAGAACCTTGTTATGGAGCGCTTTATTCACTAACCAAGACTCCAGATCTTCTAAAGGATCGTCGTCCACATCACAGGGATGAAGACCCGCAGAAGCGTATACCCAAGGAAAGCGTTCTGAAATCTCTATAACACGCGCTGTGTTTTCTCGATGAACGGAAATAGACACGATACACCGTACACCCGCTTCCCAAGCGCGTTGTAGAATTTCGTCTACATTCTCATAACGATCAAGGTGACAGTGACTGTCAACATATTCTAAACGGTCTAAGCTTAGAGAGTGCACAATTCTATACAAAAATATAAAATTTTCATGACTATTTTAGTCTTTAAATTTTTTTTTTACAAGGTCTACAGAACTTTTAGTCTTTAAATTTTTTTTTTACAAGGTCTACAGAACGTTTGTATAAAATCATGTGACAAAACGCTAGGTTAAAGGCTCATCGAGATTAAATGTTTGGCTTTTCTATAGAGATAAATTTAGATTGGTCTCCCAACATGAAAAAAAGTATGGGTTTATACCAATTTTTGGGGATAAACTTACATAATTGAAGTAAATTCTTGTATCATTCCGTACATTAAGTAATATTATGGTGAATGGATTGTTTTATAGTATTCCAGAATTTCTTAATGAGATTTAGGTCAAGCGAATATGGCGGTAATAACACTAGCGCGCAGCCAAGCGTTCTATCACTCGTTTTGTTTTATAAGCATTATGGAATGAGGTATAGTTCATAATTAGTTCAAGTTTTGAGCACTTTGATTCAACTTTGTTCTCCCCAATGATTAAAAAAACATTCCTATTGCAAGAACCATTAAAACCTATGAGCGCTATGAATTTATTCCAGGGGTACTATGAGTTTTTTTGGAATATTTACCACGCTTTTTGCCCAGACTCTTTTTACTTTTTTTACTTTATTTGCTGTCTTTGTAAATCGTCCTCTCTATACTACTGTCGTCACTCTACACAAGACTTTCATGCGCTATATCGTTAATTGTTTCTTGATTATTTGTTTTTTTACAAATACTATCCAGACGTAAAAGATTTTTTATCGCTCAATCTTAACTTTTACACCTTCTACAGACATAAGCAATGCTTGCGTTAAATAGCCTAGTGATCTCTGCTCATATTTTATTTTCACCATACATTTTTAGTGAATTTGGATCTATAGTTTATCTAGTGATGTATTAATCTCTGCTTATCTCTACGTATTATTGAGCGAGTTTACACAATAACGAGTACTGTTGGAGAAAATGCAACATTGCTTTTATAAAAAAATAAAGTATAATTCTTAAGTATGCCTCCTTCGTCTAGTGGCCTAGGACATCGCCCTCTCACGGCGAAAACAGGGGTTCGAGTCCCCTAGGAGGTGCAACACTTTATGAATTCAGTTCCAACAAAATAAAACAATCTCTACACCCAAATTTTCATTTCAAACGCAAGTTTCATGAGCGCTTCCCCTAAAGGAGTAGAGGCAAGTAGTTGAAGATTAGGAGTCTTTTGATAAATTTTTTGACATAAAATATCGTTTTCTGAAAATTTTTCAGCCCGAGTAACAGACGAAAAATCTTTGGGTGCATTAAAAATACTGGGAGAGTGGATGTAAGTTTTGCGAAAAACAACTCGTGCTATTGCTTTATAGCCCATATATTGATTGACGCGCTCTATAAGTGTGGAGCTGTGCGCAGGGATCCATAAGCTTCCAGACACATCAACTTCCATCCACAAGGTTCCTTCGTTTTTGAATACCTGAATACGACATGGACGCGTGACGGAAGCAATTTCAGAGCCTACAATACCAGACCAATCATGCGCCATTTTACTATATAAAAAATTTTTTGTTTGAAAGAGATGTCGTAGAACATATCCACAAGATAGCTCCAAGGGATGAAATCCCGTGCCTCGTTTCCATTGCTTTGAATATTTTTCCGTATTACCCATTATAAAACTCCTGATACTCAAAAAGATTAAAAGTTTTGGTTATTTTTTGGTGTGCAAGCTCAAATTGTGATGACTTAGATGAATGGTAAACATTTTCGGATCATTTTTCCAGATTTTATTAGATCGGCGGAGTAAGTAATCTTTTTATTTCTTGAGTAGACCGCTTGCCTACCCTAAAAAATATGTGTTAACTAATTTGTATTAGAGTATTTAATATAAAATATAAAAAAATAACACACTATAAAGACGAAAAGTTTCAAATTTTAAACGGTAAGAAGCGGTTTACATTTAATAAGATAGTACCAATACTGAAAGAGGCTGAAGGAAAGAAGAAAGTAAAATTTTGTAAGCCAAATACACTCCCTATAAAAGAAAGGCTATTACGAACTTTGTAATACTTAAGAGCATGTCGAGTTTATTACTAGGGTATACCAGAAATCAGACTGATTTTACATTGACTGGGAAAAAAGCCTTCCTTAAAAGTGATGTAAAATATCCTTATAGACGCAAAAAACGACTATAGAGCACCAAAAAAATAATAAAAAAAAGAAACATATAAATAATTTCAATAATAAAAAAAGAAAATTTTATTTAGGGAAAAATAGAAGGCATAAGAAAAGAAAGAAAACTATATTCACTACTTTTAGAAACGATACGCGTCATGATTTTAGCCTATTTAAGAAGTGAAACACAACGATCAATCCTAGCATAAAAGCTATTACCGACACTAAATCTCAAAGTATATAAAGGCCGCATAGTAAATACGAATTATAAGAGTCTGTATTTATGGATTAGCGATGCGCCTTAACAAGCGCATAGAATGAGCGATCATCACCCTGTTTTCGAAAGCTGCTATAGCAATTTCGTACTCTTTAGACAATCTTGGATAATGCTTGAACCAAGCCAAAGTTCGTTCAACGACCTATGTTCTGGAGAGCACTGCCCATCCTGGGGGTATGCGTTCTTAAATTTCAATTGTCTTGTTAAGAATGTTTGCCAAAAACTCTACCATAAGTTTTTTGATATCTGGATTGTTTAGTCCCGCCAAGAAATGGTTAGGATTAATTGTAAAATATTCTGGATGAATTGTCCACTGATTTAGAATAAATTGCCAAGGAGTTTTGCCTGTTCATTCGTTCTACCTGCCCATTAGTCCAAGGATGCTTGATCTTAGTCTTTCTATGCTCTATCTGATGCTCATTGCAAACACGCTCAACGATATGAGTAAAAGCATTTTTATGATGATCATGATTGGTACATTGAATCCCATTATCTGTGCGCACCTTATGTATTTTATAAGGTAGAGCTTTAATAAGGTTACGT
>NZ_PHHC01000143.1 GCF_002930195.1 Holospora curviuscula | reverse complement strand
TTATAGAATTTAATTAAAGCTTTTTTGTTACTGCTCTAATGTTTCTTCATCCTTTGCAGATTCATTATCGCTTTATCCATCTATTCTTGATCTATTGCGCTACTTCTTCTGTCTATTTTAAACTTCTATAAATAGTTTTAAACTCACTTATTAACTAACATTAATAGATTATTTAAAGTAATATACCATATCAGATTATAATTAAAAAATAGTTATTATTTTTAATAAAAGGGATAAAAATAAAATGAAAAATGAATAATAAAAATAGTAATTTCAATTCACTAAAATAAATAGATATGAAGCAAAACACAAGGAAGAGGGGGTAAAAGAGAGTAGCGTTGGCAAGCAAAAATAGATGGATTTGATAAAAGTGTAAGAAAGAAAAATAATATAGCGTTAGAAGTGTATAAATAGATAGGATATATTCAGTAGATTTTAGAAAAAAGTATTGAAAATAAACGCTAAAGCAGGACTTTCATAGAGTGAAATTTCGGATAGATTTAGGACATCGAGAGTAGTGATATTCAGATGGAGCAAGAAGTTACAGCCTCAAAACACTAGGAATCAGCCTTGAAAAAACCTGGACAAAGACAGTTTAAGAAATGATATAGAGCAATTTCCAGATAGCGATCGTCGAGAAAGCGGCGAAAAATTAGGGATTACTGAGTCTGGTATTCACTATGCACCAAAGCCTTTAGGCGTGACATATAAAAAAATACTCTATCCTGCGACAACAGATCTAGAAAAAAGATCTATGTTCTGCCAAAAGATTGAGGCACGAGAAAAAGAGGGAAATTAATGGCTTACCTAGAGAAAAGTCCCAGGATATGCCACAGACGCACTGCTATTCTTGGAAGGGAAGGTGTTGTTAGGGGATTCATGATGGGAGGGAAAAAACACAAAAGGGGTAGTATCATGAACAATGCTTTTTTCCATAAGAGAAAAGATAGGCAGCCGATGGGTGAAAGCGCTGGTCATGTTTTCCTTGATTGACCTCCATATTCTTCTGACCTTAATCCCATTGAAAATAATGGACTCAGGCTAAAGACATTAAAACATTCTGCAATTGCTCCATCGATGCGTTATTTCCTCTCTATTTTTTACGATTATTTTATGCTGACTGGGCTATATCATAGATGCCAAGTTTTGCTGAACCTTTTGTTGCTGCGGCACTATAATAGGCATAAACCACTCTAGAATCTTCTGCTGTGCAACCTGCTTCTGAATACGCTTCTGTTGAGCGTGCGAAATCAAATTATGAGTTATAATGTTAACCCTACTGAATAAGATTAAAGTTCAACAACTGCTCAGACCTCAAAATACCCTGCTGCTCACCGAAATGGTTCTTCTTATGCTGAATCTGAAGTAAGCTTAATACATTCTTAAGATGTACGTCAGCTAAAAAGAGGCTATTCGGATGAATGCACTGTTGGATGCTAGGTAAAAGCAACTGCGCGCGCTGCTGCGTTTGAACTACAGGCAAAAAAAAGCTTCAAAAAAGTATGCGACCCAATTTTTTTCTTAGCTCTAATTCACTCCCGAGATTTAAAAAGAATATCAGCAGCTTGTTGTTGAGCCTTCTGCCGCTGAGTCTCCTGCTTGTCCGGCCAAGCGTGTCTAAGAAAATACTCATTTTTCTTATATTTGTTTTCGCTTATCGATTATCAAAAAAACTTAAACCTTGTATTTATGGATAAACGGAGGGAGTATAATGACGCTAGGAGGTAATAAGAACGCATGATCCAAGAGATTTAACAGATCATGCATGAGAGATAATTAAGGATGATTTTGAATAGAGCAAGTACAGTAATAGAAGCAAACACCAGAAGAAAGAGGTTCTTAATGGAGTAGTTTACATAATAAAGAGCGGCTTCCCATAGTCAATGCTTCCTAAAGATTTTTCCCCATACTTCACGCTACGTTCGTTTTATCGAAGCTTCAGCATCAAAAGAATATAGGAAAAAGTACTAATCACGCTTGTGAAGATACGTCGGATAAAAGCTGGTGAAAGTAAAAATCTAAGCTATCGCAGGATTGATTCACACAGTGTCAAAATTACCCGGGCTTGTGAACAACGAGGCATTGACGAAAGGGAAAAAATAAAAGAATCTAAACCCCATAGTGTTGTGGATACACAATTCACTCTCATGCACGGTACTGTTCATGACGCGAATCAGCATGATACAGTACGGGTGTGCAATGTTTTTTAAGAGGCTCTGCAACACTATCCGACACTCAAAGGCGTTTGCGCCGATGCCGAGTATAGAAAAACCATGCTAAAGTTTGTAGAAAACGTTCTTAATCAAAACAATTGAAATTTCAGAACCCCAAGGTAGGATGTGTTCACCAAAAGATAGGTCGTTGAATGAACTTTGGCTTGGCTCAATCATTATCCAAGATTGTCTAAAGAGTACGAAATGGCTGTAGCAGCTGCCGAAATAGGGTGACGATCGCTCATTCTATGCGCTTGTTAAGGCGCATGGCTAATCCATAAATACAGGCTCTTACAACGCGATCTTATACCAAAAAAATTTTCTTATCAATTTTTTGTTTAGATTTATTATTGTTTATTAAAAAGCGAAAAAGCCACACTTTTTTAGAAGATTAAAAAAAAGCCCTATAGAGGGCTTTAGTATCGAAATATGAGAAAAAAATAACCAACTATTGTCTTCGAACCGATTCGAAAGAGTGAACTCTCTTAAGATCAATTCTTCTCTTGCTTGCTTTGAAGATTATACTTTTGTCCATTAGAATTATTTAAATCTTTAGATTGGAAGCCAGACTGTATAATTTTTTCGATATCTTGGGGCTCAAATCCATTTTTGTGTAACGCTTGCCTTATCTTTTCTTCAAGGCCTCTTCTGAACATGGGTGTGTTGTATGTACGCGTAAGATTTTTTAATATCTCCACGGACTCTTCTACGGGTTGACCTGTTCCGACATTGTTTTTACGGAAACAAGGAAAAAAATCTTCTCTCACAAACGCGCTTAATAAACGGTAATGATACTTTAGACTCTGCTGTCGCAGTATTAGGGGCAGAATCAACTGTGGAATTTCAGAGTTATCCTTAACCAGGATCTTCTGAACTTTCTCCAGATATAGTAAAACTTCTTTCTGAATATCAATAATCCAACTCTGAGTTACAGTGTTACCCAGCTGCCAAGCGATCAAGTTAGATCTATCCTTCTGCTTAACCCACTGCTCTGGAACCTGTTGCATATACCGTTTTCGCAAAAGATCTTTATGAGCGTCAAAAATACTCCTCTGAGCTATAATATTTCCTATTTGTTGAGCTGTCAATTTAAGTCTACACTCAGCTGTAAGGTCAGGACACTGCTGAGCCAGAAGGCGATCTTCTTGCTGAGCCTGAAGCTCATCCTGAATGCGCTGAAGACAAGACTGGGCTAACAACATGCTCTGTGATAAAACGGAAACGGGAATTACATTCAAACTTTTTGAAGGCTCATCCAAAAATTTCTTGTGGCTGGAAGCAAATTTATCCTTAGCCTGCGTAATCAAATGCTGAGCTGTGATAAAGTGCTCCCTTTTATACTGAGTATCCTGAAAATTCTCGTTCTTTTGGTTAATATCCTGCAAAATCTTCTGAAGATACTCCATAACTATTTTTTGAGTAGACCAATCAAGCTGCTGCGCAGCTCCAGGAGAAACAAGAATCCGAAGATGATGCTCAATAGTCTGCTGTTTAGCGGTCTGTTGAGCTTGTAAACCTTGCTGAATGTTTTGAAGTAGAGTATGCACTGTAAGCATACTTTTTTGCTCAATCTGTTTCTGCTTCAAGGGAAAAATTTTTTGCTCAATCTGTTCCCGCTTCAAGGGAAAAATGTGCTCCTCCTTTGGAACTGTGAAAAGACTCAACTGCGGAATATCAGAAAGTAACTTTTGGACTGTAATAATAGTTTGGTTATCGAAATAAGCATCAGCGATCCGTTTTAAATGCTTATCAATGTTCTCTATAACAATCGGTTCCCCATTCTCAGAAAGTATCTCTTGAAGCAAACGCTCAGTTTTTTGAGCGAGACAAAGCCTTGGCCCCAAGTTTGTAATCCAAGAGTTAATGTTATTCTGAAGCGCTTTAAGGAAGCCTTTTTTTACAGAGCTAACGTGATGTTGAACCTCTGTTTGAGCTTCGGGCACGATGTTAGCATACAACCGAATGTACTTTAAAGAGGACGTTCTAGAACTAATTTTTTCAAAAACTTTCTTATATTGATTTAAAATATCCTGTCCAACTTTTCGACTTTTCTCGAGCATGTTCCTCATATTCTGCTCTTGTATTTTTAACAAATCATCTACTGAATCTTGATTCTGAGCTAAATAATCTAGAAATTCACTACAATCCTGGTTCTGAAGTTTTGTCCTACGCTTAAAAAGAATGTTATGTATCTCAGAAATTAAAGCCAGATCTTGGGCTTTGTCCTGATACTCTTGATCTAATTCCTCAAGACCCTGAAAAAAATCTGGAAACCCTCTGGAATCTGTTGGATTACACTGAAAATGCCTCAGACTTTGCTCAGCTTTTATTGTTTCTACTTCCAAACTATCAATCTGATCAGAGAAGTTTTGATATTCTGAAAAACACTCACTAAGCTGCTCTGTTATTTTCTGAAGTTCTTCTATTACTTCCTTAACCCGTATAAGTTCTGGCACGGAAAAAGCCCCAGAGCCAATCATTACTAAACAATACACATAATTAAAGTTTTTTTTTACATTTCTTTTCATACAATATAAGTTTACATAAAAAATTATGATTCGATCTTATACTAAAAGTACTTATTTTGTCAACTTTTTGGTTATATTAATTTTTGTTAAAAAAACAGTTTTTTTTAACGCTCACGCTAAAATTTTCTAAAAAAATTACAATAAGACACCTGAATCAGTATCCAAACATATTTTTAAAGCATTAGGACCCATCTTTCATCATAATCTTTCAGGAATAAGAGTAACATTTTAACTCAAAGCACTCCACCTTGTTGGAAGATCAAAAAAGAGAAGAGCCCTCTAAAGGGCTCTAGTATCGAAATATGAGAAAAGAGTATCCAGATATTATCTCTCGAAGTCATTCAAATTATATATTTAGCTTTCTTGTAAGTCCCTAACGTTTTGAATAGTTTACTTTTGCCCATTGGAATCATTAAAATTCTGAGATCGTAATCTAGACTTTATAATTTTTTTGTATAACTAAAGTGCTGCTTGTTCTTCAATTGTTTACTATCTTTCAAACTTTTTAGAAACAGAACTTCTATATTTTTTTATATCATTTTCTAACTCATCTTTTTGCTAATGGTTATTTCGCTCCTTAGCACGCAATTTCTTATTTTCTAAACTCTGAGATACGAATTTAGACTGTCTACCTAAAGCCTCTTTTAGGTGCTCTAGATCTTCTTCAAGGCTGTTTTTAAACTCAGGCGCGTTAGCTACATGATGTTCTAATGCGTTCTTGGTTTCATGTATACCCTTCTTTAAATCGTAACATAACTTCTTCGTTTGAAGAATAAGGTTTAACTCCGTCCTAGGCTTATCGCGATTCCACAGAGCTTTTTGAGCTTGAAGAGATTGCTCAAAGTCCATAAACTTGCTCTGAGTTGTAAACGTATTCTTCTCCTGAATCTTTTTCTGATTTCTACGCAGCTCTAAGCTCAAAAACTTTTTCTGCGGAACATGCCCAGGCAATGTCTTTGCTAAATTACTACTGTGCTCTTGAACCTGCGACTGAGAGACGTTCTGAACAGACTTTTCTACATTTCTACCGCCTTTCTTAGCCTGTGGCTGAGAGATATTTTGAGCAGCCTGCGCTACATTTCTACCGCCTTTCTTAGCCTGTGGCTGAGAGATATTTTGAGCAGTCTGCGCTACATTTCTACCGCCTTTCTTAGCCTGTGGAAGTACTGGAACGGAAAAAGCCCCAGAACTAATTATCATTGAAAAGTACACATAATTAAATTTATTTATATTCATTTTTTTTTAATTATTGTTAAAAAATTTACATTTTTATCCTACACCAAAAAAGTTTTCTTGTCAATTTTTTTTGTTTAGATTGTTCTATTTTTTATTAAAAAAGAAAAAAGCACTACCCCCTCTTGGAAGATTAAACAGAGCCTTTTAAAGGGCTCCAGTGTCAAAAAATAAGAAAGGCAGTGCTTAGATACTGTATTTCAGAGTAAGGCCAATCGTATACTTAAGCGTTTTGAATACTGTGCTTTTTCACATTGGAATTATTGAGATCTTGAGATCCTGAGATTGGAATCCAGACCTTATAATTTTTTCTATATCTTTAGGCAAAAATTGCTTTTTCTGTAAAGCTTGGTTTACCTTTTCTTCAAGGCGAGTGCTAAATTCAGAACTATTGTATTCATGCGAAAGATTTTTTAATGTATTCACGCTATCTTGTATGGTTTGAGCTGTGGCGCTGCTACCTTTAGGAAACCAAGGAATAAAATCTTCTCTAATGAACTTCCCTAATAGAGTATCTCCTTGATTGAGATATTGCTTTTTCTACGACACTATATTTTCTATTATCTGCTCTTGCTTCAAGACTATATCAGACACCAAGTCCCGCCGAGCCTTCTGTTGCTTCGGAACTGTAATAGGCAGAAGCTATTCTGGAACCTGCTGCTGAGTCAGCTGCTGTTGAGCGCACAAAATCAAATTCCGAGTTATAACGTTACTCTGCGGTACATCTGTAAAGTTAACGGAACCCTCAAATATAATGTTGCCTTCCCCGAAAAATTTTACTCCTAAAGCGAGTCTCAGCTCTATAAATACTCCGCTGCTGAGCGCCTCAGCTCTTGTTCTTGTGTACTATTGACTGTATTTTTTTTCTGGCGCTTGCGGCGTGTTGATGGGCGCGCATCATTGTGGAATCAATCATGATCCATTCCGTATCAGCATCTACTGAAAGGGTATTGAAAATCATTTGCCACACACCGGCTTTGGACCATCTTATAAACCGTTTGTGAACACTCGACCATTTCCCGTAAGATGCTGGTAATGCACGCCACGGTGCACCATTTCGGCCAATCCACATCACGGCATTGATAAATTGCCTGTTATCGTTACCAGTACGTCCTGCATCTCCTTCTTTTCCAGGCAAACTTTCTTTTATTTGTTCCCATTGGTCGTCTCGTATTCCTTGCAATCTTATCTCCTCTTGTAACCAAATACCCTAATCTTACAACACTTAATTATAAATGTCGACACGCCCTAGGTGTTTAGTCCCGCCAAGAAATGGTTAAGATTAATTGTAAAATATTCTGGATGAATTGTCCACTGATTTAGAATAAATTGCCAAGGAGTTTTGCCTTTGATGGCTTTAAGTCGTTTAGCGAAGGTATAAGCCATTAGATAGGCATGCAGATGCTGTTTCAGCTCATCATGAGATGCATAATGGAAATTGTTTACAGTTGCCTCTTTAAGCGTTCTGTTCATTCGTT
>NZ_PHHC01000142.1 GCF_002930195.1 Holospora curviuscula | reverse complement strand
GCCTGGGCGAAAAGGTTCCTGGGAAGGTATCGTCCCTGATAATAGGCTTTTTATCAACGCCGTCTTTTGGATATTGCGCACTGGCGCACCCTGGAGAGATTTACCTCCTGGCTTATGGCCACTGGAAAAACACGCATCGACGCTTTTGCAGATGGCGGGACAAAGGCGTTTGGCAAGGGGTGTTAGAATCACTTGTGATGGAGCCTGATTTTGAGTGGCTCATGATTTGATGCAAGCCCTATCAAAGTACCCCCTCATGCAGCAGGAGCACTTGGTGGAAACCAAGCCATGGGACGAACAAAAGGGGGCTCAATTCCAAAATACATATAGCCGTAGATGCAACTGGTATGCCAGTGCGAATCCTTGTTACAGAAGATAGCACAGCTGATTGTACACAGGCTGAGGCTTTTATTGAGGGCATAAACGCCCAAGGTCTTTTAGCCGACAAAGGCTATGATTCAGATGCTGTACTAGACATGGCAAACAGTCAAAATATTCAAGCGGTGATTCCTGCAAAAAGGAATCGAAAAGAACAGCGCTTCTATGACAAAAAAATGCCTTCTTGCATCTTAAGCGATGGAGAGGCATCGCCACGCGATATGCCAAAAACAGCTCCTCCTTTCTTGCAGCCGCCCAAATACGCTGTCTTGCCCTTTGGCTCAATATCTCGTAACGACACTATCTAGTATTATCATGGATAATGCTACTTTCCATAAAGATAAAGCTACGCAGAAAATGAATTAAGGATGCTGGTCATACTTTACCTACTTCTTTATTCTCTTGAGCTTAATCCTATTGAGAAACAATCGATTCACGCTAAACAGATTAAATGTTCTACACATTGTTCAATTGAGGCGCTATTCTCTATAACCATTCATAGTGAGTTGGCTATAATATCTCTAATCACTGCTCATTCTATAAACAACGGAATTTTTTGCGCTCAATGAATAGGCCCTCAACTTCTTCAGAGGCTTTGGAATACTCCCTTCATTGCGCTTTGCTCCCTTTGCTATTGCACTAAATAGTTTCTTTTATTATTTTTTAGGAAGGCTGACCTTCTTCTTTTGGATGGCTTGCCATCGTAATAATCCTCTCACGATCAATGATATAAGAAATTTCTTGGCTATCTACTGTACTATATCGCTTAGTTCCAGATTTTTTTCACTTACATCCTACACTTATTTCCCACTGTATCCGTTTTTTAATGCTCTGATTTTCCAAAATAAAAAATTCCTGCTCTCGTTTGACCATTGTTTACACGGACCTCACTAACTAAAAAAATCTTTTGGAAGTGCGCTCCATTGACAGCTCGTCTTAAACAGATACAAAACAACACAGAAAACTTTATCTAAGTTTAATTTTTGAGGGGCTATTTTTCCAAAAAACCAAAAAAATAGGTTCCCTCAGCTCAAACTGTGTATATCTCAGCTTCCATTTACAATTTAAAAATGATAATTTAAGTAAATTACAGAAGACTTTGAACAGGTACTTATCGCTGAATCTGTTTAAAGCCTAATGTGTAATTCTAGCCTGTAGGGGTTGGGCTCTTTTAGTCTGTTCGGGGGAATACCCTTGTGGCTTATCTCCTGCAGTTTGAGAAGGGTATCCCTGCTGTGCAGGCCTCGTAGTTTTTTTGGAATACCCTTGTGATTGCGATACTGTAGCTTGGGACAGAGATCTTTGCTGTGAAGAAGCTTGGGTCTGTGGGGGATAGCCTTGAAACTGAGATCCTTGGGTTTGGAAAGGAAGGGCTTCTGGATCCATATCAATATTTTCTTCCTCTACAGATTCTTCATTCTGATCCTCATCCTGATACTGATAGGATGAAGGTACAGATTTAACTGATTGAGTTCTTGCACGCTTTTGAAGATTTTGAGCCCGCATCTCGGTCGCTGCATTGATGGCTCCTGAAATAGCATGCCCTCCCTGTCCTGTAGGTGCCCCTGTAACGCCTCCTACGGCTCCCAATCCTAGCGTCGCCAACGGCGTTATTGTATCCGCAACTTTGTCCACAGCTTTGTGCAAGCTTTTGAACTGAGATTGTGCAACACCTCGGCTTTTTTCTGACTTTGCTGCATTGGCTTCATCCAAAATGAGACCATGATCCTTGCAATACTTACGTGCTGCATTCATGTGCTCATCTCGAGGTCGACACCCACCGCTGGTGAGAGCAAAACAAGATTCTATTGGCTTATCGTACCACATCTTTTTTTTGCCTTGGGAGTCCATACACTGCACATTATACGGGGTTCCACATCGTGTACATCCTTTTCCTCCGGTGGTTACAATGTTTCCAATATATTTAGCAGTAGTGGAAAACGCATCAAATATGCCTGCGTAGCCTCTTTGGCTTTGAAGAAATATAAAAGCAACAATTAAAAACTTTATTTTCATTTTATAGTTTTTTTGTTTTAATAATAAAATAATTTAGTTAATTTAAAGATAAGATTAAAAAATAATAAAAATAGTCTCGTTTTAAAAAAAGCGCTTAATAAGCAGCAAATAAATATTAATTTACATAAAAAAATACTAGCAATTAATTAAATTTATGAGTTTGAATACAATTTACGCTCAAAAAATCATACATGATTCATGAAAAATAAAGTATTGGGTGTTTATTCCTCAATTATTACCGTAGATTTAATTAAGAAGCACTATCAAAGAACAAACCAAATGTACAAAAATACTAAAGAAGTACTCATGAATATGGAAAATATTACAATAATTTAACCAAAGGTAGGGTGTTTGATAGGCAATAAAAAATCGAAAAGGTGTATCATACTCTGCAATAGGGGCTATTTTCTTACTAGAAAAAGACTATAGTAAATCACTTTTCATTCGGTGCGTAACCATGGTAGAAAAAAAGGGAAAAATATCCACAAGCCTATGTAGAAACGGTTTAAGAATAAGTTACTTGCGCAAAAAAACAATACAAAAGGAATCATCAAAAGTATTTAAGGTGCACAACAATACAGTAAGTAGAGAAGAGAATGAATATAAGAATAAGAAAAAAAGAAAGTACCGTGCTAGAGAACCTATACAAAACTAGAATTATTTGGCAAAGACTAATGAAAATACTAAATTAAAGGATATTGGGGCTGCGTTTGCGATAAGTGAAGGATATGCTTGTAGCAGTATTAAAAAACCTAGAATTTAGCGATAAAAATTTTTTCTTTGGGAAAATGGAGGAATAAAAGCAAGATGGATATCTATAAATCATAAAAGACATACCGAAAAAAGTCTTGTATATATTGACGAAAGTGGTATTCATATGGCGAATTTGAAAGATAAAAGTTAGTGAAAAAAAACAGAAGCTGGCTTCTAAAAAGTGTTCTAATTATTAGAAAAAAACCTATAGCAAGTTCTGACGTAGTGAATGATCAATCTATAGCACTTACAATGGGTTTTGCAATACGAATCTTTTTAATCATTGGGAAGAACAGTGTTGAATTAAAGGACTAAATCCTAGACAAAAAGCAAGAGCGCTTATCCGATCTATTGGTTGAAAAACAATATTTTTATCCCCTTATTCACCAGATCTTAATTCTTATAAAGAAATTCTGGATTGATATGAAACGATGGATTAACCGTAACATTCTTCAATGTACTTAACTATAGCGCACTAATGATAGCATTATTGTAACAGAAGCAACGAGCATAATACTTAAAGCTATCGCATTTATTAGATTTTTGTGGTAAGGGTTTAGGAATTCAAAAGAAAGAAGGGGTGAGTTATGAAGACTCTGGTAGACGTTTTGGAATGGATAAGCAGACTATAAAGGGAGTGCGCGTTTAGAACCAAACTTAGTTCACTATAAGCTAGTCAGAATAATTGATATGGAATGTTTAGACTATGATATCAAGATGAATCCTGATACCTCTCAGTCAGAGCGAGCAGAGCGCTTTGGGGGTAGCTCTGTTAGCATTTTGAAAGCCTTAAGACGTCTTGGAGTTCGCTAAAAAAACTAAAGGCGGATCCAGAAAAAAGACCTGTATTGTGCCAAAAATGTGATGAATTACACAGAAAAGTTGATGAACGTGGAAATTTGTTCATGATATGCTAAGAACGCACGGGTATTCTGTAAAAGCGCAGCGTTGTTATGGAAAACAGGATTGGGGTGAGAAAGAAGAATAAATGTCTTTAGGCGCTTGAATGGGCTCTACTTTAGGGATCATTAGATTGCGTACGGGTTCTGTAGAAGTATTGACTTATTGGGTAAAGGAAATGGTACTCACCAATATCCCAAAAAATCCTGGTATTGTCATGGATAATGCTACTTTTCATAAAGGTAAAGCTAGGCAGAAAATGATTAAGGATGTTGGTACCTACCTCCTTATTCGTTTGATCTTAAGCCTATTGAGAAACAATGGGCTCACGCTAAACAGATATGACGTTCTACACATTCTTTAATTGACGCACTATTCTCTATAACTGTTTTAGAGTTAGTTTGCTATACATTTTTTAAAAAATGCAATCTTATTCTTGACATAAAGTTTTTTTGTGATAACGTATTTTTGCCATAAGAAAAAGATTTACAAATGAAAATACTAAAATTAACTTATTTAATGATTTTTGGATTATCAGTATTGAACACAAACTCATGGGGAATTCCACAGAACCAAAAAGAGCATCAAGGTATAGAGGAACAAGATCAGCAGTTAACCCCAGTACAACAGGAACTCCTTAAACAAGCCCAAGAATCTTTTGAGGATTTGGTGTATTTCCGTGGTTTACACTCGATGCCCATTTACATGCATTCTGGAGAAATATATGATAGAGCTGAGCGAGTTTTAACTATATTGGCTCAGACTATGATGCTTGCGCGCGCCCTAGCCCCATACTCCGACTCCGTCACACCAGAGGGAAAAAAAGAAATAAGTACAACTATATTACAAGCAGCTTTTGAAGAGCGAAAAGCGGTTGTATCACGAGATGAAAGAGATTATTTCCGTAGCTTAGATATCACCCATACACGTTTGGAAGAATCTAGAATAGCGCTAAAAAAGCTTGCTAGTGGATTTGGTGCTATTCCAGAAACCATCGATATAACTCCTTCAATGAATTTTCTCCACACCCTTTACCGATCGAACATTTTTCTTATGGATCAAGTGGCTGCTACGTGTCAGGCTAACTCTGTAGTTTCTGAAAATGCTATAATCGACTTATTTAATTATGCTTTCGCTCAAAAGCCCCCATTCAAAAACTCTGTTCTAAAACAAGATCCTCTTCCGCAAGGCGTACAAGATCCTTTTGTTGTTAGACGAAAAAAATTTGGTGCACAGATCGTTCGGATTCGCATTCGTAAAGGACTACAATCTTTTGCAAATCGCGCTAATTTTGCAAATAAAAATCTATTTAAGCCAAAAGAAGACTCTTCTTCTATAAGTAACAAAGAAATACTAATGCACCATAAAAGACTGGTTGGATTACTTCTAAGAAATGAGTTTACTGAGTTGAAAAAAATTCCTTTAGTAGATAATATTGCTTCCGAGTTAGTAGATTGTTGGTTTCACGGTCGTGAGAAGGTAGCTCAGGCGTATCGCGTGTTACAAAGTTTATTTTGTCCTATTATAAATCGTTCTACTATGCTTCTGCCTATGCATGAGGCAATCCAAAATATGCTTGTTTCTGGGCAAAATACACGAGATGAAACAAATAAAGCAAAAATTAAACAATATCTAACAGACTGGACTCAACAGTTTTGAACATTGTAATTTTTAATCTACTCGATAGTACTTTGGGGGAAGGATTCTTTAATCAAACTCAATATGTAGTTGAGTAAATTCTTGAACACCATACTAAGAATTCTCTAAGCTCCCAAAATTTAAACTAAAGACACTTCCACTTGTTGATATAATTAGTGTGAAGTGTTCTAATCTTAATAGTAAAAAATTGTATAAGTCCTGTGTTTTATAGTGTAGTTTTACTTAACTCATATGCCTCGGCGTTGCATATCATCTTAAAAAGTTTTCCTTTTTTTTAGTCGTAAGTGAGACCAAAGGACGCTCTATTTTCTTTTTATTAACATATAACAAGACTTTTTTTACTTTCAAAGATTAGTTCATGTGTTGGACCTGTTCTTCTCCTCTTTTTTTAAAGGCTTTTGTTGAGTGCACATTGTTTAACCCTCACAATACAGGCCTATTCTAAACTTATTTTTTATTTTATGGTAAACTAACTCTGATTAGGAAAAAAAACGCTATATTAAATCAAGTTAAAGTTAAAATCTGAGTATTAAAAAAATCCTGTACTCTATCACATTGAGTAACTTTATCCTTCATTCATAGTTTTGTATTAGCTCAAAATCTTTTTTATTGGGTTCAAATCAGAAGAATATAGTGGAAGAAAAAGACTACATCCAACAGATTTAATCTACTCTTTCGTCTTTTGAGACTTAGGAAATAAGGCATGGCCCATGATTACATCCTATTTAGGGTATAGTTCTTTTATTAAAAACGCTTCAACCCAAATTTCAAATCGTTTCCTATTACAAGTCTTATTGAACACTATTGGCGCTTTTTACTTATGATGACTATATCCAACTATAATAGTTATGCGCTCGTAATACTTTTCATTTTTTTTTACCAATAAGGTTCCCCCATTTTTTATCTTTACAAAGATTGATCTCAATGACACTTTCAGCACCATATATAAGAGGGTGAGGCGATATACCCTTTATATTTTCTTGATAAGCCCTACACTTTTTTTCATGTGCTTCCTCATACCTGTATCCTAAGTTACGAAGCCAATATAATGCATCCGTAGCACGCATACCAAAATACTCTCCCCTTTCAGATAAAATAAAATTAGTATTTTTGTTTATATCCTTTGCTATGTATTCGCTCTTTGCACTACCTTTTTTACTGCTTAGCTTCTTTTACTCAATCATTTCCTTCTGATTAATATATTTGATACTATTTCAAACTGGAATATTTTCGCTATAGGATCTAGGTATTTTGCTTTGCAAATAACGTATGCATATATAAACTTTACTTTAATTCGCTTTATAAGCACGTTGTATAATTTATGAAAATGTTTGATATTTCTTTGATCCATTGGTTCATATTGGTCTAAAATTTTTCTATAGAATTTAGATCTAAGACAGTAAAAGAATCACAAAACCTGCTACGGATTCTATAAATTTATTTTGGTTTCTTGGATTTATGAAAAGTGACAACATCGCAAACTAGGCCAGGGTATCGCTCTGTTATTAACACTTTGTTTACTAAAGTTTCAAAATAAAAAGTATTATCATGAAAAAAGTTAGCATCACTAGCTTTTTTGTCAATATATCCTATATCACAGTATTATTATCATAAACATCCCACACGTTCATAAATGAATAGACGTAGTGATTTTATTGAGCTTTTTATTCTCCAGAGGTTAACCCTATCTAGCTAAAATAAGCTCAGGCTAAAGAAAGAAGGTAAAAATCAGAGTTAGCATTAAGAAGTTATTTTAATACTTGTTAAATTCTATACTACACTCTTAAATTTTTTTAGAACCCAAGAAATGAAAGACTTGTTACGGTTCGACAACCGGTGGTTTTGTATTCAGTGGATCTTGTCTTATTTAAACTGTACCACATAAAATTCACCCAATAACTTCATTGCACTCTAGCATGAAAATTTATGCTAAAATATTGTCGTTATTGTTCTACCTCCTTTTCTTAAATAAGAAACCACTTATGGCTTGCAGGCGTAAAAAAAATCTGTTAGCCTAAAAAAAAGATGCGGGGCTTAATGGGTTAAGTGGTAGTCTCCATGCTCGGTATTTCAGAGTTCAAGTCCCTTTGCTTCGTATAAAAAAACTTTAGATTTTGTGAATAATTTTAATATTTTTGATGGACTTTTGTTGGCAGTAATTGGTTTTTCTGGACTTTTAGGATTTTTTCGGGGATTTGTAAAAGAAACACTAAGCTTATTAGCCTGGATTAGTGCCGGAATTTTATCTTGGAAGTACCATGAAGTACTGTGTCCTCTTTGGAGTAGGTGGATCCAGTCTCCTACTTTATTAAAAACGGTGTGCTATTTAAGTGTATTTTTGGGAACGCTTATTGTTTTTTTGTGTCTTATACAATGGGTTGCTTTAAAAATTCATACCAGCATAGTTCGTAGTGTGGATGCATTGTTAGGAGGAGTGTTTGGAATCACTCGAGGAGTAGTGATAATTTTAAGCGTGTACACGGGATCTTTGTTTTTTGTTGCACCCAATCAGCAACCGGAAATTATTCAGACGTCTCAAAGTGAAAAGTGGTTAAATCGAGGAGCTATTTTATTGGAATCCTTACTGCCAGAAAAAATAAAAAACATCAATTTTATTCAGAGTGTAAAATTATTGTTAAAAAATATAAAAGATGCCAGTACACTAACAGACCCTTTATTGTCCCCTCAAGAGATCAATACGAAAACACCCTCATAAAATTTTGAGATGTAGAGACGCTTTTGATACACTGATGAAGTAATTACAAACTTATTTAGCGGAATGATTATTTTACGATTTTTTTCTCTTTGTCTATACGGCCTGTTCAGCTTCAGTGCGAATTCGGCTCCTCTTCCTTCTCCCATAGAAGTGGTATTACATCGATTAGGAGAATTGGAAGATCGTTGCAAGGCATTAGAAGAACAGTGCCTAAACTTGCAACAATCTTTAGATACTTTGCGTGGTCAAAAAAATCTAAACGTAGCGTCTAAAGAAGCTCAAGAAGAATTTGATCAACAATTATTTACCTTTTCTCCTTCAGATCCTGCTTCAAACTCAAAGAATTTGAGTGACGTTACCCGGTATCTCAAAGACGGAGAGACAAATCGAGCCATCACGCTTTTAGATTATTTTATCCACAAAAATCATCATCCCCTTAAAGCGCAGGCTTTGTACTACAAAGGATTAATTTTTATGCATCAAAAAAAATATGATCAAGCAGATGGAGTATTTTCCACTGCATATCTTTATCTTAAAACCCAATCTAAAACACTAATTCCTACCACTAAAATACAACAAGAACGAAAAGACCTATTTCCTATACAAATCCTTCTTCGATCTGCAGAGTGCTTACGATGTTTAGGTAGACCAAGTGAAGCAATGTTTGTATGCGAAGAGATTAAAAGAAATCTACATAAAATTCCCGTACATTATCATAAAAAAATTACGGAAAAACTTCAGCTTATAATGGCGCCTCTCAAGGATAAATATCCAAACAGTTTGAAAGGGAAGTCAAGATAAAAAACGTCCTATCTTATGTGGTATAAAAAATATTAGGAAAAGAACAAGATGTAAACCCTCCATCTTTATCATCTTTAGAAATGATTATGCTAAGTAGTGCATTATAGTATCTGCGTAACACTCAAAGTCTAAAAAGAAACAGAAGTACAGCTTCTTACGTATCATCAAAAAACATCTAACCGTCACTGAGATCTTTTTAAATTTTGTTTTACTAGAAAGTAGAAAAAATTTGTTAATAAGGTGTTTTTGGAGCCCTCAAACTGACGTTTTTGGCCAAAGTATTGCTGAAACAAGGGTCATAAACAATACTCTACACCTGTTTTTTTGTGATGAGACAAAGAAGCTTTTACCTGAAATGCTGATAATTTCCCCTGATTATGAAGGGTTTAAAGGATTCTGGAAGCCCAAATCACGGTATATTTTTAAGTACCAAAGTGAAAAATCAAGATATGCTCAGGTCGAAAAGGAGCGAAAACTAGGATACATTTTATCATTGATGGGTTTAGTCCTCTTTCGGTCAGAATGAGTGTTACAGAGTGTACCTGTTCTGATTACTAAAGTTTCAAGCTCTGTCGGAGAACATAAAAGTAAGAAAGAGGTGTTATAAATTTTCTAAAAAAGAGGATTGATGGGGTCTTTCCTCATATCGCCTTACGCTTTAAGCGGATCTAGGAAAATTTCAAATAACCTCTATCGGTACCTATCTTGTTTCTCATTACACTGAAAACGCTACAATCCAGTGTCTTTTCCGTCAGACAAAAGTCATAAAACCACTTGGCTGCATTACTATCTCCCCACTTAAGAAACAGTCAGGTAAACCATTTTTCTAACCTATTGAGCATTATTTTAATGAAGGCTAGCGGAATAAACGCTTTGGCTGATGAAGTAGACTTCTCATAATCTTTGGATAACCTTCTAAAATGACCTAACTAAGCAAATGAACGCCCTACAAGCTATCGCCTTGCTGGACCTTAACCCTCTTAGTGTGCTCTGCATGTTTTAC
The DNA here is from genome assembly GCF_002930195.1 of Holospora curviuscula. Lineage (GTDB taxonomy): Bacteria > Pseudomonadota > Alphaproteobacteria > Holosporales > Holosporaceae > Holospora > Holospora curviuscula. Next base: position 9,127 of record NZ_PHHC01000142.1, on the reverse strand, counting down.
AATATTAAGCAAAACCCTTTGCGTATGAAGATAACCCTACTGGTGGAGATGAACTTGATATTCTTGATGCGCTAAAATGCTCACCAGCCTTGGAAATTTTTCTTTTAAGCCAAATAATACTTTTTTGGAAAACTTGCGATCATGAGGCCTAGCACTGTGCACATCACCATTTAGCGAATAGCCCAAGGTGTTAACCCCTAGATGTCTTTTTCTACCCGCCACTTTCTTTCTTCTATCTCTTCATTGTTTAACAGAGCGTGGGTTAACGCTCTGGCCATCCATGATTCCTATGCTAAAACTTTGCTCTTTGCTCCTCTTCATTCTGAGGATATTGCTGAGTTTATCCATCAATGCTTGAATTATATTTCTATGCTTTAGCCTGTTAAAGTCATTCAATGCTCTCTTCCATGGCCCAAAATTTTTAGGGAGATCCCTCCAAAATAGCCGTTTTTTTCATATAAACTATTCCGTTCTATACCAGCCTAGCATCTTTAGGCGCGGCCTTCTTTTGCTTCTCTTTTCTTTTGGTGATCTATTGTTCTATGACTTTCCACGCTTAGTTTTTTAGATTAATTGTATAACTTTTGGATATCTCTCACCTCTCTGTAATAATCCTATACTTTATTCCTACTATTTTAATCTTTTACGTGACTGGTTATTAGTCTTTTATGAATGTAATAACAAGCTCTTGAATAAGCCCTTAATTCCGTAGTCTTTATAAGTGGACTCAATCCTTAATAATTTAATCTCTTACTTTCGGAAAGTCGAACACTCTATAGCACTTCCTACATGATGATCCAAATTCACATTGCTTAACTAGGCACTATTTTTTCCTATCTTATATTTTTCTTTAATCCATAAGCCTGATATAATTTTGTAATTCTATTCTTAATCCATCATCGGTTCATATGAGGCTAGAATTTTTCTATAGGATTTAGATCGGGTGAATAAAGGAATAAAAATATTATTTTTCAGTCAACAGATGTGATGAGCGCTCTTGTCTTTTGTGATTTATGTAATGAGGTATTATCCATAATTGTTTTACACAATTATTAAAAAGATTTGTATTGAAAGACCTATTAAAACCCATGGATTCTATAGATTAATTATTCACTAAGCCAGCTATACTGTGGGTTTGTTTAGAATATGTACTGCGCTTTTCTCTTTTTTTATCCAATCATCTATCCTTGTAACTCTCCATATTAATCCTATATACAAGTGATTTTTTTCTTGGAGCTAAAAGAAGGTTAATCTGTTTAGCAGAAAATAATTCTAGCATGGCTGAAACATGATCACGATTAATTCTAGTGGTAGTCCTTAGGTGAGGGGCCAACCAAACCATTCTTCGCACAAGAGATATGTCGCGAAAAGTATTCCATTCATCATTAGAAAGATTCATAATCCAGGTACGGCTATTAGAGCCATGATACGAAAACCAATCAACTTGGAAAAGCCCTGCATCTCAAAAGCATTGCACAATAGGGAGTCTCACTTTAACCTAGGAGTCTCCAACGTGTGAAATGGTTTCAGCATACCCGTGGGGAAATGCTAGAAAACGTTTGTGCTGAGCAAAAGATAATTTTCAGACTTATTTCTTGGATTTGAAAGTATGTTCAGGTGTGTAACTTTAAGATACCATCTGGGCAATTCTGGAACACGTTTTTGTGGAAGACCTGGATTCGGCTGGAAAAATTGTTTCTCCTGGGGATCTGTATTTTACTGAAGAAGTTGTTCTTTCTGGAGGAGTGTCTTTTATAAGTTTTTCCTCTTCTAACTCTAATTAGTAAAGATTACTGTAAAAAGTAGTAAAAGTCTTAAATTTTTTATAACTTAACTTAAAAATAAATTTACTACAAAAGCATAATTAAAATATATTACCTTGTCAATCACAGTCAATCAAGAATTCTTATTTCAATCTCCTGAACTTTATCGATATAAAGTGTATCAGAACAAAGCCTAGAAAGGTATCCTAGGAATCCAATACCTGTTTTATTTACCTTCTGGTACAGATTAGGAAATATTTTAGATAGCGCATTTTTTTCTATGGTATTGCGTATGTCATGATTTAAGGATATATGACCTAAAAATAATATTTTTTCATTACGCTTAAGGCACCGCTTTATAAATCTTTTTTGATGCGCAATACATGACGGAGAGTATATAATATCTTAGTGATTTATATATCTTCCAAATTTATCTTTGATCATACGACTCGACACGATATATCCTCTATTGTCTGTAGAAAGAGGGTATACCTATTAGTATTCCGTCAAAATAAAGAACGTGTGATCCTGTAGGAGTGTGGATCTTGTCAACACCCCTAGACATATTAAAGACGTCTATTCAGATTGCTCTTTAAATATTTTTGGATACATATAACGCAATCTCTCGTCATTATTTAAAAATTTGTAAAATTCTGTATCGTTAAGGCTGCGGAAGTTTTCAAGAAAAGAGTCACTCAACTGTATAAGTTGCTTAACGTCTGAAACTGCGCTTAATTCTATTCCTGGTTGTATGTTTTCTCTTGGAGCTAAAAGAAGGTTAATCTGTTTAGCAGAAAATTTTAGAATTTTTGGCCACTCATTATAATCAAATTTAATAAACTTACTTCTGCTTTCATGCTGCATCTGTACAAAAGTCTCAAAGTCTTTATCCGTAAACTTGGAAACTTCTTTAAGTAAGTTCTGACGTAATGTCATGATTGCTTCAACGTCTTCACGTATTCCTACTCCTTGAATTCCTTTTGGTGTTATTTTTTTTCTTGGAGCTAAAAGAAGGTTAATCTGTTTAGCAGAAAATAATTCTAGCATGGCTGAGACATGATTACGATTAATTCTAGTGCTAGTCTTTGGGTGAGGGGCCAATAAAACCATTCTTCGCACAGGGGATATGTCGCGAAAAACATTCCATTCATCATCAGAAAGATTCATAATCCAGATACGGTTATTAGAGTCATGGCACGCAAACCACTCAATTTGAAAAAGCCCTGCATCTAAAAAGCGTTTCACAACGGAGAGTCTTACTTTACTCCCTGAGTCTCCCAATTCTGAAATGGCGTTAGCATACCCGTAGGGAAGTGCTAGAAAACGTTGCTGCTGAGTAAAAGATAATGCTTCAAAGTCATTGCTTGGATTTGAAAGCATGTTTAAGTGTGTAACTTTATTAGGACCCCAGCTGGGCGATGCTGGAACACGTCGCTGCGGAACACCTAGATACGGCTGGGCAAATTGTTCCTCCTGGGGAGCTGGATTTTGCTGGAGAAATTGTTCCTCCTGGGGAGCTGGATTTTGCTGGGGGATTTGTGCCTTTTTAGGTTTTCTTCCCCTAGCTCCAATTACAGTGTTTGAAGTAAGGACTGCCGTAAAAAGTAGTAAGAATTTTAAAGTTTTCGTTATCAAATCAAAAAAAAATTTTGCTCTTAAATATAAAATAAATTTTATTACCTTGTCAAGCTCGGTGAGTCAGCAATTCTTATTTTGGCCTCCTACGCTTTATAGGTATGGAGTTTTCTAGAACACAGCCTAGAAAAGTACCCCAGGAATCGAATACTTGTATGCCGAGTACATTGAATGGTTCTTGAAAAAATTCTATTCTATCGTTAAAACATGATTTCAGCTCTTGATTTTATTACATAGCAGAAATTCAAAAATTTTCTCATCTTTACTAAGAAAAGGAAAAAAACTGCATTAAAGGATCAATAGACTCTAAAAGCCAATATTCTTGGAGCTGCTCATATATACTTATTTTATGTTCTTGAATCTTTTTTCTACCATAACAGGGAATATTATGGTACACCATTAGTTCATAGATATGATGTGCATGCTCTAATGTGGGACGATTCCACCAAGTCTTAATGGTATATTGAGTTTCCAACGAAACCCGTTCTCTTAGCCACAACAGGGGCGCAGTTATGCGAGATTGAAAAAAATCCTGAAATCGTTGCTTATCTTTTCTAGTACTCATATAATCTTGAAGATCATCTTGAAGCTGGTAACAAAAGCCTACTGATTTTCCGTAAGATTCTAAAAGAATTGCGCGGGAGTCCTGGATACAAAAAATTTCACACACAGCTTTTGCTGTGGCAGAAAAAAGAGAGGCAGTCTTTTGCAGCGCAATCTGTTCGTACTCTTCTATTCCCTGGGACCAAGACATAAGCTCTTCTTGTATCTGTCCCCGAGTCATTTCAGTGACTGCGCGTTGTATAATAGAGAGGAGCCCAATATGGTTCGCGTCTACAAGATATCGTAATGCAATGCTTAAGAGGTAATCCCCCAATAAAATTGCCTTACGCTGTCCCCAGGCATGATAAAAACAAGGGCGATACCGTCGTGTTTCCCCCAAGTCGAGTACATCATCGTGAAGTAAAGAAGCCATATGCACGCACTCGATTGCCTTGCATAATGCCATAATTTCTGGATGCTCCAAAGGATCTTGGGAAAACAGAAACGCTATGGTTAACCCTAACTTAGGACGCAACGCTTTTCCTGCCGGCCAAAGCGCGTCACTTAACAAAGGGCTTAATTCAGAACACCCTAAATGTACTTCTTGAAACAATTCTAGACGCATGCGCAACAGCGCTTTATCAATATAGTGTTGAACTTGCACTGTTTCCCTACACATCCTCTTAAAGATTCGGCATAGCACGGGCAGAAGGAACCATGGTGGCATGCATCCAGGCTTCCAGAACAGGTAGATCTCCTAAACTTGTTGCAGAGACTGAATCTAAAGTTTTCCGTACTAATCCTGTCAAAGTTGCTCCTGGTCCCAGTTCTAAATAGTACTCTGCGCCTAGTCTGTGTAATGTTTGAAGGGTCTCTCTCCAGCGCACGGGGTGTGTGAGATGATGAATTAACTGTAGTTTAATGGACTCAGGATCATGTTGCAGTGCAGCAGAAACATTGGTGATTACCGGAATGGATGGAGAAGAAAAACTGACAGGCTTTAAGTAATGAGAAAAGCGTTCTGCCGCTAGATTCATAAAAGAGCTGTGAAATGGACCGCTCACCTGAAGCAGGATGCAGCGCGCACCTTGGGCTTGAGCAAGTGTCAAAATACGATGAACGCTATCTTTTTTTCCACTAATCACCACTTGCCCCGGACAATTATCATTGGCCAACTCTACCTGTCCTTCTCCATAACGCTGAAGTAATTCATGAATATTTTCAAGAGAGAGCTTTAAAATGGCTGCCATAGCGCCATCTTGAACCTGAGCCATCGCTTGACACCGGGCCTGAATATGCGCAAGGCCTTCTTGAAAAGAAAAACATCCTGAAGCATATAATGCACTGTATTCTCCCAAAGAATGCCCTGCCACCCAGCCAATAGAAAGATCCGCTAATCCACAATGCTGATGGACGACGTCAAACAATCCAGCACTTAAGGCAAACAGTGCGGGCTGCGCCCACTGAGTGTGCATCAGCGTTTCCCAAGGACCATGCCACATGATTTGAATAAGAGATTGGCCTGTATACGCAAAAAATTCATCTGCCTCTTCACATCGCGCCTTAATGATAGGAAAACGGTGAGCCAATGTTTGCCCCATTCCCACACACTGAGCACCCTGTCCAGGAAATAACAATGCAATCATACTGTTCCTCTGGCTTTATTGGATATACGCATTATACATTATTGTTTTTTTAAATATAAGCGCATTCCTCTTTTAACGGCAGACCTATATATAAAAATTTTTGAGGCACTTAACTAAAGAACGATAAGAAGAGAGTGATGAAATTAAGAACCTTTTAAGGAGTTTTCTGGAAGATATGAAAAAGCTTTCAAGAATGGTGAACTTGATCCAAACTACGGCTTGAAGCATTTATTTTTCTTTTAAACTCGATGAGATGATGGCGAATATCATTGTTGGTTTACTCAATAGATATACGTTAAATGTTTACCAAAAAAGTATGGTACAATACGAAAAGCCCTCTTGGGTATAAAAACACACGCATTACTATCAATTTTATAAATAAACTACTTTAACCTTTTTTCAGAATAATCACAGAGATTCTATTTGAGAGGGTGACGTGTAGGCCCGAGAAATTTTTTTTCTATGCACATAATTAATATATTCCGTCCCTCTACACACCCTTTGCGGAGCTTGCTTCAGGCTTCTCCACCGGATCCGAAGCAGAGCGAATCTATTGAATGATAGCTTGCACAAAACTTTTAAAAATCTTTGTCACACTTGACATTGAAACGCCACAATTGGCATACAAAAGATCCTTTCTTAACCTTCGAAGCACAGAATCCACACTGCGAAGGTTTTTGGGTGTATAATTCGCATCTGCACTCTCCCTATCCATCGCACTGAAAGCCGCGGATATAGTGGTCAGATTTTCTGTAATGCTTAGAGAAATATTGCTTGCAACAAAGTTTGTTTAGGGGGTCTAAATCAATTTCATTTTTGTACTTTATTCTGAACCCGTTCTTTAGTTCAATGTCTCCAATTTTTTTAATAGAAGTCAAGTCATTGATTTATCTGTAAATCCATTCTGGGTACTGAATCTTAGTAAAGGGTACTTATGCTAAATTGTTCTCTAGATCCATGTCTTTTTCACGTTGTTGTAAAGGAGAAATTTTGCTAATATGAATAAAAGAATGACAGTCATGGTCTTTCTATGCCAAGTAAATGTTTAACTGTTTCCTCTTTATTGATGATACTTCTCCTTTTAGGGTGTACATCTCGTAAGAAAATATTATATATTTACGGTTGGGCAGGATATTTTCCACCAGAGCTTCTAAAAGCATTCCAAGAAGAAACAGGTATAGAAGCGATCTATGATACCTATGAAAGTGAAGAAATTTTAGAAACAGATTTGTGTATGGAGAATAGCTACGATGTGGTGATCATTACTGCATGGCCCTCCTTTGCGCGCACAACGAAAGCAAAACTCTTTCATCCGCTATCTAAGGAGCTTATTCCAAATTTCAAGTACATTGATCCTACATTTCTTGCACGCATTTCTCGTATTGATGTAAATCATCGTTACGGTGTGCCCTACCTATTTGGATCCGTAGGCTTAGGGCTTAACCTAGAGAAAGTTTCTGACATACCTTTAAAAGAAATAGCCACCTGGGGCCTTGTATTTGATCTTACCCTAGTTAAGCTTCTCTCATCTCGTAGAATTTATCTTTTAGATAACGCAAAGGATGTATTTCAGGCCGTCTTGCTTTACCTGGGAAAAAATCCTTGTAGTACCGATAAGGGTGTATGGAGGCAAGCCTATGATTACCTTAAAAAAATTCGCCCTTTTATAACACGTTTTCAAAATGCTCGTCAAGAAGACAACCTTCTAGCACAAGAAGCTGCAGTACTCCAGGGGTTTTCAGATAATATTGCGCTTGCCTCTTTTCAAGGCAGACACTATCGACCGTTAATCAATATTGCTTACGTGGTGCCTAAAGAAGGAGTAATGATGACCGTGGACATGATGGCTATTCCAAAACGTGCGGCGCATGTGGAAGCAGCGCATAAATTTATTAACTTCGTCTTAAGGCCTCAAAACATGGCCGCTATTAGTAATCGATTAAAAACTGCCAACACTTCTTCACATTCTCATCCGTGGATTTTACCAGAGCTTTTAAAAAATAAAGAAATTTTTCCCAGTAAAGAAACGCTTAAAAAGTTTCATGGAGATTTTCTTCCATCCATAGAATTGACGCGCTATATTTCCGATCTATGGCTAAACTTGATGGAAGAGGGAAGTGCTGATCTTCCCGTTTTGGACAGTGTTGCTCCTAACTCTTTGTAAACGCTCTTCTTTACTACAGTTAAATAAATAGGCTTCAAACCCGTGTTGAAAATAAATGCTTTATATGCTATGGCTTTAGTATTATAATTTAATTAGGAAATGTTAATCATGAAAAACTTCAACCTTATCTATATACTGTGTTCTTTTTTAATTCTTTTTTCATTAGAAGCAACAAGTGGAAGGGGTGCTAAAAGTAAAAACCAAAGTGAAGAAAACAATCAAGATCAGCAATTTCAAGAACTTTCAAAGTGTTTAAAAAATCTTAAACTAAATAAAAAAATAAGAAAAAATAAATATACGAAGGAGTACAAAAAAATCGAAGGATATGAAGCTGATGCAGTAAGAGAAGAAATTTCTGATCGGTTTTCAGTACTTATTCTAAATACTTTTCAGAACGATCCTAGAATAACCGCTAAGATTAAAAAGGAAGACCTTGAAAAACTTGTGGATTTTTATAGGTTGTGTTACTCTTGCGCTGCTCACACTGATAGATTAAAAGAAGCTCTAGAACAATTACAATCGCCCAATCCACTTAATGTTCCAGTATTTCACGAGATGATTGTAAAGAACTTAATTCCTCTTGTAGGAGAAATCATGGAAGATTGCCCAGAGATTTCTTCTAAAGAAATTATGGATTGTGTAAGACACTCATTTTCTATCAGTCCAGTACTGCACAATGGGTTTACGCGTACTCCTCGCCGCGACCGGTTTTCATGATATTTAAATGAAAAAAATTATCTTGAATGAAGTACACGACTTCTTTGGTTAAGGCCTAATAAGATGCGCTCCCTTTTGAAACCATCTTGGATCTTTTTAGACTTTGATAATACATTGATGGGCACAGAGTGTCTTACTACGGCGTCTTTAGTAAATCGTTTTAATGCGATATATGGAACCTACATAAAGCATCCTTTGACTTGTCAATGCTTTGAGGTTCGCTTTCAGGGTAAGACAAGGCAGTCACTCTGTGAAAGCCTTTCAGATTACTTCAACATTTATGTTGACTATGAGGTGTTGTACGAATCAAGGGCACAGGATGTGGTGACTGCTTTTCGAGAAAATTTAGTGGAGATGGCACCTGATGTAATTGAGACACTCAATGAGGCTCATAAATATTACGAATTAGCGTTAGTTACCAACAGTACTTTGCACCAAATATTTTCAGCAATGCGCTGGGCCAGTAATGGAAGAGGTTCAGAACTTGCTCAACTCTTTGGGACTTCATTTTTTGAATCTGGCACTATCCCTAAACCCAAACCAGACGTCTATCTTTATGCGATGCACCAGCTTAACGCGACACCGCAGCAGTGTATCGCGGTGGAAGATAGCATTCCAGGCGCTAGTGCTGCAATAAGCGCGGGCATTAAAACTTTTGG
>NZ_PHHC01000141.1 GCF_002930195.1 Holospora curviuscula | reverse complement strand
ATGATACGATTAAAAATGGATAGAGAGAACGCTTATCAAGCACTCTGATTTTGCTTTGCCAGGTAAGAAAGCGCTTTTGAAACGTGATATGAATGATGAAGGGGGGTTAATAGATGCAACAGAACCCCCAATAGAGCGCCCAAAAAAGACAAAAGCATGACTACTCAGGGAAAAAGAAAAGACACCCCTTAAACACTCAAGGTGTAGTAACTCAAGAAGGTATATGCACGGCTTTTTCAAAGGGCAAGCGTCATGATTTCAGGGGTTTTAAAGAATCAAAAACTCCTATTCATTCTAAAATTAAGGGTATTACGGATACAGGATATCAAGGCTTCAAAACACTCCATAGTAGAACTGACATTCCAAAAAAGAAGGGTAAGAAAAATCCGCTAACGCAAGAAGAAAAAAGAAAAAATAGAAAACTTTCCAGTGAGCGGATAATAAATGAAAATGGTATTGGGATGCTCAAACGCTTCAAGATCATCTCTGATACATACAGAAACAGGCGTAACAGATTTGGACTGAGATTCACGCTCATTGCAGGGGTCTATACCATGGAATTAAAAAAATGAGAGTTTCCGAAGGGGTCTATTGCATCATATTGTGGAAGACAGCAGGTAGAGATGACATATTGCGATACCCATGTGCTTTATTTGAACAAAAACGTAAGTCTTCGTGCTGTCTAACAAGATGTCACGTGCTATTTATGAATAGCTCTATCTCACCGCTTGCAACCATAACATGTGCAACGACACCTTATTGATGAGGGGGTGACATCTGCTCGCATCCAGGAAGTAACTCTATAATAAAAACTTAAAAATCTAAAGATTTTCCATAAGCAAATATCGGCATCACCCTGATCTTATCATCTTTTGTATGCATTTGTTTCAAATGGCTACTACGATGAATAAAGTTAGGATCACTTGGCGTTAAGTCCTTTACAAAAGAAGCAAATGACACATCAAAACCGCGTGCTATTTTCCAAAGTGTTGAAATAGTGGTACTTGAGTCACTTCTCTCAATTTTCCCAAGTATGGCTTTACTAATCCCTGTTTTTTGGCTGGAAACGTCTAAACTCCAGCCACGCTGGCTACGCAGCGTTCTTAAAGTGCATGGTATATTTTCAGCTAAATTATCTAAGATACTGACCTAATTCAAATGCATAAAAGACTTGTATATTATAACGCACAAAATGTAAAGGTTAAAATTAGAGTAAAAAAAATAAACCAACTACTAAAAAAAAGTGCCTAGACTGTGCAAACAGCGTTAGATAAGATAGGCGTAATATGCAAAGTTTTAGAATTTTCAAGTAGCACAAGAATAGCAAGTGATGCTGCTTCAAACATTGATTGCGCTATTTTTAAAATTATAAAATCACTTGTTTTTAAAATAAAAAGCACCGAAAAACCCATTCTAGTATTGGCATCAGGTTCAAATAAAGTAAATGAAAAGCAAATAAAATTTCATGTATGAGAAATTATCGTTAAAGTTGATTCTGATTTTTTTTCAGGAAAACAACAGTTTTTGCTATTGGAAAGTCATGAAAATTTATTACACCCCTCCAGATGATCATAAACTGAATAAAAATGATATAGAAGGTCGTCATTAATTGGGATAGACGCTACAAGTTAATGCGCCTGCATTTTGCAGCTGAAGTTGTTTTAGAGTTAGTGTGTCAGAAATTCCCAAATATAAATAAAGTGGGCGCACACATCTCTCAAGACAAAGCGCGTATTGATTTTGCTTGGGATGGCAGCATATCCCCTATACTGATCGATATTCAAAATTCTGCTCAAGCGATCATCGATTCAAATCAACCGATCATCAGCGCTTTTAGCCACGGGAGCCCTGAAAGAAGATATTGGAAAATCAATGAATTTTCATCCCTGCTTTGTGGTGGTACGCATATTAAAAAGACTGGAAAAATAGGCGAAATAAGATTGAAAAGAATAAATCCTGGTAAAAGCATTGAACGAATGAAAATTTTTTTCAAGATCAATTTTTAAATGATCATGGAGAAAAAAGGACTATTGAAAATAAACTTGTCATCGTAGTCAATAAAGACGTTGATGTAGGTATAGCCATGAATGCCGTTGCCCATGCTTCTTTTTCGATTGGAGCTTTGCTCGGCGAGGATACTTATTTCTTTCAATCTAATATTGATGCAAGGGGTAATGGCTGGAAAGTATCTGGCATGTCTTACATTGTTCTTCGGGGAAAATCAAACCCAATCAAGCAAGCGATTTTAGCTGAAAAGTAAGCGGATATTACCCAACTCGTCTTTGTGGATAGCATGACGGGTGGTACCTATTTAGAGAAGATTGATAATATCGCTAAAAAACATTAAAATGAGCACGCGTATTATGCGGGCGTACTTTTTGGTCCTTATGATACTGTTTCTCAAATTACTAAAAGATTTTCGTTATACAAGTGAGTCTAGCCCCTTCAGCCCAAACATTTCTTATTGCTCTGACCAAAGCACCGGTACGTTATTCATCAAATCAACTAATTTTGAATGCCTGGGCTGTTCGTTAGATAAAATAGCCTCTTTCAGTTTGGGTTCCAAAAAATTTAAGCGCAAGATCAGCTGAGCATATTTGGCGGTAACATCATATCGCTCGCATAATTCTTTCATGCCACTCCACTTGCCGGATTTTAACATTTGGGCTCAAGGTAATCTCATCACAGGCCTCATCAAACAAAGGCTCATATCACTTCGTATCACTGATGAAGCGGGCATTACCAGCGACAGCGTGGAAATTTGTTTGGATGATCGTGACTCCCTTATTGAAATGCCTTCATCAGGCAGCAAATTACAAGTGCATTTGGGCTATATTGAAACGGGGCTTGTCTCTATGGGGCTTTATATTGTTGATGAAGTTACCCTTGAGGACCACCCCCAAGTCATGAAGATTAAAGGCCATGCTGCTGATTTAAAAGCCTCTTTTAAGTCATAAAAAACCGATGAGTGGCATCAAAAAACTATCGGTGATTTGGTTAATACCATCGCCTCTAAACATGGTTATCAACCGCGTGTTGCATCACAATTTGCCAGCATAAAACTGCCACATGTTGATCAAACTGCCGAAAGTGATATGCATTTACTGACAAGATTAGCCCAATTGCATGGCGCTATTGCCAAACCCGCCAATGGATTTTTGTTATTTGTCCCAGAAGGTAAGGCTAAATCGTTTACTGGACAATTAATTGGTGGCGGAACCTTAAGCCTTGATGAAATTTCAAGTTGGCGCATGACTTTTGCGGAGCGCGATCAACATAACTCCGTAGCTTCCTATTGGCATGATCCTGACAAAGCCGAACCCATAGAAGAAAAAGCAGGAGATGGAGATCCCGTCCACACACTGTGTGAAGTCTACCCCAATTTAGGGTTCGCAAAGGCTGCAACGGAAGCAAAACTCGAACGCCTGACCCGTGGCACACAAATCTTGAATATAACCTTAGCTGGTCGTCCGGAGTTAGTAGCGGAATCCAAAATTTACTTATCGGGGTTTCGTTCCGGAATTCTGAGCGACTAGAGAATAACATGTGCCGAGCACACGTTAGATAGTAGCGGTTATCACACCACTATTGATGCTTCACGTGATTTTGAGGGGGATACGGATGACCAATAAAACGAATATGCGGGCGTTATGGGAAGTGGGATCGCAAAGTTCTCATAGGCCTTGTTGTTGCGATGATTTTACAAACACTCACCGCTATATGGTGGGCAGCAAAACTTGATTCACGGGTTGTGATGCAGGAGGAATGGTTTCAGAAAAACCAGCAGCTTGCAGAAAAAGTCTTTCGGCTGGAAGAGCGTATTATCTCCCTCCATAAAGAACTTAATGATTTGGAGGCAAGAATATCAGCCATGGCAAATAAAAACACACTACCAATAACCGATGAACGCTTTGAACATGCCGTGAGCTTTATATTAGATCATGAAGGCGGCTACATCAACGACATCGATGATGACGGCGGTCAAACTAAATTCGGAATCTCAAAACGTATTTATTCTGATCTTGATATCAATGCGTTAACAGTTGAGCAAGCCAAGGCTATCTATAAACGCGATTTCTGGGACCCTCAGCTTTATAAAGATATTAAAGACGTGAACTTAGCGACCAAAGTTTTTGATCGAGCTGTGAATATGGGATCAAACTGGGCGCATAGACTTGTCTAACGAGCTTTAAAATCTACAGGGCAAGATATTGCTGAGGATGGTGTGTTAGGCCCCATGACTTTAGCGGCCATTAATAAGGCTGATCTTAGCGACTTGCTTGTAGCCTTGAAATCAGAAGCTGCCGGATATTACCGAACCCTTGCAGCAACCAAACCCAAACGAGCAAAGTTCCTCAAAGGGTGGCTGAAGCGAGCTTATGCATAAACTTTAATAGGGAGAAAATCTATGAAACCAGCAATAAAAACCACTGAATTTTGGGCAACCTTAATCGGCAGCAGCGCTGTTGCAGGTGCCTCAGAACTAGGGCTCAATCTCAACGAAGCTTCAGTTGCGAGCATTGCAGCCATGGTCATTACCTATGTTGTGAGGCGGGTGATGAACAAAAATACCCAAGCCAAAATTGATCAGAAGTTTTGAAACGTGATGCCCCTTTGGTTATCAGCGCTACTGCAACCGTTTTTAGCTTATATGCTTGGCAAAGAGCAGCTAAGACGCAAGCAAGCAGAAGAAAATTTAGAGCTTCAAGAGTCTTATGAAAAACTGGATGAACAAAATAAATCTTATCGTGATCGGGGTAAGCCTGGTCTTCTTGAGCGGCTGCGCAGATCTCGGGAGAGTGCCGACAAGTAATTGCCCAGAAGCGCCCCATTACACTCAAGAAGAATGGCATAAGATCGAAGAATCGGTTGCTGCATTACCCGAGCAAAGCCCGCTTATTCCTGTACTGCAGGATTATATGGATCTACTCGATAAGCTAAAAATTGCAAATCAAGCTGAACAAGGTTATTGACTTCTTGGGCCAAAACATATATTATATACACATATAGTTTATCAGAGGTTTTACGCGAACATGAAAATTATTCTCTAAAATTGCCCTTGTTTTTAGGGCGCAGCACAACAAAAGCCACCTGCTTATTGTTGTCACTATAGTCTTAAAAATGACCTTTTAGAGAGCACATCATGATGCATAAACCCATTCAAATTAAAGATCTCGATCTGTCTTTTCCCCACAAAACTTGCTTTGAGAATTTTAGCTGTCAAATCCCTTATGGCAGTCGCATTGCTATCATCGGCAGAAACGGTAGCGGTAAATCCAGCTTGCTAAAAATGATCGCTTTACTTTGTGGTGAAGACGTGGTTGTTGGCTATGTTCCACAAGTGATTATTGATCATACTGACTTAAGCGGTGGGCAACGCTTAAATAAAGCGGTGACAGAAGCATTAAGCCTTGCACCCAATGTTTTGCTACTTGATGAGCCCACCAATCATTTAGACAGACATAATCGTAAAAGCCTAATGCGTATGCTGCAATCATATCCTGGCACACTCATTATCGTGTCTCATGATACTGAGTTGCTTAGAAATTGTATTGATACTTTATGGCATATCGATAATGGGAACATCCGTGTATTCAAGGGCGCTTATGATGATTATATCCATGAATTACGCGGTCGCAGAGCTTCTATAGAGCAAGAATTAGCACGTCTCGATCGACAAAAGAAAGACATGCATCACGATTTAATGAAAGAGCAAAAACGAGCTGCTAAAAGCAAAGCCAAGGGTGAAAAAAGCATCCATCAAAGAAAATGGCCCACTGTCGTAAGTAATGCCAAAGCTAGTAGAGCTGAAGAAACGTCAGGTCATAAAAAATCGGCCATCGATCATAAAAAGCAGGATTTAACTGAGCGACTTTCAAATATGCGCCTGCCTGAAATTATTATGCCTAAATTCTCGCTAAATAGTTCAGATATTGGTGATCGAACAATTGTATCCATCAGTGATGGGAGCATTGGGTATGCGGAACAAGAGCCTCTGCTTCAAAAAATCAGTCTATCGATAAGCTCAAGAGATCGTATCGCTATACAAGGTGATAATGCCAGCGGTAAGTCAACGCTGATTAAGGCGATCTTGGATGATGTCTGTGTTATAAAATCTGGCAACTGGTATGCGCCTAAGATCAGCGATATTGGGTATTTGGATCAGCATTACGGTACCTTGTCTGCTGAAAAGACAGTATTGGAAACAATTGCTGAGCTAGTGCCAACCTGGACTCACATTGAAGTACGGCGCCATTTGAACGATTTTCTATTTCGTAAGAATGAAGAGGTTAACAGCCTCGTTGCTCAGCTTTCAGGTGGTGAAAAAGCAAGACTTACGCTAGCCCAAATTGCAGCTAAAACACCAACACTTCTGATCTTGGATGAGGTCACCAATAACCTTGATCTTGAAACCAGAGGACATGTGATTGAGGTTTTAAAAAATTATCTTGGCGCTATGATGGTCATATCGCATGATGCTGATTTTCTCGAAGAAATTGGGATTAATGAGGTAGTAGATGTTCAGAATTTTACATAGGATAATCATTGTTTTTAAGCCAATTCACCAAATTTTTGCATACAACGTTACCACAATCTGGAACAAGTAAGGTGTAATAGCTATCAATTTCAAAACCCATCTTCAGGCCAGTACTTAGAGAGGCTCTGTTATCTACATTACAACTCCACTCCGGGATTATTTGCGATTTTTCACATTCGTTAATTAAATGAGAGACAATGAGCGCTGCATAGCCTTTGTTTCTATGATCAGGAGAGGTGATAACGCCTATTTCAGCATAGCCACCACCGCTGCTTGCGTATGCCTCACTGACAACACTCGAGCCTTTGCATAGAGCGTAACCGATACCATAGCGTAAAAAATTTTCATCTGACCCATACAGTTCAGATCGCTCTTTATACCAAGTACATTGTTTAAAAAGCTCGATTGATTTGATGGGCTTAATTTCGAGTTTAGGATTTGGTGAAATAATTTGAATTGGTTTTTGCAGTGTAAGTGAGCTACGCAAATGAAAATTCCAACCATGATTTAAAAACAGTGGATGATATTTAGCCTGACAATACAGCATTGGGAACTCCAGCCCTCCAACAAGAGATACGACCTCAGTCACATCTTCATCTGTTAGATCGCCTGCAATAAATACAAATGGATCTGGACAATTCTCCATAACCAAAATGGCATTAGATGGTAATTCAAATATTTTACCGGTTTTTTGTTGTTCAATAATCCCCCAAAGGATTCCTTGATTAGGGAAGGTTTTGAATTCTTCAAGCATTCCTTTATCTACAATTTTATCCAAGTGTTTTAACATACGGTTTGCCCCAAAATAAATTCACATCTCTGTGTAACCGTCAGCCCTTTGGGCACTATCATGATGTCAAAGCCACACTCTTTATAAACATCCAGGTGAATCTGCTCAAAAATCAAAGCATCTTCATAGCTAATTTTTCTGGCATCAGTATGCTCGATAAAACCTAAGTTCTCAAAAAAGAAGACTTTGTTCTGATAAATCTCGGCTTTTAAACATCGGTTAATTTCATCAAGCAATACAGGCGAAGGCGTAAACTCAATATTTTTGTGGTAAGATAAATATTTACCAAGCGCGTAAGTGCAAAAGGGGGAGCGGTCGTAAAACTGTAGATCTCCAGTAGCGTTCATCTGCCGCTTTTTCTGCATACGAGTAATTTGATTTACAAATTCAGGCTCTTCCCATGGCGCATCGCAGCCCTTAGCTTGCTCTTGGCTGATGACATCAGTTGCAGCTTCATGAATGACAGTATGGCCTAATTTTTCGAATTCGATGATGCTCGATGTTTTTCCGCTGCCAGGAGTGCCGGTGAAGATGAAGCGTTTTATCTGTGCTGGATTATTCATTTTTCAAGCTCGTTAATGAGATACCAAAGCTTATTTAAAGCTTCATTTCTAGCTCTAAATGATGCAAAAATATTTTGTTTTTCATCATCTGTGATGTGACTCGCAAATACAATTTTTCGATTGCCTTTTTCGATATAGCCAACAAACCACCCATGCTGCAGATCCGTTTTATTGCCATCTTTGTCAAACTGAGCGCCATTACCTGTTTTACCATAGAGCTTCCAACCACCAGCCATTTCTTGGATAAACATAATTTTCTTGGTTTTATCGTAACTTGCGCTACTTATAGGAAGTTTGCGATCTACTACTTTTTGCAAAAAATCTACTTGTCCTTCAGGTGATATTTTTAATGAGCTTGAAACCCAAGCCTGTGTCAAGCCGTTGTTTTGATCTTTGTCGCCTGAAAGGTCCATATTTCCATAAGAAAATTTTGTCACATAATCTTGAAATTTTTTCATCCCAAGCTTCTTGGTTAAAATCCGTGAATACCATAAGCAGCTATCTCGCAGCCAAGTTCTTGGATTGTGGTCTTCCTTGCAAACATTGATATAAGGATCTTCCCCATCCGGTAACGACCACGACGGGTGTATTTCATCTTTTAGGATACCAGAATCAAATCCCATTAAACTTAAAGCAATTTTAAAGGTGGATTGAGGCCCATAGCTTGTAGTGCAATCACCCTCATTTTTTAAAACCTTACTGTTTTCTTTTGCAAGAAAGCATTGCTGGTTTGCCCATGCAGGCCCGGCGCATAGAATGATAGAGCACAAAAATAAAACACTTTTCTTCATACTTAACCATTTTTTGAATTTTCAATTTGCTCAATTAACTGTAGCAATTTCTCTTTGACCTGTTCTTTAGCGCGAGGACCGGCATGCTTTTCTTCTTTTTTATCGTCCACTATATGATTAACAAAAATAATTTTCTTATCGCCTTTTGCAATCCAGCCGATAAACCAACCATGCTTTATCTCACGGTTTTGGGTTCTATCTTTATTTAATACGTAACCACTTCCTGTTTTTCCGTATAGCTTCCAACCATGAGGAAGGTCTTCAACATAAACAATATTTCGTGTCATACTTTGGGCATGGGTGCTGACTGGTAGTTTATTTGAAAGCAATTTTTCCAAAAAGACCACCTGTTCCTCTGGTGATATTTCCAAAGAGCTAGAAAGCCATGCATTAGTAAGTCCATTGTCTTGGCCCTTGTCGCCTGAAAGGTCAGTATTTCCGTAATTAAATTTGTTCACATAATTTTGAAATTTTTTCATTCCAAGGTGTTTTGTCAAAACTTGGCTATACCAAACACAGGATTCTTTTATCCAACTTTTTGGAGTTTGATCTTGTTTCCAAGCATCGCGAAAGTCATCATAGCCTTCTTTAAAGGGCCATACAGGATGCATTTCATCTTTTAAAATACCAGCATTATACCCCATGAGAGCCAAAGCTATTTTAAAAGTTGAACAAGGAGAGTAACGTATCTTACAATCCCCTTCGCATTTAATAACAACACTGTCGTCCTTGGCTATAAAACAGCTTCCAACAGCAAATGCAGTGTTTGCGGATACGATAAGTGAACATAACACTAAAATAACTTTTTTCATAAATTTTACCTTTCTAAAAATATTATTTAAAGTTATACACGAAAATATTACGAAAATGAATACGTTAAATCTCAATTTTATTTTACTCTCTTTCAATCAATCCCACGAGTCTTACCGGTGCTTCGGTACCGTAGTTAATTTTAATGGGCATGACCATAACAAAGCTTCCGGTCGGTGGCATACTACCCAGATTTGCTACATTTTCTAGGATTACCTTATCCGCACCCAAAAAGGTTTTATGAACCTTAAAGCCATCCTCAGGGCGATCGGGCGAAAGCGTATCAATGCCAAGAGCACTCACGCCTCGTTCAAGTAAAAGTGATGCGGCTTCAGAGGATACGGACGGAAATACATGCTTGTTATGGTATTTTAAAGGTGTGTTCCAAAATTTGCTCCAGCCGGTTCTAACCATCACACATGAGCTTTTTGCGATCTTTGCATACTTGCTTTCAAAATCCACAATATCTTTTACGCTTAAGGAATAACGTTCATGGCATTTACCTGCAACATCAATCACCACGCACGGCATGATCAAATCATTTACATCAAAATCATGGATGAATCTCCCGCCAGGAATACAGTGGCTTGGCGCATCCATATGCGTGCCTATCCCCGCATGCATTTTGACTTTCATAACACGGAATTTATCTTCGCCCTGGCAATCAGAATAATCTATATGTATATCATGATTAAACCCGCACCCACCATTCCAGGTAGGGATAGCGCGATCCAGTACGTGGCTTAGATCAATGAGTTTATAGGGGAAAATCATAGAACTTGTTTCGATTGTATTTTTCATATTCATGATCAAATTACATGCTAAGTTGCATATTGTATAAATTAGAATAGGCTCCACCCAGAGCTATTAAATCAGCATGAGTGCCTTGCTCAACAATTCCACTATCAAGTAAGACTAAAATCCTTTGTGCATGCCTTACTGTTGACAAACGATGCGCAATAACAATGGTTGTACGGTTAGTCGCTAATTTTTCCAATGCATTTTGTACAGCTTTTTCACTTTCATTATCCAGAGAACTGGTTGCTTCATCAAAAATAATGATAGGTGGATTTTTTAAGAAAACACGTGCGATACTTAATCTTTGCTTCTGTCCTCCTGACAACTTGACTCCCCTTTGTCCGATATCTGTGTCGTATCCATTATGTAGCGCCATAATAAAATCATGCGCATTTGCTTGTTTTGCGGTTTCAATGATTTCTTCATTACTTGCGTTTGGCCTACCATAGCGAATGTTTTCTAGCACTGTCCCTGCAAACAGATAAGTATCTTGTTGTACAATGCCTATATTTTTTCTTAATGATCGTTTCGTAATATGCTTAATGTCATGACCTTCTATTAAAATTTCACCATTGTTAGCTTCATAAAATCTAGGAATCAAGAAACATAAAGTTGTTTTTCGGACGCCTGAAGGCCCAACTAAAGCAATATATTTACCAGATTGAATGTTAAGAGATAAATTATTCAATACATGATTGTAATCTTCCTTATATTTGAAGCTTACATTTTTAAACTCTATATTTCCCTGAACATTCGTTAACTCTCTAGCATTAGGGCTATCTTTTATATCAGGCTCCACCTCTAAAATTTCCATAAATCTTTCAAAGCCAGTTAGCCCTTCTTGATACAACCGGATAAAATTGCCAAGCCTTTTTATTGATTCGATCAGTATGCCAATATAAAGTAGAAATGTTAGTAAATCAGCCAAATCTAAAGTTTTCTTTACAATGCTGGCAGCACCGAATATAACAACAACAATCATCATAAGATGCGTGAATGTTTCCAGGCCGCTATAAAAATAAGCCTCACTCTTATATCCATCTTTTCTACTGTTTATAAATGCTTGGTTTGCGAATGAAAATTTATTCTTTTCAATTTCTTCATTAGTAAATGATTTAACAACCCTAATACCAGAAAGAGAGTCCTCTACTTGGACGTTAATATTGCCAATCTTGTCTCTACTTTTTCTTAAGGCAGCATGCATTTTATTGCTAAAGTAATATCCGTATACCCCCATAATTGGAAGAAAACTCAGTGCAACTAATGCTAATTTAATGTTAATACAGAGCAGAATAATAAATGCGCCAATAAAATTTAGCACAGGTATAACAATATCCTCGGGGCCATGGTGGTACAATTCTGAAATATCAAAAGAATCATTTGAGATTCTAGTCATTAATTCGCCAGTTCTATGCTCATCATAAAAATTGAAAGAAAGCTTTTGATAATGCTCAAATAATTCATTACGCATATCACCTTCCATCAAAGCGCCCATTATATGCCCCTTATAACTCACAAATGCTTCACATATTGTGTAAATCGCAAGTAGAGTAAGCATTAGTCCGCCCATGAAATAAATATCATTCAGAGCATTTGGAGTCTCAACTTCTAGTAAATTTTTAGTGATATATCTGAAGCATAATGGCAGTGCCAGCGTAATGATCGAAACAATAGCAGCGCAAGCCATATCAGCATAAAATAACCTCATATAAGGCTTGTAATATGAAAAAAATTTTTTTATTCGTTTGTTCATAACCCCTCTCACCTCAATTTCTTCGTAAACCACAGCACCAAGTCATCATCAAGCGGATAGCTATTGACAGGTATTGCTGGTTGGTAATTGTATGTAACGCCTTTGCCGTCAGGGATATATCCGCACTTTACATAAAGTCTTTGGGCTGGTCTATATTCACCATCTGCGCCTGCATATAGGCCAACACCGATGCCAACACTTTGACTTTTAGTTAGCGCTTCTTTTTCAGCACGATCAAGTAGTAAAGAGCCAACACCTATTTTTCGCATACAAGGTGATACGTTTAAATCCATAATCTCCGGGATGTTTTGTGCTTTAAATGACGGATATTGTGATTGCCATTTTAAGGTTATGTAACCTGCGAATTCGCCCTTGAAGTGAGCCACCCAAACGAGCCGAGCGCCTAGCTCTTGTTCATTCAAATATCCCTCAAAAAGCGATTCCGGTTTATTCCAGCCAATTTGGTTAAAAGCCTCAGAGATAGATAGTATATGATCTGCAGCAAGTGAAACGATACTATATTCTTGTGGAAATATCATATAAATGCTCTATCTTCTTTACCTCTCTCCAAAGGCTCAGCATCAAATCAATACTCTGTCCCTGTCAATTCTCCAATCCTTTCTGTTTTGTTAATTCTTTTAATAACTGCGTCCGTCTAGAAAACTTAACATTTGTTTTGCTAATAGTTTCCTCAACATCAAATCCAGCGAAAACGCACAGAGAGATCACACTATGCAATAGGTCACCTATTTCTTCTTGCAGTCTTTCTTTATTAGAGCCTTGATCAATCTTCTCACGCACTTCCCGACATTCATCAATAATTTGATCTAATATCATAAAATGATCTGGCCAATCGAACCCAAATTTGCGAGCATCTTGCTCGAGCGCTATGAGCTTTGATAAGTGATTCATAATTCTTCCCTGATTTTGGCCATTTCATTCCCATCTGCAATTGTAAAATCAATTTGCAATGCCGCATGATCAGATATTTCTTCTCGCAAAACCTGAAAATTTTGAACATCGACGTTTTTAGAGGTATAGATATAATCTGCAAATCTTTCTGCACCAGGATAAAAAGAAGTTCTGGTGGATTGAACCACATTTATTTTAATATGATCATCCATCCCTTGGGATAAAATTTCCAGACTTTTTGTATCTGGCTTTAAATTAAAATCTCCGCATAAGATCTTATGTTCATTTATAGAATCTAAGAAATGTTTTATTTTAAGCGATTGATCAATTCTCTGGGCGCTATCTCCTTTACCCATGCCATTCCACAGCCCATGCACATTTATCACGGTGAATCTTTGACGACTATATTCAATTTTTGCATATTGCAATATTCTAGAGTGAGTTGGGCCAATACCTATGTAATTATCATTAGCATGGATAATGCGCTCCCCTTCTTCTATTACAAGCAAATGCTTTTTGACAAACATAGCGATACCATATATTCCTTGTACTACAGGCCTAAAATATCCGGTATGATTTGGCAATAAACTCTGAATTTCGGAAAATGTATCAAGATTAACATATCTTGTTTCATTGGTAGTTTTTGCTTTTGCTTTGCAATACACCTCTTGAAAGCAGAAAATATCAATATCTTGTTTTGATTTTACAAAATTAAACAGGGGCTCTTCAACATGTCCACCCCATATGTTTAATGTTATTAATTTTAATGAATTTGCACTGTTCATCTACTCGTCTCTCATACTGATTGC
This sequence comes from Holospora curviuscula, assembly GCF_002930195.1. Taxonomy (GTDB): domain Bacteria; phylum Pseudomonadota; class Alphaproteobacteria; order Holosporales; family Holosporaceae; genus Holospora; species Holospora curviuscula. The sequence goes on along the minus strand of NZ_PHHC01000141.1, from coordinate 21,821 downwards.
CAAGCGGTTGAAGGTATGCATCAGAGAAATACAGATCGTAATATCGACAATTTCTCTTTCGCTGAAATGTTTTGAAAGTTCTGTGCGCTGAACCTTTTTATTGCCATCAAGATTGGTTAAAGATTCTGCCCATTTTAATGCCTCTTTTTCGGCGTCAGAAAATAAGCTTGATATAGTGAACTCAGGTAGGCTCTCAATTTTATCTTTGCTAACTTCCAGCTTTAACGCTTCATTTCGGTGCAAATTACAGCAATAATCACAACCATTGATTTGAGATACACTCAATTTTATTAAAGCTTTTAATTCAGCCGCTAACGGTGGATCATGCAAGCTTCTATATCCTGCATATAAATGGCCTATTGTATCTTTTGAAATTTTTGCATAATCCATAAACTTATCTCCTGTATTAAAATTGTTGTAATTTCTGGATCAGTACCAACGCTCAAGTAATCCTTTGCTACCTCAAAAACATTTTCAGTGATTTTTCCTGGGTCTTCAAAGTTATCAGTAAGCGCTTGAACATCAGCGATCATAACGTATTGCTCAAATTCATGCTGTAACTTTACTCTATTCTGCAAAGAGCCAATATAATGACCTAAATGTAATTTGACGGTCGGTCTATCGCCGGTTAATATTCTCTTTTTCATTTTGCAACCTTCAAATATTGATACGTAAACGTGAGTGCCCGTCCTATAAAATAGCCAGAAAATAATCCACTTATTACACTTTCAATAATAGAGTATTTAAGAAACAAGTCTGGATCTGTCGACTTTAAATAGCCAAAATAATATTTAACAATAAAAAAGGAAAACAATACTATAAGCGTTCCATAACCCCCTGGCACTTCAATTGAACATTCTTTTTTTATAACCTTTAATGTATTTCCTGTGTTTATAAAGAAGCTTGCTATGCTGCCTCCCATAATTATGAGACAAAATACCAGAGCATCATCTGAAAGAAGCGTTTTATACTGAATGGTCAGCAATATTAATGGAATGATAAAGAGCTTGGATAGATAAATAACCCTCGTTTTTATACTCTTAATGCCTACAAACAATAACTCGCATAATATAGCTCAGACGTATAATGGCGTTCCTTCAATGATGTGTACAAATTCATTCATAACTCTTTCCTCATAAAATGGCAGCTAGAACTGTGCGTATAGCCCGTTCTCTCGAAATCTACTATGTACCCCAATTTTTCATAGAACGCTTTGGCTCCCTGAAAGCTCATTGTGGCAACAGTTGCCATAGAACATCCTGACTTACGGCCATAATCATGAACCGCTTCCATCAATTGATGTGCTAAACCTTTCTTGCGAGACCCTGGATGTACCCACAATTGATCCGTATAAATGCTGCCGAAAATCAAACTCCCATTGCAGCCTGCTATGATTTGATTATATTTTATCGCGCAAAAAAAGCAAACGGATGAGCTTCGCCAAATTCAGGTGTCTCTTGATTGATTCTCTGGGTGAGAAAATCGATGTCTTCACTTGCAGGGGTAGATGTGTATTGAATATTTACTGAAGCTTTCGTGCCTCATCCTCCATTTGATCGTCACTCACAAATCCACCAACCTGAGCATCCCACAGATTTCTGTATAACCCATTATTGGCAAGCAATTCGGCATGGGTGCCATCTTCCACAATTACGCCTTGATCAAATACGATGATGCGATCCATGTGCAAGAGTGTTGATAAGCGATGGGCAATGACGATTGTGGTTTTGTTTTGCATCAACTCCCATAGGGATTCTTGGATCAAGCTTTCAGTAACAGAATCAAGTTGGCTCGTTGCTTCATCAAGGATAAGGATTGGGGCGTTCTTCAAGATAGCTCTAGCTATCGCGATGCATTGACGCTGACCACCGGAAAGTTTAACGCCTCGTTCGCCAACGAGTGAGTCATAACTTTGTGGCAACGTGGAAATAAACTCATGGGCATGAGCTTTTTTAGTAGCTTCGATCACTTCTTCATCGGTGCTATCTGCTCGGCCGTAACGAATATTTTCCATCAAGCTTCTATGGAACAAGGATGGATCTTGCGGAATTATAGCAATATTTTCTCGCAACGAGTCTTGAGTTACATCTCTAATATCCTGACCATCAATCAAAATGGCGCCATCCGTCACATCATAAAGGCGCAGGATCAAATTGACGAATGTTGACTTGCCGCCACCGAAATAGCCTACAAGGCCAACTTTCTGACCGGCTTTAATTTCGATAGATTTATTCTGAAAAAGAGGCTCAGTGCCCTTGTAATGGAATGTGACTTGATCAAAAGCTATTTTGCCTTGTCTGCAATTTAAGGCCGTGGCGTTTGGCTTATCTGAATGCGTAATTTCGCTTGTTTCTAGCAAAGCTATTGCTTGATCAACCGCACCCCAATTAGCTATAAAATCCCTTAGCATATGTGAGAGTTGATAGAGGGTATTAATGATGTTGAAGTTGGTCATAATAACCAGCGCAAAATCACCAGGACTCACAATCCCTTTTTGATAACCGAATATAAGTGCACTTAGGAAAGCAAGTGCATAAAGCGAAGTGAGAATCCCTAGAAAGCCATATAACCAGGTGTGATAAAAACCTCCTTTTTCAGCTATATCAACAAAAGGTTTTTGTAGTTTGAAAAATCGTCCTTGTTCAAAAGTTCTGGCTGCAAAAAGCTTCACGCTCATCATATTGCCAAGATAATCTGCGGCCAGGCCAATTATTTTAGATTTTTCCTCGGCATATTCTTTATTGAGCCGTATGCTTTTCTTCATGGAAAATAAGGTAATCACAAAAAATAATAAAACCCAAGCGCCCATACTTAAGGCAAAAACAGGCGCCACCGAAGCGAGCAAACCTATTGAGATGAGTATTAACAGAATGAAATACATAAACGGGTTAATGATCGTGAAGATCAGATGCGGCAAGTATTGAAATGCATCATTTATTTTCGAAGTCAAAGAGCCAGAAAGCTGATTTTGAAAAAAGCTGTACGGATATTCATATAGCTTTGTCATAAAGTGTTCCGCCACATTTAATCGAAACTTAGCTGTATATTTTGTGATGCAATAGTCACTCATCGTCCATACACTCACCAACATAAATTGAAGTAAGGCATAGAATATGAATACAACCCATAGATTTCCCTGCTCAGCTCCCGAGACAATATTAATAAACAGCTTCACTAAAAGTGGCTTTAAGGTATTATCCACGGTGATCAAGCACATGGCTAAAAAGATGCCAAACACATACTTTTTATAGGGCCCTATATTTGCGATGATGAATTTAAGTACGCGCATAAAATTATTATGCCCCCCAGGATGTTCCAAAAGATTTCCCGCCATCAACGGTAATGCATGATCCTGTTATATAGGAAGAATGCGCATTTGATGCGAGCAACAACAAAGCGCCATCCAAATCTTTTGGTGTTGCAACGAAGCCCATAGGAATCTGCTCAGCAAACTCTTGTCGTTGTTGATCTGTACCCAATTTGTGATCTGTCATAGGGGTATGAAAAAGACCGGGTGCTATAGAATTAATTCTGATTTGGTGCCTTGATAACTCAGTCACCAAAGATTTTGCCATATGAATCACAGCGGCCTTAGAGGTTGCGTAAGCTGTTGCTTCTTTATAAGGGAAGGCATCTCCATTAATGCTGGCAATATTAATAATAGACCCATGAATGCTGTGGTTCTTCATGTGATTTGCGACTGCCTTTGTGACGTACCACACGCCCATCAGATTCGTTTGAATAATCGACTCAAAGCTATCGTTATCGTCTTCTGCAAAAATAGGAGTAAGCACCGCAATTCCAGCGCTATTAACGCATATGTCTATCTTCTCGCCAGCTTGCTCTAACTCAGCAAAGCAACTTGTCACAGATGCCTTGTCTGATACATCCATCTGGATAGCTCTAGCGTTATTAAGCTCAGCAGCTAAGGTTTTTAGTTGATCAATGCGGCGAGCGGCCAAGATCACGCGTGCGCCTGCACCGGATAGGCAGCGAGCAAATTGCTCCCCAAGACCACTAGAAGCCCCAGTGATTAATGCTGTTTTACCCTGTAAATCAAAAAGTGTCGTCATTTTACTCAATTCCAAAATTATTTTTTTGCCCCTTGTACGCAGCTTTATCTTGACACACTTTGCTGTTTTATGCAAATATATTCTGTGCGTAGACAGTATGTTTGATACAAATAATTGTTTCAAAGGAGATCACTTATATGTATCAGCACAGAGTCAAGATCAACTCACAATATGCACTAAGCAATTAATCGGAGAGTCATACAATGAAAAAGTCATCAAAAACGAACTGGATCAACATGAACGAAGTGTCAGGCTTCTTGCTCTATTCTGCTTATTTTGCGTGGAAGCGCAAGATTGAAAGTACGCTTTTACCTCATGATCTTACTCATGTTCAGTTTATGCTTTTGATGACATTAGGGTTTTTGAAGAAAGATAAGGCTGATGTATCGCAAAATGACCTCGCAAAGTTTTTGAGTTTTGATGTGACCATGACCTCGCAGGTGTTGCGGGCCCTAGAAAAAAGAGGGCTTTTGAAGCGTTCCCAAAAAGAAGGTGACGAACGTTCTAAATTTTCAGAATTAACAGATGCAGGTAGCGCTAAAATCCAAGGAGCAGCAAAAGATCTCCTTGCGGCCGAAGAATCCTTTTTTGTGAGTTTAGGAGAGAATAAACAAGGCTTTGATGAGCATTTGCGCGGCATTTTAGAACAACAAACAGCGGATGCTCGCCGTGAGTAAAATTATTTTCTTAAACGGGTGTGGCTCTAGCGGAAAGACTTTTATCGCAAAGGCTATCCAGCACGAAAGTCCAGATCTTTGGCTGACTTTTGGTGTTGATACATTCGTTGATATGATCCCCTTCGGAAGACAAGAACCATACTTGAAATTTATTCCAGGGCAAAATGAGCATGGCCCCACAATGCATGTCGATTCAGGGCCAGAAGGCGTGAAGCTATTTAGCGTTATGCCGCAATTTGCTGAAATGCTAGCTACATGCGGAAACAACCTCATTATCGACGAAGTGCTATTTGATGAAGAGGCCTTAAAAGCGTATGCTCAGCAGTTAAAGAGTCACACAGTTTATTACATCGGCGTTTTTTGTGATCTAGCAGTTATGCAAGAACGCGAAGTTTTAAGGCGTGATCGCTGCATTGGTCTCTCAAATGATCAAATAGATAGAGTGCATCAAGGCGTTTTAAATTTAATATGATTTTAAGGTGGATACAACTGCTATCTCTTCTTTTGAAGCGGCCCGCCTGATACTGAAGTTTGTGGACGATACCTCTGCGCCAAAAGCCTTCCAATCATTAGGAAAGCAGGACTAGATGATGACCATCACATTCGAACCGCTCAATGAATTACATTTTCTACTACTGCTAAAGTGGCTGGAGACGTCGCACGTCAAAAAATGGTGGGATCAGGATGTGGCCTATACAATGGAGTTGATGAAAGAAAAATATAGCTCATATGTCAAAGACTATAAGCTTGAAGGTAGTGCACAGAAACCTATTCAAGCTTTCATTATCTATAGCGACCAAAATCCTGTTGGGTACATCCAGATTTGTAACGCGTATGATTTTCCTAGGAGGAAGCCATTGTTAGGCTTGCCTTCAAATCTTGGTGCATTTGACATTTTTATTGGCGAAGAAGAGGTGCTGAAGCAAGGTTTGGGCTCAAAAGCAATTGTACAATTCCTTAAATTACACGGCAATCAGTACTCTTATATTTTCGCCGATCCAGATATTAATAATCTTTTTGCCATTAAATGCTACGAAAAAGCAGGCTTCAAGAAGGTATCAGAACGGGCAGATACTGGAGAGATGTGGATGATAAAGGATTTATCCTCAAGAAATGACCCGTTAGCAACCATCCAAAAACTTATTAAAGAACGCTACGTGGACGCTAAAACGGTATTCTGGGCAGGATCAGTTGCTGCAAATCAGGGAACTGATTCATCCGATCTTGACCTTGTTATTGTTTTTGAATCATTGCCAAATGCTTATAGAGAAGCCTTTATTTACGACGGCTGGCCCATTTGATGCCTTTATTCATGATCTTGATACCTTGGGGTATTTCTGCGGCAAGCTTGAAGCAAGTGATGGTAAACCAGCTCTCATTAATATGATTCTCACAGGTCAGGAAATTCTGGAGCCGAATGAATTTAGCTCACAAGCGTCAGGAAATTCTGGAGCCGAATGAATTTAGCTCACAAGCCAAAAACATTGCTGAGCAAGCTTTAGCGAAAGGTCCGGACAGCTGGACTCAGGCTCAAATCGACAAAGAACGTTTTTTCATCACCGATATCTTGGATGATATTAAATCCCCCAAAAATAAAGAGGAGCAAATAATTTCTGCTGTGCATTTGTTTGAACCACTTATACAGTTTTATTTTAGGACCCAGAAAAAGTGGGCTGCCAGCGGTAAATCATTGATGCGACTTTTTAAAACAGACAATCCTGATCTTGCTGAAGAATTTACTAAAGCATTTGAAAGCCTCGTTCAAACAGGTGATGCTTCTGGCATTGAAAGTGCGGTTACAAAAATACTTGCACCCCATGGAGGATTTTTTTTGGGATGGCTTTAGATCTGATGCACCAGCAGACTGGAAAGTACTAGAGGAGAACAAAATCCTCGAGGAACTTGGATCAAGAGAGCCAATCTTCCATCATGCTGAAAAGTTTGGAAAAACAAATGTGTGATGAGTTTTGCGAGGTTGGTGCATCAGGTAATGTCTACACCAAACAAGACGTTATAGAAACTCTGCTCGAGCGGTATAACAACCCAGATTATCAAGATATTTGGGAGGCAAAACACTTTGCGCTCGCCAAAATTGCAACAGATAATTATTTGCTGACGTACATTCTTATCCAAGACAAAACAAGAGTCACAAGAAGATCAACACTTTGGCGCAGAGTAAATGGTGACTGGAAGGTCCTCTATCACCAAGGAACCATAATCGATGGAGGTGGCGCATGAGTAAGAATAACATTCATGTTTTGAGCAGAGGCGTGATAATAGATCAAGATCATATTTTGCTTTGCAGAACACTTGACCTGCCAATCAGTTTTTATTTTCTCCCAGGGGGGCATGTTGAACATGGAGAATCAGTTGAAACATCGCTCCTTCGTGAGTTAATGGAAGAAACTGGAGCTCATTGCAAGATCAAGAGATTTTTAGGATGTTTAGAATACAGCTTCGAACCTGGTCATAGCAGTATCTGTCACAACCATGAATATAATTTTATTTTTGAAGCTGAATCGGAATCTTTGAAAATTGAAAACAAAATACCGCAACTTGAAGCTCATATTGAATTAATTTGGGTACCCTTGCATCAAATATCTGAAATTGATTTTAGAGCTGAGTCCTTAAGAGAACTCGTGCTTCAGTGGCTGGAAAAGCCAGCTTCAGATGTATTTAGGAGCGTGATGATATGACACAACCAACAACCATCATCTATTTAACAGGCAAGCCCGGGGTCGGTAAATACACCATTGCCAAGGAATTAGCTGCAAAGTATGGTTTTATCGTATGCGATAATCAGCTGATCAATAATCCTATTTTTGAGTTATTGCAATATGACGGATATGCCAAGATATCTGATTTTTCTTGGGGATCGATCCCTCGCATAAGGGATGAAGTTTTGGATTTCCTGGCCCATCACACCCAGAATAGTTATGTGCTTACAAACTGTTTGGCAGATACTCAAGAAGATAGGAAGCTTTACGGACAAGTAGAGCAAATGGCTCAAACACGAGGGGCATTGTTTATTCCAGTACAAATTCAAATTAGTAAAGAAGAGCATCTAAAGCGCCTGACGCGACCAGAAAGAAGGCAAAGGTGGAAATCTATTGATCCATCTGACGCCGAAGATAATGGGCCACTTATCTCCATTGCTAACCCTAATTTGTTTGCGCTAAATGTTAGCAATTTAAGTCCCAAAGATGCAGGGGAGGCCATTATGAATCATATAAAAATACTAAGTCAGAGGTGAATATGAAATCACTTAAACATACAAGTGCAAAAGCCTCTTATTACAACACAGGGGCTGAGTGCTATGATGAATTTAATGAAAATAATTCAAGAGCCATAAACGCGCTTTTAGAGAAAATATTAAAAGAGCATCAGGTTGCTAGCGTTCTTGATCTTACTTGCGGTACTGGTTCTCAAGTCTTTTGGCTGAAAGACAAAGGCTTTGAAGTCGTAGGCAGCGACATTAGCCGGAGCATGCTCAAAATTGCTAAACAAAAAGCAAAACTAAATCAGTTGAAAATTAAATTTTTACAAGGAGATTGCCGCACTGTTCATGCAGGCCAGTTTGATGCCGCGATTACCATATTTAATGCAATTGGCTATTTGACTCGCGAAGACTTTAAATTCACCATCCAAAATATAAATCGTAATTTGAAACCGAATGGTTTGTATATTTTCGACATTTAACCTTGATTACCTGAAAGCCGGTAATACCATCACAAAATTAACCGGAGATTGGATGGCTGCCACCGATGGTCAGAAATTCAGAGAAATCCAATTTAGCACTATCTCTGATGACGGCATTTTAGTATCCTATAGTACCTATGGTTATCAAGATGGAAATGAGAGCCCAACAAAAGTATCAAAAGGTTATGAAAACACGCTTTAAGTTTACAGTAGCGCTGAGTTGCAAGGTCTATTAAAGGAGAATGGGTTTGTTGTATTAGCTCAAACCAACATAAATGGCGAAGCGTTTTCAAAGGAAAGTTCTGAGCGAATACTAACAATTGCCAAGAAGGTGTAACGATATGAACAAAATAATCCTCTACATCGCAACTTCGCTTGATGGCTTTATCGCAGATACTAATGGTGGCGTGGATTGGCTCCCGCACCCAAAGGACGACTCTGAATTAGAAGCCGTCGGTTATAAAAGTTTAATGTCCTGTATCGATATAATTTTAATGGGAAGCCGAAGCTATAAACAAATTTTAGGTTTTGGTGAATGGGGTTGGCCAGATAAACACACTTATGTTTTCACCTCTAAACAATTTGAAACTGACAAACCCTATATCAGTATTACGCATGATAGCCCACTTGAATTTATGGCAAGCCTGAAAGACAGAAAATCAGATAAAGATATCTGGCTCTTAGGCGGTGCAGAGCTTTCTAAAAGTTTTGCACAAGAATGCTTGGTTGATGAAATCATTTTTACAATTGTCCCTCAAACTTTAGGAACCTGCATACCTCTAGGTTTAATTTTTGCAAAGTTTGACTTAACAACTGAAAAATTCCTGACGGATGGGATGGTTCAAAAAATTTATTTGAGGAATGAATGATAAATCTCACCCACAGAAAATCAAGAATTGCTGATTTACCCTGCCTGGTTGAACTCCTCTTAGAAGATGAACTCGGGGCTAGCAGAGAATCAAAATCAGCTGCGGTGCACGAAAACTACATCAAAGCCTTTCATAAAATTGATTCTAATCCAACCCAATAGTTAATGGTGGTAGAAAACGGAGATGAAATTATTGGGACTTGCCACCTCACTATTATGCCATCACTCACTTTTATCGGCAGCACCCGTATGCAAATAGAAGCCGTAAGGGTTGCATGCAAACATAGAGGCCAGAAAATAGGAAGCTGGATGTTTGATCACGCCATTAGTTATGCCAAAGAACATGACGTTTCTATCATCCAGCTCACCACAAATAAAAAGCGGCCACAAGCAAAACATTTTTATGAAAAACTTGGCTTTGAAGCCAGCCATGAAGGTATGAAATTATATTTGGAGCAAGTGGCATGAGCATTAATTTTGAAAAAGCCAAGATAAGTCACGTTGATATTATTTTTGGTTGGCTTTTGGAGCCTTTTGTTCAGGAGTTTTGGGATAATACGCAGGGCCATAAAGACGATATTTTAAATTTTGTTAATTTCAGAAAAGAACCTTCGAATTATTGTGACGGCAAGTATTTTTATTGGATAGCAAGCTGGAATGGCCACCCATTCGCAATGTTAATGACGATACAAGAAACAGCTGAAGACCACATCGATGATATTAAATTAAATCACCTTTCAAAGACAGGTCATACTTACGGTATCGATTACATGATTGGAGATAAAAACTATTTTGGCAAAGGCTATGGCGCCAGAACGTTATCGGAATTTCTTGATTTTTTTAGAAGAGATTTCGACTCTAAAGCAGATACATTCATAATAGACCCTGCTAGCGATAATCCTAGAGCAAAACATGTCTACATGAAGGCAGGCTTTGAGCATATTGCTGACTTTATAGCGGGTGGAGACTGTAGCGGTGCTGGATAAACACCATCATTTATTGATTAGACGATTTGTGCCTAATGTTAGATTATTACCAGCAACGATTTCTAATTATCCCACCATTCAAAATATGGCACGTTTCTATGTGTATGATAGAACAGCCTATATGGACTGGGAATGCCCTGAGAGCGGGTTGTTTGAATGCATAGATTTTAAACATTATTTTGAAAATTCTGATGAGAAAGCTTTTTTAATAAAGGTATCCGATGAAATAGCAGGCTTTGTGTTATTGGATAAAATGCATTTGCTTGAACCTGTCGACTGGAATATGGGAGAGTTTTTCGTTCTTGCTAAATTTCAAGAAAAAGGTATTGCAAGCATAGTTGCTAGAGAAATATTCAAAGAACATCCAGGAAAATGGTCAATAGCTGTAATGCCAGAAAATATAAAAGCCATAAAATTTTGGCGCAAAATTATCTCTGAGGCATCATATGGTGATTATACAGAGGTTTTTAAAACAGAGGATGAGTTAAGAAACGCTGAAAATCCTGATCCTTATGCAATGAATGTGTTTACCTTTGATATTAATCATAGGGTGAACAATGCTAAAGATGATATTTCTATTCGACTTTCTCAAGCTAACGATATAGAAAGCATAGTCGAGATGTCGTATCAAAAACGCAGGCTTTACGAAAAAGCGCAACCCCAATTTTGGAAATATGCTGGCGATATTGCAGAACTATCGCAGGCCAAATGGTTTGAAGAGTTACTTGGCTCTAATGACCACATCATGCTTACCGCTACTTGTCATCAAAAAATCGTTGGTTTTATTATCGGCAAGTTGATGCCAGCGCCAGAAGTTTATAATCCTGGTGGGCTAACCTTAATGATCGATGATTTTTGTGTCGCTAATGAAGCTGAGTGGCATTCAATTGGATCTAAATTGGTTCAAAAAATTAAAGCAATCGCAAAGTTAAGGGGAGCTGCGCAAGTCCTTATTGTTTGCGGCTCCCATGATGGACCGAAATGTCACTTTCTTAAAAAAATGGGGTTAACTGTGGCTTCAGAATGGTATGTGGGTAGTATCATATGAATCAAACGCATCTAAAGCACATAAGCCAGCATTTTGATCTTGGTACACCGACTCAAGCGCCCACAAGAGTACACGGTGGCTTGCTGCATATCATGTGGCGTCTTGATACAGATAAAGGCTCCTATGCGATTAAGCAGTTATCTAAAGATATTGATTTGCAAAATGAGCAAGTCATTAAAAATTATGAATTGAGCGAGCAAATAGCTTCAAGTTTTATAGCTCAAAATATCCCTGGGGCATGCGCTCTCTCGCAATCCGATAAACATCTTTTAATTACAGATGGATATGGCTACCTTGTGTATCCTTGGGTTAACGCAAAAGCTTTAGATAAAGATGAAATGAACGAAGGTCAAGCATTAGTCATTGCCAGAATACTTGCAAAAATGCATTTAATAAATCTCTGTATTGAAGGTATCGATCAACCTGAATTTGATTCATGATAACAAACACATTACAAACTTAATCAAGCAGTCAACTCAAATGCGGCTTCCATTTGCTGACATTTTAAATTCCCATTTATCTACCCTTCTCGAAATTAATGAAAATTATTTGGGTTCAATTGAAATTCTTAAAAAACATACAGTCGTTGGGCATGGTGACTTAGATCAAAAAAATGTTTTGTGAACTGAGAACAAGGAACCTCTATTAATTGATTGGGAATCGGCCCGTAAACTAAACCCCACATATGAAATTGTAAATGCTGCTTTAGATTGGTCTGGCGTTACAACTGATCTCAATATCGATTTGTTCCATAAAATACTTAAATCTTATTCAGAGTCTGGAGGTTTAATTGAAAACCGAACAGTTGAAGCGGCATTTTATGGGGTTATGGGAAATTGGATTAACTGGATGGTTTACAATATTAATCGGTCTATCAATCAAAGAGAACTTGAGCAAAAAAATATTGGGATAGAAAAAGTCATGCAAGTATTGCCAAGAATTTTAAGAGTAAAAACTTTGATGCCAGAATTAATAAGTGAGATAGCGTCATGATCAAAATCGAACTGCTTAAAAACCATCCCAGCGCCATATCGGAACTTGCACACATTTGGCATGAAGTATTAGGTAAAATCTGGGTTCCTGATGTGGCCGCCTACCGTGTAATCACAAGATTTGCACAGCATTTGAATGACCAAGCTTTACCAATCACTTTTGTTGCATTATTATGGTGATTTACCGGTTGGCATGTGCTCTTTGCGTAAAAATGATGGTATTCGTCCAGGTATAATCCCTTGGCTTGGTTCACTTGTGGTTGATCCAAAATATCAAAAGCAAGGCATTGGCAGTATGCTAATTGATATGACTCTCCTAAAAGTAAAAGAGCTTTGTTTTAAAAAACTGTACTTGTTTGCTTTCGATCCTGCCATACTAGAATACTACGAACGTCTTGGATGGAGCCAAATATGTATGGATGAATTTACATCCCATCCTGTGACGGTTATGGAGGTGGATTTATGATCAAAATTGACCTGCTGAAAAATCATCCAGACGCTATACCAGCTCTCGCTCACATTTGGCACGACGTTTTAGGTAGAATTTGGTTTCCAGAGCTTACGATTAAAGAGATAGAGTCATTGACCTATGATGAGCTGGGGCACCCAAATAAAACAACTTCATTCGTTGCGCTGTTTGATGAAATTCCAGTAGGATTTTGCACATTTAAACTTAAGGAAGAGTTTCGTCCCGATTTAGGGCCATGGCTTGCAGATGTAGTAGTAGCCCCTAAACATTAAAAATAGGGGATCAAAAAAATGCTAGTTGATGTCGCAGTTAGATAAGCAAAAGAGTATGGCTTCAAAAAGCTATACCTGTGTTCTTTTGATCCAACGATACCTCAATACTAAAAACGCTTTGGATGGAGCCAAATATGTATGGATGAATTTGAATCTCATCCTGTAACCGTTATGGAGGTAGAGCTATGAACAACAAATCGATTATGCCAACGCTTGATCTTGCACGCGAACTCATAGCGGAGCAATTTCCAGAATACGCTAGTTTGCCTATCATTGATGTTGAAAAACAAGGGCATGATAACCGCACCTATAGGCTTGGCGAGCATATGCTCATTCGTATGCCAACAGCTGAAGATTACGCTTTAAAAGTTCCAAAAGAGCAAGAGCTACTGCCGCAATTAGAAAAACGGTTGAGCATTAACATCTCGGCTCCGATTAATGTTGGACAGCCATCAAAGGATTACCCATACCCATTCTCTATTTACAAATGGCTCCCAGGCAGAAGCGTCAATCTTCTTGTTTTGGATAATGAAGTACTCGAACAACTTGCTTTTGATCTGGCAAAATTTTTAAAAGAACTCCAGGCTATTAGTGATGTAGAAGGACCTGAGCCGGGTCAACACAACTGGTGGCGTGGTGATCATGTCAGCGTTTACGATAAAGGAGCGCGAGAACAGATCGCAGAGCTGGCTGAGATTATAGACGTAACCCGAGCATTAGCTTTATGGGATCAGGCGTGTGCGACGAGATGCAATAAGGCGCCCATATGGATTCATGGAGATTTTGCGATTGGCAATATACTGATGGATGGTGAAAAACTATCAGCAGTCATTGACTTTGGCGGTGCTGCCGTTGGAGATCCAGCGTGCGATCTTGTCATTGCCTGGACTTATTTGAAAGGCAAAGCACGTAAGATTTTTATTTCTGAAATGGATATGGACCCAGATACATGGCTCCGAGCCCGCGCCTGGGCATTGTGGAAAGCAACATTTGAGTTGTGTCAGATAGCAGATAAGAACAGGGCTGATGCTGATGGGCAGAGAAGAATTATTGATGAGGTTATGAATGGATAATTTCACGATAAAACAATTAGGAGCAGACGATTGGCAAATTTGGAAAAACTTCAGATTAGAAGCGTTAAAGAATTCGCCCGAAAGTTTTGCCTCCTCCTGTGAGGAAGAGCTCAATTGGATAAATTCAGATTTTCAAAATAGCTTAACCAAGAGTGATATATTTGGGGTATTCGTTGATAATTCACTTATCTCTTGCGCTGGCTTTTATAGTTTAAATTCAGCTAAGACAAAGCATCGTGGTGTAATTTGGGGCATGTATACTCGGCCTAAATGCAGAGGACAAGGTATCGCAAGCACTTTAATTCAAACCATTATCAATCACGCAAAGTCACGTGTTACCCAGCTGCACTTAACCTGTGTGACAAGCAATCTTCGCGCTGTGGCAGTTTATCAAAAACAGGGATTTAAAATATATGGCACAGAGCCTCGTGCACTCAAAATTGGGGATACATTTTTTGATGAGCACTTGATGATATTAGATTTAACAGGAGAATCCATGAAGCAGCTTGACACCTATCTCAGTCTTTGTACGGAGGTTTACGATTTAAGCAAGCCTAATCCACCAGAAGATTCATATGCTTTTTATCGTGACTATTCCATAAAAGCGCATGGCCCTATTTTAGAGCCGATGTGTGGTACAGGCCGATTTTTACTTCCATTACTTGAAGAGGGGTTCAATGTGCATGGCTTTGATGCAAGTGATCATATGCTTGAAGCATTGTGTGCTAAAGCCAAGGCTAAAAATCTAGAACCTACGGTATGGAAAAGTTTTGTTGAAGATTTAAAGCGGCCAGAAAAATATAATCTGATTTTTATTCCTAGCAGGTCTTTCTGTTTAATTATCGATCCCGTTTCTGTGATGCGCAGCCTTAAAACACTTTATGATCACCTAAGCGACGATGGCATTTTATTATTTGAAGATGAAACACTTAAAGCCGTGCCACCACTTGATGTATGGCGTGGTTCTGTATGGCACAAACCGAATGGTCAAATGATCATGCTAAGCCAATTAGAAACTATGAAAGATAATGTTTGCAATTCGATCGGTAAATACGAACTCACCTACCACAACAGCATTATCTATACAGAAATTGAAGAATTGAAAGTCAGGATTTACGGGTCCCTTGAGTTAACCGAAATACTAAAAAGTTGTGGATTTAACGTTCGCGCAATCAAGGCTTTTGATGAATCAGCCACCCCAGACGAAAATGATGAGAGTGTTGTCTATGAATGCAGAAAATAATCTTACATTTGAGGCTGTAAATCCTGCATATCCGCCGCTTGGCTATGTGATAAGCAGTAGCATCGGTTCGCCAACACCAGAAAAGATCGCGCAAGTCTTACAAAGTTATCAGCAGCCGAATCAATTTTTGATTGGCGCTTTTTCATCTAAAACTTTAATTGCTGTTATTGGTTTTGAACTCAATGGTATGCAAGCCACCATTAAACACATCAGCGTAGTCGATGAATTTAGAAACCAAGGAATCGGAAAATCTCTGATCCATAGCTTAATAAAAGATTACACACCAAGTACAGTATTATTAGAAACCGATGAAGAATCTGTCAATTTTTATAAAAAACTAGGGTTTATGTGCGCACCCTTTACAAGTAAATATGGAATGAGATATTGCTTCTCCTCAAATAATGGATCTAATCGGCTGCTTTAGCCATTCAAATGAACTCTTTAGAACATCCCCTTTTTTTCTAACATAATGATCCATGTCTGCTATGCGCATATAAGTTCCAGGTGCGCCTCCCTCTTTTGCTTTTCGAACAAAAGCATCAGATGAATCGATAATGGAATCTTTCACGCCAGCTACAACCAAATATGGGGTTTTGATTTTTGCATATTCTGGTTTTGGGTAAACGATTAAAGCATCGTGATGATATTTATAGGTCATTCCAGCAAGCTTAAGATGGGCAGTTGGATTTTTAATTGTTTCATCCATAGCTTGATCATGATCCTTTCGTGATTTTGGACAGTACAAATCAAGTGAATACGGCATCCATGAAGGAAGCTGAGCTCTTAACTTGATATACCAAGACGTATTTCGAATCATATCTTGCATAAAAATCCAAAGCTCATCGCGCCAAGACCAATTTCCCGCACCTGACCAATTTATTGTTGCAAGCGCATCTGATGAGTAGTCAGTGGTCAACGTTGTCACAATAGGGCCGCCCTCAGAAACACCAAGGAAAATCAGTTTTCCATTCCATCCTTTGGGCGGATGCTTTTTGAGATGTGCAATAACTGTTCGGTGATCGCTCAAGCGATTAGTCCTTGTGTAATGTTCCATGAACTCACCTGCGTTAATTTGATTACCATCAACGCCTTGTTGTTCAAGGGTAATAATGCCAACACCCAAGTCTAAAAATTCTTTTAAAAAGTAACGATGAAAATGAATGATGCTTGTAATGTCGTCTTCTCAAGATGAACCACCCACTAAAATAGCAATTGGGAACTTATCTCTTGAAGGTTTGCTGAAATAATAAACAATATCGTGGGAATCTGCGCCTATTCTTTTTAATGTAAAGCGGGATGATGAGGGTATGTCATATTTTGGACCGCCATTTTGTCTTTCTGCATCCGTATATTTATGGGGGTAATCTCAGCCGCTGCAACCGAAAAAGATGAAAAACCGATGCAAAGCATCAGCAATAATCGACTCATCATTTTCATACCATTTCCTTTTTAAATTCTAGAATATCCCCTGGCTGACACTCTAAGCATTCGCAAATACTTTCGAGTGTTGAAAATCGTATGGCTTTTGCTTTGCCTGTTTTTAAAATTGATAGATTTTGCACAGTAATACCAACAGCTTCAGCCAGATCTTGAAGCTTCATCTTTCGCTTCGCCAACATCACATCGAGGTTCACAATAATGCCCATGGTTATACCTCCAACTATATTGTAAATTTTTGTTCATCATGAAGCTTACTAGCCTCTAGCATCACCCAAGAGACTATGATCACGAGAATGCCATAAAATAAAGACGTTAACTGAGGGGGCCAAAATGAAATGGTTAAATACCTATGTCCAGGAGGACTTGTGAAAGTAACAGCTAAGACCATTAAGGTTTGGCTTAATGATTTGATGAGGAGTGCGTCTAGCAAAAATAAAGCCCCCAATTTTTGGTACAAAATTGCATTTCTAACACTAAAAATCTCTCTTTTTTGATAGTTTTTAAAAATCACCCTCAGAACAAATAAGCTGATTAACAAAGGCAAAAGACCTATTATGTCAGCACTAAAACCCAATAGCTGTAACATAGGCGTCCAAGAAACGTTGCTGAGGTTGACATATCCTTCTGGTGTTTGAATGGTTTTCTCGAATGTGCCAAAGAAATTGATCACACCTGAGACATCACTTATTTTTGTGCTAATGAAGATCCATTGGATAATGGAGAGCAGAGGAACGGCGATCAATAATACGCCGAACATTAACAACAAATACGAACTTATTTTTTGAATTCTGTTCATTCATACCTCAGTTTTGAAAGCTTACTTCTGATACAGGATATCCACAAAAGAAATGAATGTCAATAATTATTTATTGTTTATCGTGATATTAATCTTTGTATATCAACTAAGATCCTAGTTGTCCGCTCGAAGTAATTGGTATCACACCCATCCTCTATTGCCCATACCCATGCAACTACCGTCTGCACAAAACACCTATCAAGGATTCGCTGCAATGGTAATTTAAGGAGCTCAGCAAATCGAGTGACGCGATTATGAATAATATTTGGCGCATCAGCGTGATTCAGTAATTCCGGGATTGGATTGCGGATAAAAGCTGCCACTTCATACGCTGGTTCGCCAATCACGCCTTTGGGATCAATCACCAGCCAACCTTCGCCATTTTGCAAAATATTATCGTGATGTAAATCGCCATGCAGGAAAACATCTGGGATAGCTGTTCTTAAAAGCTTGTCGCGAATTTCTCTCGCTTTTTGCAACGTCTGCACTGGAATTTTTAAGTCGCCATCTAATGTTGTAAGCCAATCCTTGATGTGAGGAAATGCATAGGTGCTTGGCATGGGCGCTTTGTGCAATCTTTTGATCACCTTTGCAGTGATATTAATTGCCTCATCATCCTTTTCAGGAAAATAGGACTTTAATGACATGCCTGGAACTACGCATTCAAGTAGAAGCAAACCTGTATTTTCTGAAAATATTTGGACAACGCCAAATCCCTCAAATGCCATGAGAGCTGCGGCTTCACGTTTGAATCCATCAATATCCAATCCTAACTTTAGAATAATTGGCTGCGCTTCTTGAAACCCCGATAACACATAATTGTAGCTTAAATTATTGACTGCTTTTAAATTTGACAGTCCATAAGTATTTGCTAGTTGTGCGACGTAATTCGGCAGATGATCTAACCACTGTCTGCCTATTTCGCCGTATAAGTTAATGATGTTTTGCTCAAATATTTTCATGAGATATCTTTCCTCATGAAAATGCGATCATAATCTTTCAGGTATTTGGGTGTGGTCCCTATGCAGTAAAAACCATGCTTTTCATAAAAATCTTGTGCTTGAAATTCATAAGTATCGACAAATATTTTAGGCGATCTTTTGTTCTTAGCCACATCATTAATCATGGTGATAATTTTGGTCCCGATGCCTAATTTTCGGTATTGTTCATTGCACCAGAGTACATCAATATACAGCGCATCACTGTGTTCCCAAATCAAAGCTCCACCTATGATCTGAGCACCATCTTTTGCAAATAGGCTGAAATGGGATGATTTTTCTTTTATGATCTTGGCATTAAAATCAACTATCCCATTACGGATGACTTTATCATCAGAAATATAAGGGTTGTTTTCAATAGAATATTCTATGCTGTTCATTTTACTTTCCTGTTTACTGTGAAATTAGCGGTGTAAAAACCTATTATAAATGGGTTCGTCATCGATGTACTCATTTTGAAGCAATAATTGCCTTACATCTGACTCAATAAGTATGGGTTGATAGATGGAGGCGTCGATGCCTTTCATATTAGTTTGGTTGATCAAGTTTGGCAGAAATTTGAGTCAATGCCAGTCTTGGTTTATGGATATGATGTAAAACAAATCGACAATACACCATATCAAATGTCTTGTTTAATTTTTCAAGTTCGTAAATATTAGCAATAACCCAATCAATTCTATTTTTCAAGTGCTCAGAGCAACGCATTTTTGCTGCCTTAATTTGATTTTCGCTGTTATCGATTACTGTGACACGACCATTGGCTCCAACTATTTCAGCAAGGTATTGACGCGTATAACCCAAGCCGCAGCCAATATCTAATATAGAAAGCCCTGCTCTTAAGCCGTGTTTATTTAAGAAATATTGTGTTTTGTCGTTAAAACTTTTTTTCCAAAATGTTTAAGCTTTCTTGCCCTCCATTACCAACCGTAAAACAGTATTTCGCAGTCATTTTTTCCTTCTGGCAAATACTCATCTGCTCTCAAGCGATATAAAATATGTTGTAACAATGGATAATCGGTAGCTAATTTAGGGTGTGCAAAGTCGCCTTTAAATCACGTTTTAATCCAATCTTTTCCATAACTCTTAACGATCGAGCATTCGCAAGCACGGTAAAAGAAACAATTTCTTTTAGGCCGCGCTGTTTAAACCCATATTCCAAAGAAGCTTTTGCCTCAATATTTCGATCCTAAGCGCTAACTAACTTCAACTGCTGGTGTAAAATTCGATTCCCAATCGGTATGATTAAGACCGATAAAATTCATCAACTCACTGGTTTCTTTCAAGCAGACCGCCCCTAAAGTGTAACCGTGTTTGTCGCCATGACTATTCACCGCTAGTATAAAATCGTTCACCTGTTTCATGGTTAATGGGCTACGTAAAAACTTGATCACTTTGAGATCTTGATTGATTTAAAAATACGCCTCTGTGTCTTCTTTTTTCCAGGTTCTTAAAATCAGCCTTTCTGTTTCAATAATGGTGGTCATGTTGTCTCCGATGAGATTGCTCTCAATAATTTTTCTAGTTGTGTTGCAGGGTATGGGGTTGATTTGCTTTCTTTCTGAAGCTTTTGAAAAAATTCATCCATGAGCAATGCAATGGGAGCGTATCGATTGATAATCGTATTAATTGCAGGTGGAACATTGCTAAGTTCACCGGCAAGATATTTATGCAGACGAATTTCCCAATGCTCCTTACCAAAAAGTGATGTGATAATACAATGAAGCAGGTTTACAGCAGCGCAAGCTTGATCATAGGACTGATGCTGTTTTAAAAATTCTTTTTCCTTTTCGGATAGATCAAATCTTGATGATAACGCGAGTCCAAAATCGATTAAATAGATGCGCTTAGCGTCTGTGAGTATATTTTTAAAGTGCGCATCAAAATTTTGTGGGACATATTCAAGAAATAAAGCGATATGCGCAGATGCTTTATTCAGATTTTCTATGCGTTGACGAATGACGGCGGAATTTTCCCAGTGTTGGCAATATTTTTCGATGTCATCCCAATAGTTAATATTGCCTGGGCTACTTGGCAAAATGCGCCAGGAGTCAGGGGTACATAATAGAGAAATTGGCACATTCACCTGTGATCACCCCGTTAGTGGCATGATATGTGTCGCTAGCTCACTCCATGCCCCAAAGCCAGCAAGAGCCCACACCATATTGATCGCCAAGTGGAGAATCAAAGATATTGGCTATAGACATAAAATGCTGAGGCAGTTGCTTAAGATCAGTCAACGGTAATTTTTTAACACATACGGAAGTGTTCTTAATAGAAATGAGAGCTAACTTGCCACCGATACCTTCCATGCACGGGCTTGCTATCTGCTAAAATCTGTTTTAGCTTCTCATTGCTCAGGCACACGAGGCTTGTTGAGATTTGGCTATACAGTTTAATTCTTTACATTATGGCAGCCTGATAATGACGTTATTTACAACGAATTGATAAGATTTTTCAAAACTCCAATTCAATTCTATGGGTAATAATGAGCTCATATCGGACTGGAAATCTGGGTGATTCTTCTTCAATTCCAAATTCTTTAAAAAATCTTCTCCTCAAATATGGGTGTTGTCGTTAGCACAATATTTTGAATAAATTTCAAACACTCTCTCTAGGTCAATCAATTTTTGCTTGGTTACTACCATACGTCAAATAAGTCTCTACCTTTTCGGCGCTGATATAGAGCACTCAGCTTAGTTGCCATAAGCTCATCAATTTCATCAGTGATAATATCAGAAAAGCCATTAAACCATTCAGATTGCACAGGCAATACCTGAAAATTCTGAGTAGTATTGATTTCAATTTTTAATTTGGTTGGTACCTTATTAATAGACTCATATTTATAAATCAACTTCGCACTACGTTCGGTAATTTTAACTATAGAATAGTTATAGAGAATAGCGTGTCAATTGAACAATATGTAGCACGTCTTATCTGTTTATCTCCATGACTTTATCTTGATGGAAAGCAGTATTATCCATGACACTATCACGGTTTTCTGGGATATTGCTTCTATCCAACCAGTCAATACCTCTACAGAACCCGTAAGCAATCCGATGGTCCCTAAAGTAGAGCCCATTCAAGCGGCTATAGACATTTGTTCTACACATTTGTGCTACTTTTGGCACCCCAACTCCTGTTTTCCCTAACAACGCTGCCCTTTTACAGAATACTCGTGGGTTCTTGG